>JBEKIV010000288.1:0-4684 GCA_050011595.1 Tepidisphaeraceae bacterium
CTTGATCGTCCACGCATTCCCCTCCCTTTCCAAATACTTCGACTTCAACGGCAACCAGGCCCGCTTCATCGCCGCCGCCGCTTCGGTGGCGATTTACGTCCTCGTCGCCCTGCTCACCTGCCGCGAGGATTTCGACATGGACCGGATGCTGCACCGCGGCCGATACGCGCTCAAAGATGACCTGGCGGCCCCGGCCGCCCTGACGCCGCCTCAATCGCCCACGCCCCGGCGCCCCCGAAGGCTCAACTGGTCCAGCCTCCTCGGCTTCGACGCCGACTTCACTCTCGCCGACAAAATCGTCTCGGGGGGGATCTTCTTCTGGTCCATGTTCTGGCTGGCCGTCGTGGTGGTCGGCACCATCTGGAACCTGATCCACCCCTGGCCCACCGCCGTTTGGGCAACGTATTGGCTGATCGTCGGAATCATCCTCCCCATTCTCGTGGCCGCGGTGACGCTGGTCTGGTTTGGCATCGGCGGCTTCATCGACCTGGGCCTGCTTTTCCGTCGCCTTTCGTCGATGAAGCGCGATCAGCGCGACGACGGAAGCGTCGGAGAATACGACACTTCCCAAACCCCCGGTAGTCCCGTCCCAACCGCCGCTAACGCCCCGATTACGCCGTCAAAAAGTACAACTATTTCATAAAAAGTTGTTAGTAAACGGGATAGCTATGTCGTCAAACCGATAGTAATGTTTAGCAGTCCGGATTTCCCGTGCGCGGCTCACGCCGGCTGCGTAATATATTCTAGTGCATCTCGTCGGAGGTCGCTTATGAAGAGGCTCAAAGGATTTACCCTGGTGGAGTTGCTGGTCGTAATCGGCATCATTGCATTGCTCATTGGCATCCTTTTGCCCGCATTGCAGAAGGCGCGCGATCAGGCCAATACGGTCGCATGTCAATCCAATGAGCGGCAGTTTTATGCTCTCTGGGTGCAATACGCCGACGATTATCAGCAATATGCCGTGCCCGCCCGAGTCACAACGGGAACCATTGCCGGCACCCCCTACTTCCAATCCGGCACCGGCAGCTACGAACCCTACTGGTGGTCCCCAGTGTTCCTTGGCAATGAGTTGGGCCACACCAACTTAACCAGCGACACCCAACGCAGTCTTGCCTTACAAACCATCCTTAAGATTCTCACCTGCCCCTCGGCCGATCACACCCTTGATTACTTGAACAATTCGCCAAGCAATACCAGCAGCAAACCCTATTGGGGCGATTACACCTACAATCAGAATTTCGGCTGCTACAACTACCAAAGCGGCACTCTCGCCCTCGGCGATCCAAACTACACGCCTTTTGAAAAATTGTCCGCGATTCCTGGTAACGTCCTTGTCATGATCGACATGGTTAAAGCGTACGCTGAGGGGCAACCAGCCGGACTGAGTCAGTCAGACCTTTCGATCTTCCACGAACCCAACTACCTTCTCGGCAACCACGACGCGCCTCCAACCGGTTGGTCTTTATATCCGCCGTGCATGTGGATTCCCCATTCCAAAGGGACTCTGGCCAACGCCCTGTTCGCTGATGGGCACATCAGCTTGGTTTCGCCCAACGACTTCGTGCTGCCGGGCAGCGGCGCGAGCATCAACACCACAACGATCCCCTGGACGTACGTCCAAGGCACGGGCTCCTCGGCGCAAAACCTTCCAACCAAGAGTTGGATAGTCGGCTATTACAGGGCAGGTGACAATCCGCCATGGCAGATGCCATGGATCAAGGGCGCGCCGGGTATGTAAGCTCCAGGGGAGCGCGGCTCCGCTTTGACAAAGCTCGTGGCGGTTCAACCGGCTCTGAATCTTGGGCCGGACAATCCATGAAACTCACGGGAACGCGATGGCGTTCCCGTTTTATTTGTTGCAGGCTGACGTCGTGAGCTGGCGCGGGTCCCTTTCGCAACCCAAAGCCCTGGGAGCTTGGGATGCCAAATCGTTTCACCATTCAAATTGCCCCACCGCCTGCTGAGCACGCTCCGCACCCTGGGAAGACCATCCCAATCGCTCCTCGGCATAACGCGGGTGAACGCCCCGGCGTGGGCGCGACTATGCCGAAATTTCCGACAACGAGGCCGAAAATGCAACGAAACTCACTTTTTATGCAAATCTTTTGACAAGGCAAACAGCGGCCGTTGAAGTATGATTCCTCCAGCGTAAGTCGGAAACTACTCGAAGCAAGATCACTCATTTTGGAGGGTTCCATGAAGAAGTTGCATCTTCGGAGGCTTGGCGTTTCTCGGACCGCGCGCCCAGCGAAGGCCGGTTTGGTTCTGGCGGCTGCCGTCGCCTCATTGATGTTTAGCCGTCAAGCTTCGGCCCAGGTTACGGGCACCTGGACTGAAGGCGACACTGGTGAAGGCGAACTCTGGACCGACTCGCTCAATTGGAGCGGTGGTATCATCCCGGGCGACAATACCGGCATCACCACCAATACCGACACGGCCGTGTTCAACAACTCGCCCTCATCCAACGTCGTCAATCTCGGCGCGTCGAGTTATAATCTTCAGAAGATCTTTTTCGACACGGCCGCCGCTGACAACTTCGCCATCGGCGCTACCGCCAATACGGGAAGCTCGCTGCTTCTAACCGGCGGCACCGGCGCGGAAAGCGCGTCGCAATCCATCACCGTGAACTCTACCGTCGATAACGGTAGCGACGAGATCATCAACGCGCCGATCGTGCTCGAAGGCAATTCCTACGCGTTTGTCGACCTTTCCACCACCTCGACCGCGGGACTGCAAATTTCGGGCTATGTCTCCGGCGGAGCCTCCGGAACCACGAACCTCTATCTGGACGGAGCCAACTCCGCAACTCTCACCTCCGGCAATAGCTCCGTCATCGGTGATATTTCCAACGGCTCGGCGACGACGTTGAACCTGGTGAAAAATGGCACCGGCGAATGGGAACTTCGAACCACCGATACCAACACCTACAACGGCAGCACGACGGTCAACGATGGCACTCTTCGCGTGACAACCACTGGCGGATTGCCCAGCACCACGAACGTCACCGTCAACGGCGCCACAGACGGCACTGCGCTGTTGAGGCTTTCCGCCACTACGTTTCCGACCATCAATTCGTTGACCCTTCTTAACGGCAATAACACACTCGTCCAAGTGAGCCAATCAGGCGGTTGCGGCGTGAATATCGACGGCACCGGTTTCACCTGGAACGCCAGCGGCATTACGGCAACCGTCCCTGACTTCAAGTTCCAGTTGGATTTAACTGGCTCCTCTGCGAACAACGGATTTACCCTTATAAATGGTCCACTTACTCCCGTTCAAAAATATGGCGGTACGGGTGCGTACGGCCTTGATCTCGGTACCGTTAGCCACATCTTCAACATTGACCAGGGCGGACAATCCATCCCCTCACAAAGCTTTAACTCCAGCGACTTGATACTCGAGGGGATGATCACCAGCGACAGCTCGGGCGGTGGAATCACCAAGACCGGAGCGGGAGTCCTCAAGTTGCAAAACCCCGGCAATAATCTGCCTGAACAGTTTACCGGCCCCATCGCCGTCCAGCAGGGAACCCTCAGACTCATCGGCGTCGATCTTACGAATCCCCTCAATGGTAACAATCCGCTGACCATCGACGGCGGAGTGCTGGACATCAACGCGGCCAACGCGTCGTTCGGAGCCGCCACGTTCACCAGCGGCTCGTTGATCTCGAGTACGGTTACCAATAGCTCATCGGAAATCTTCGCGCCCAGCTACATGTTTACTCTCGCTTCCGGCGTCACCTTCACCGCCGACGCCGGCTTTGGTGATTATAGCGCCGGCGTCGTCCACGTAGGAACCGCCGCCTCGGGAACTTCGGCCCTCTCCGTCACCGGTCCCGGGACGCTCGTTATGAACGGCATCGGCAGCAACTACTCAGGCGGTACCACCGTCACCAGCGGCGGAACCCTGGTTGCCGCCAACCCCAGCGGCTCAGCCACCGGCACGGGTAACGTCACCCTCACCGGCAGCATCCTCGCCAGCAAAACCAGCGGCGCCATCAGCGGCAGTGTCTCGGCTGACGCAACCTCGACCATTGCTCCGGGCGGCATCGGCACCGTCGGAACGCTTTCCGTGGGCGGACTTACCACCGTCTCCGGTTCCACGCTCAGTTTCGAGCTCGGCACCGGAACTAGCCCCATCACCAACGGCAGTTTGCTCATCCTCGGCACAGTGGGGACCACCATCGGCTCGGGAACCGTCATGTCCTTCGGCGGCACTTCCACCATCGGTGACGATTACCGCCTCATCGGCGATACCAGCTCCGGCTCGGTCGTCGACGCCATCCCGCTGTCGCACTTCACCTTCGCCTCAGTGCCTGGCGGCGAGTCCTATTCACTGAGCACGACCGTCGATACCGGATACATCGACTTGGTCGTCGTCGCCTCCGGTCCGCCCAACCTCACCTGGAACAACACCGGCGGTTCCAGCCCGGACGATGGCCAGACCTGGGATATCAGCCACAGCAACAACTGGAACAACAGTTCCGCCGCCACGATGTACACCGACGGCGCACTGGTCACTTTCAACGATACCAACAACGGCAACTATGCCGTCACGCTCAGCACCACCGTCAGCCCCGGCTCGGTGACCGTCAACAATAGTTCCGGCAACTACACCATCAGCGGCTCTGGCAGCATTGCCGGCACCACCTCGCTCACCAAGTTGGGGATCGGGACCCTGGCGA
>JBEKIV010000289.1:0-4660 GCA_050011595.1 Tepidisphaeraceae bacterium
AATGGCCTTGTCATCGGCCACGCCGGTGCCGACCGCGTTGACCAGCGCCAGGTTGCCGACGCGATACGCGTTCATCAGCCCCGGCACGCCCAGCACGCTGTCGGGCCGGAAACAGAGCGGATCGAGGAAATCGTCGTCCACTCGCCGATACAAAACGTCGATCCGCCGCAACCCCGCCGTCGTCCTCATGTACAAAAATCCCTTGTCCACGACCAGATCGCGCCCCTCGACCAGTTCGATCCCCATCTGCCGCGCCAGAAAACTGTGCTCGAAATAAGCGGAGTTGTAGATGCCCGGCGTCAGGATGGCGATGCCGGCGTCGTCCGCATAATGGGGCGCGATATACTTCAGCACTTGCAGCAGGTTGTACGGATAATCCTCCACCGCCCGGACCCGGTAGGCGCTGAACAGCGACGGGAAAACTCGCTTCATCACCGCCCGGTTTTCCAAAACGTAGCTCACGCCGCTCGGCGTGCGGCCGTTGTCCTCCAGAACGTAATACTTGCCGTCCTGGTCGCGGATCAGATCGGTCCCGCAGACGTGAATGTAAATGTCGCGCGGAACTCTCACGCCGAACATCTCACGCCGAAACATCTTGGCGCCGTAGATCAGCTCCGGCGGAATCACGCCCTCCCTGATAATGCGCTGTCCGTGATAGACGTCCTGGCAGAAGAGGTTCAGGGCGGTGATGCGCTGAGCCAGTCCCCGCTCGATGACATCCCACTCCTGGGCCGGGACAATGCGGGGAATCAGATCAAAGGGAAAGATTTTCTCCACCCCGCGCGTATCGCTGTAGACGGTGAAGGTGATCCCCTGATTGCGGAACAGGACGTCGGTCATTCGCCGGCGTTTTTCAAACGCCGACTGTCCCAGCCCGGTGAGGCGGCTGACCAGGGATTTGTAATGGGAACGCGGCTGACCGTCGGCGGCGAAAACCTCGTCGAACAGCCCGTCAACCTGATAATTGTCAAACATCGCCGCCGGTCCAATCTCCCGTCTCATACGACCGCCGGGGGGAGATTCTAGGGACTCATGCCACTGGGGCAAGCCCCGTCTCCCCGTTGCATTCCCGCCCGTCTCGTGGAGAATGTGCATCCCAGACAATGTGCATTCTAGACAATGTGCATTCTAGGCATTCCCGCGGCGGCGGGAGATTGTGACCCTTTTCAAGGATTCGCATGTTATTAACCAAGCACGAAGGCGTAACCTTTCAAAACCAAACCGTTTACATCAGCGGACAGGCATTTATCCGTTGCACCTTCGCCGCTTGCACGCTGGTTCTGCGAGAAACGGTGTATTACCTTGAAGGCTGCACGTTCGACCGCTGCAACTGGCACGTGGACCGCGTGCTGATGTGGGGAAGCCCCGAATCGGTTCAGGAAGTGAAAGCGCTGATCGGCATGATCGAGGCGGTGCAGCAGCAGGCCGCCGCCGCCCAGGCCGCTTCCAGCGGAACCCTGACCCCACAATCCCCGGTTATCGCCGCGGATTCAATCCCTGTGCCCCCGCTGACGACCTAGAATCCGCTCGTGCAATTCCATCGCCGTTTTCCTCGGTTCGCGCTGCTCGCGGCCATGTTATGCCTGGCCGCATTCGCGCTTCGCACGGCGCTGGCGGAGGAGAACCCCTCCGCGGCGCTGGAGCCGGATGAAATCCTGCTCATCACCAACAAGAATTCCCCCGACAGCCAGAATCTGGCGGCCCAGTATTGCCAACTTCGCGGCGTCCCGCCCGGCCAGACCGTTGCGCTCGATCTGCCCCCGGATGAGGAAATGTCCTTCCAAACCTACGAAACCGGGGTCGTCGCCCCGGTGCGCCGGTTCCTCAACGAACATCAGTTGCAGAACAAGGTGAAATGCCTTCTGACGTTCTACGGCGTGCCGTTTCGGATCGCCGCCAGGCGCAACACCCCCGCCGACGACCGGGAGCTGGCCGAACTGCAAGACTTGCGGGCCGCGACCCTCAAGGAACTTCAACAAGCGGTCGCCCAGTTGGAAACCCAAACCCGCAGGTTGGACGCATCGTTCAAGCCCGGCGTGGGCGATTCGATTCAAGCCCTGCTGGCCCGCGCGGACGCGGCCATGCCCTCGATCATCGCGAACTTTCCGACCGCCGATGCCGAGCAGCGCGCCCAGTTGCGGTCATTGTTTGCAACCATCGGCGGGGCTGCCGAGCTCGACGACTCCATCGGGCCGGCCCAGCGCAATGATCCGACCAAGTCGGTCGAGGAGCGCAATCAATTGGCCCAGCTCCACGAAAAGGTTCTATCCGCCCGCGAGCGGGTGCGGCGCCTGCACGCCGCCCGCTGGGACAGCCAGGCCCGCTCGCAACTCCGCCATGAGACGCTGGCCACTTTCGGCCTGGCCGGATTACTGCGCGTGCTCGACCTCCAGATCGAGTATTTCGCCACGGATGCCACCGTGGCCGCCACCGACAACGAGTTGGCGCTGCTTTGGTGGGACTATTATCCCCGGCGTGGATGGCTTATAAATCCGTTGAATCTGAGCTTTTCCGGGCGATCGACATCCACCCTCATGGTCATGCGGCTGGACGGCCCGGACCCGGCAACGGTCCGGCGCATGATGCAAACCAGCGTGGACGTCGAAAAGACCGGAATCCAGGGAATCATCGCAATCGACGCCCGCGGATTGCCTCCCATTGACGCCAAGGGAAATCTGAATAACTTCGGAGAATTCGACGAGACGCTTCGCCACCTCGCCTACCTGCTCCGCACCACCACCGATTTGAAGATCAAGCTAGGCGATGAGGACCTGGTCTTTCCCGCGCATTCCGTGAAGCACGTGGCGTTCTATTGCGGCTGGTACAGCGTCGCCAACTATATTCCGGGATGCGATTTCAACCCGGGCGCGGTCGGGTATCACGTGGCCAGTTTTGAAATGGTTACGCTTCATACTCCTTCCTCCCGCTGGGTGCGGGGACTGTTGAAGGATGGCGTGGTCGCCACGCTTGGACCCGTTGCCGAGCCGGGCCTTGATGCCTTCCCCAAACCCGATGAATTCTTTCCGCTTCTTTTGACGGGCAAGCTGACGATGGCCCAGGTGTATTGGAAGACGACCCCGTTCACCAGTTGGATGATCAGTTTTATCGGGGATCCGCTGTACACTCCCTGCAAACTGCATCCTCCGATGAAGGTGGAAGACCTGTCGCGGGGGTTGCAAAGGGCATTCCGATAATGGGGGGAGCGGAGGATCGGCAAATGCAACGCTCAACACTCAACACTCAACGCTCAACTTTCAAGGAAATGCTGAAAAATCCTGGATTTCGCCGTCTTTTCACTTCAATGTTGAGCGTTGAGTGTTGAGTGTTGAGCGTTGCATTAATCCCAACTGCGGTGGGAGACGGGCAGGGTCCATGCATCCATTCAAGTAGGATTCATATCCGGCCGATATTCAGGACGGAGAACCCCTCATGGCCGTACAGATCATCTGCCCTAACCTGCGCTGCAGGAAAATTTTATCCGTTCCGGAAGAGGTGCGCGGCAAACAAGTCAAGTGCCAGCATTGCCAGACCACCTTCCGAGTGCCCGAGCATCGCAAGCCCGCCTTCGCCGCCGGCGCAAAGAAGTAGCCCCGCACACGGATTTGCCTTTTATAACACGCAGTATTATAGTAACGTAATTGCGTTGGACTCTGATTCAGCTCGCGGGCTTCCGGCGTCTCTGGCAAGCAGAGAAGCTCCCGGATGAAGATTTACAAGCCCTGGAGGCCGCGATCATGCGCGATCCCACCGGCGCGGCTGTGGTCAAAGGAACCGGCGGATTGCGAAAAATTCGGTTCGCGCCGCCTTCACGCGGCAAGGGGAAGAGTGGATCCATGCGGGTCGGATTCGCACAATTTCCGGAGTTCGGACGTATTTATCTCGTAACGATGTTTCTCAAGAAGGACGCCGAGAACCTCAGCGCAGCCGATCGCCGGGCCATCAGATCGGCGCTGGCCGATCTCGCCGACGCGCTGCGGAAAGGACGCAACCCATGAAAGCCAAAGGTGAGAGCCGAATGACCCGCAGCGGCACTCGACGTGCACGGATGACCTCCAAGGGCCGCGAAATTGTTGCATCACTCGCCGAGGCAATCGAGGTCGAGCGGACCGGCATCCCGATCCAGTCCCGATTCACCGTGCGCACTGTCGATTTGCCCGACCAACCGAAGGCATACGATGCTGCCGGAGTGCGCGCCACCCGCAACAAGATCGGCGTGAGCCAAGCGATCTTCGCACATTTGGTGGGTGTATCGGCCATGCTCGTCCGGGCGTGGGAGCAAGGCCAGCGGACACCGGCGCCATGGGCTCGCCGCTTGTTCGATGAAGTGAATCGCGATCCCGGACATTGGCGAGGAATGCTCCGCAAGGCGTCGTGATTTGCACCTGGCTAACAGAAGTTCCATGGAATTCTTTGCCGGGGAGATTGAGTCGGTTCTTGGCGGGATTAGGGTTTGGGAACGCGATCACGGATTTGATCTTGCGCGATCAACAAATCGGCAATAATGGCGGAACTATCTCGCACTTTCTGCGTCTAAGCTAAAATTGACTTGTTCGCTTCGAGCGGAGTGATTCATGAGGCTACGGACTTTTGTCGTTGTGGTTTCGTTGATCGGCGTAAGCACTGTATTGTGGGCCGAGCAGCCTGCTTCCCAGCCCGATCG
>JBEKIV010000290.1:0-6070 GCA_050011595.1 Tepidisphaeraceae bacterium
GTTCGATAACAGATTGCGGAGGCGTCCTTGCGGTACTGGAGACGTCCTAATGATCGACAACAAATATTTGTTCCATCCCGGCGGGATTCGCGGCGAATTTCGTCTGGAACATTTGGAAACACGTCGATTATTGACGGCCGCATTGCCGATGTTGCCCACCATCGTCGCTCCGACGAGCAATCCGGCATTGCCGGCGAGCTTTGACGTGTTTTCACCGCAGGGGATCACCGGATCGCCGGCGGCCGGATCGCCGGCTATCGCCCAATGGACCCAATCGGGCAACCCCAACGATACCCTTGCGATCAGCCTCACCAACCCCAGCGCGCTTCCGGCGGCCGACAACGGTTCGGACACGCAATTCTTCACTTATGGGCAGACGACCGCTTCCAACGGAACTCTGGTGAACGACCCCATCGCGCAGCTTGGCCCGGGGATCGCCTCGGTCAGTCTCAACTCCGGAAACACTCCGAATTCGATGTACCTGCTCTGGGCGCAGAATGCGGATGGTTACAGCTCGGCCGTGGCAATCAATAAAGCGGATGCGTGGTGGATCGGCCCCGACCAGGCGAGCAGCGGCCAAACCGTTTCGGTGTATGGTCAGAATCTGACTTTCTCCCCTACGGATGGAGAGTCATGGGTGTACGTCACGCAGGCCGGCAGCAGCAGCGGACAATGGGCCACGGTGAGCAGCGCCAATCCGTATCAGGTCAGCTTTGTTGTCCCGGCGGGTCTGGCGCCGGGCAACTATCAGGTGTGGGTCCACAACGGCCATGGGGGAGAATATGGATGGAGCAGTCCGACGACGCTGGCCGTTGTGGCGGCGGCGGCGGCCAACGGCCCGGTGTTTAACGTGCTCAATTACGGGGCGATCGGGAACGGCACGACCGACTGCACCGCGGCCTTTCAGGCCGCGATCAGCGCGGCTGCCCAGTACCCCGGCGCGACGGTCTATGCCCCGGCCGGCAATTACCTCATCAGCCAGATTACCACGCGGTCCTACGTGCTGCTAACCGGCGACGGAGCCGGTCAAACCAACCTTCTGGAAGAAAGCCCCGCCACGGGCGCCACGGCTCCCCTCGCCATGCTCGGACTCAACTCGGATAGTCAGATCGAGAATCTCACCCTCAATACAAACAACGTGGCGGTGCAGGATGTGGTGTATGGCCGGGGTTTGTCGAATATTCATTTCTCCGGCGTGACGTTCGATAACAACCTGACGCAGGATGTCGACATCCACGACGATCAGCTTGTTTTCTTTGATAACTGCAATTTCATTGGAAACAGCAGCTTTCTAGGGACCGCATCGCAACTCTTCTTCGATCACTGCAATTTTTACGCCGTCAACGACGCCGAGCAGATGCTTTATTCCTGGGGCGGGAACGACATCAGCATTACCAATTGCGTGGTGCAGGACCTGGACGATTCCAATCCCAATTCCGGCGCGGGCTGGGGACAGGGCCGATTCTTTGTCGGCAACGACTTGTGGGGAAGCCAGAGCGATACGTACATCGGGAACAACACCACCCTCGCATTGGGAGTCAGGCCCGCCTACGGGAACCAAAATGCCGGCGAGCAATTGCTGTGGGAGTCGGGCCCCCTGCTGTCCGGAGGCGCCTACCTCGGCGCGACGGCAAATACGGTGACCTACACCGGGCTTGGGACTCTGGGACCGGCCTACAACGCGATCGTCGTCGCCGGCGACGGCGTCGGCGAATATGTCCCCGTCAGCAGCTATGACAGCGCCACCGGGGTGATTACGTTGGCCGGCGACTGGGCCGCGACTCCCGATTCCACCAGCGTCGTTCGCGTGGGCCTGGTCGTCGACAACGTCGCGATCTACGACAACTCGCTGCAAGGTAAGGGCGTGACCATCACCGCTTCCGCCGGCGTGGAGTTCTGGGGCACGGCCATCAATTGCGCCGTCGATTCCAATACCATCAGTGACACCCGATACGGCATCAACGACGTCGGCTTGGGCAACGACGGCAATGTCATGCCCGCATATTTCAATCTCTTTCAAAACAACACCATCACCAACACGGAGAGCGGCATCTGGCTTGGAAACAGCGGCATGTCAGATGAAATCGGCAACGTGGGCACGGTCTTTCGCTTTAACGACATCAGCGAGCTCAGCCCGGGCTTCGCCGCGATCCTTGTGAGAGATACCGACGATTCGGGATTGCCGTTTTACCTGATCGTCGAAGGCAACACGGTGTCGAGCGCGCCGGTGGCATTGGAGGTGGCAGACTTGGGAACGGCGCCCACGTACTTGACGCTGGTGGGTAATACATTCTCCCTGGGCTCCGCGGCAGCCGCCGGGTCGATCGCGCTCGACGTCGAGCAAACCCTAGTGCTGACGCAAGCGGGAAATTCGATCACCGGATTCGCCGAAACCGACGGTGGAAGCGTGACACCGAGCATTTTATCGCCGCTCGTCGCCGCCCCGGGCACGCAATTCCCACCGACGAACGCTCTGGACGGTACGAACAACTCCACGCCCGCCGGCGGCAGCGGCTCCGGATCGAGCGGAGCCACAACCGGGGGAGGTTCCAGCTCCGGCACAACCGGCACGACCGGCACGAAAACGACGACAACCGGGTCGGGGAAATCGAAACATCACGCCCCAAAACACACCCCGGCGGCCCCTGCCGCGGTTGTCACGTTCGCGCCCGCGAGTTTCGCCGCCGCCACCGCCGCCGCAACCACGACGAACCAACTGAAATTCCCTCCAATCCCCGCGGGAATCGACGCCACCCTGCTTGACGATTGCGAAACTGATTCAGCGCGAAACCATCACCACATTCTTGGGGGATCGTAACGTACTTCAGTCAATCACCCCCACGGCGACCGCGGACGCTTCGCCTTCCGCGCCGTGGGCATTCGGGGATCTGCGCGAGGGAGAAGAAACGCCGCGTAAACGCGGCCGCTAAAATCTACAGTCGGCGGGCGAGCAGGAACGTGCGGTCGTCCGTCGCCGGTGACCGGCCGCGAATCTCGTCCAGCTTCTGCGAAAACCGATCGCGCAGTTGGGCCAAGGAAAGGCCCGAGTTGGCCGAATAGAGTTGGCCAAGTTGCGATTTCACGCCCTGGACGCCGAGCATTTTCCCGGCGGCATCGTACATCTCGCTGAGACCGTCGGTGTAGAGAAACAACAGTTCACCCGGCTGAAGGTCGGCGGCATCAATGAGCGGACTGGTCGGCAGCACGCCGAGCGGTGGATTTTGTCCCCAATTCAGTTCGCGAACCTCGCCGTCGGGGCGGGCCACCAGGATCGGCGGATGGCCGGCGTTGAGATATTCCGCGTGGCCGGTGCGGGGATCGAACAATACCGCCAGAACGGTCAGATGGCTTTGTCGATCCATAGAATTGATGAGGAAGCGGTTAAGCCCCTGTGCCAATTCGGACAGCGATTTGCCCTGGCTGACTGAGCCGTCCACCACGCTGTGAACGCCGGTGGCGACCATGGCGGCGGGCAAACCCTTGCCGGAAACGTCGGCGACGATCAGGCCGACCCGGCCATCGGGAGCGGCCAGGACGTTGGCGTAATCGCCGCCGATCCACAGGCACGGCTCGAAGCCGATGGCGACTTCCAAACCCGTCGCCGTGGGATTCCGCGGAACCAGGGACATCTGAATCTTCCGCGCTTTTTGCAGCTCATGTTGGATGGCGGCGTTGTCCTTGGTGGTTTTGCGGGCCTCGATCTGAAGCTCGGCCTTCTTGTATTGCTCGCAGGCCAGAGTCACCAGCGCCAACCAATCCAAAGTTCCGAAATCGCGCGGAAACGTGGCGTAGAGAATGTCGGCCACGGCCGATTCGATCCGCAGGGGACAGGCGATGATGGCGGTGACGCCGCGTTCGGCTTCGGAGAAACTCACGGTCAATCCGCTGGCGATCGCCCCGCCGGCCAGGACGGGCTGCTGGGCCTCGACGGCGGCCTGGACCACCGCGCGGGAAATCCCCGGCGGCGCCGTGCCGCCCTGGCGAAGTTGATATGAACACAAAAGCTGCGGCTGGGCATCCTCCACCCTGGCGATCCGCAACGCCACCGCACAATTGCAACTCATCCCCTGCGCCACCAGCGCGCTGCAAAGCTCCACCAACCGCTGGCCGCCGTCTGGAATCTCCAGCAATCGCCGGCTCAGTGCGTTCACGTTTGTCAGGTGCCAGGCGTTCAGCCGCTGCGCCGGCGAAGACGAAAGCGTCCGGATATCCGTCGATTCCGGCTCCTCGGCCGACCAAGTCGTCGTCCGTGCATCATTCGCCCCCGGCTCCTGTGCCAATCGCAGGACCCGAAGCTGGAATTGGCCGATCTCAATGAGATCGTCTTGCTCCAGCAGGCGCTGGGGAACGATTTCACCGTTGACGCGAGTATGATTTCGGCTGTCGAGATCGCGAACAATCCAACGCCCCAGGTCATTCAGAACCAGTTCCGCATGCCGCCGGGAGACGCGCTGGCTGTCAAGCTGAATATCGCAATCCGGAAGCCGGCCGATCACGGCCGGCGATCCGGTCAACTCGCGCTGCGCGGTCTGGCCCTGCGGAGTGGTGATTTCCAAAATGAGGGGCGATGACGCTTCCGGCATGACACCGGGATGATATGACAGGAAGGGCGGGGAAGGGTAGGGTGGGGCGGTTTCCCCGTGTAGCCGGCGATCCGATGATCGGCGGGTGGAAGTGATTGGCGGAGTGCGAAATTCGTGGTGGGTGCATTTGCCGGGAATCGTCGCGGTCGCGGCGATGATTGCGCTGATGGCGGCTCGACGGCCGTGGCCGGCGCGGGCGCCCGTGCACTTCGACATGCATTGGAACGCGGATCGGTGGGGACCGCCGTGGGAATGCGCGCTGTTTCCGGCGCTGGGAGCGACGATCGTTGTTTCGGGGATGACGGTGTCCGCGGTGTGGGCCAGTCAGGAGAAGGGAAAGAAGCGGTTCAACCTGACGTTGCCCCTGCTGGTTGCGCCGCTGGGGGCGGTGACCGGCGTGCATCTGTGGTATTGGTGGAACCTGGCGCAACTGGCCGGGACCGGCCATGCCGCCGGGGCGTGGACTTGTGTTTGGATTTGCGCGGCCATCGTGTTGGCCGGAAGCGCCATATTGGAAACCTTTCGCAAGGCCGGGAGGCAGGCATGAAATCGCATACGGAATATCTGACGTTCAATTTGCCGGCGCGGATGGGGTTCCAGCGGATCACCGAGCAGGTGCAGCGGATCGTGACGGAATCCGGCGTCAGGGAAGGACTAGTGCTGGTCAACGCGATGCACATCACGGCCAGCGTGTTCATCAACGACGACGAATCCGGCTTGCACGAAGATTACAAGAAATGGCTGGAAAAACTGGCGCCGTTTGACGCTTCGCCAAAAACGTACCAGCACAACCGGACGGGCGAGGACAATGCCGATGCCCATTTGAAACGGCAAATCATGGGGCGGGAAGTGGTGGTGGCCATCACCAAGGGAAAGCTGGATTTCGGGCCGTGGGAGCAGATTTTTTACGGGGAGTTCGATGGGAGACGGGCCAAGCGCGTGCTGGTGAAGGTGATCGGGGAGTGACGCCGAGGGAATCGGATATGGCGTTGGCAAGGGCAATTGAGATTAATTCCGAATTGAATGCAACGCTCAACACTCAACACTCAACGCTCAACTTTGAAGGTCAGAGGTCACTTTAACGTTGAGTGTTGAGTGTTGAGCGTTGCATTGATCCTACTTCCCGTGCCCCTCACGCGCCACTCATCTCCCGCACGATCTCCTCCAGCAGCGTCTGATTGGCCGGTGGAAACTGGTATCCCGACAATTCCGACGCCTCCACCCATTTGGTCCGCTGGCATCCGATGGCCATCGCCTCGCCCTCCAAGTGTTCGCACAGAAATGGGTGCAACCTCACCCAGGCATGGGGATAGTCGTGCTCGATCGGCGTCAACTTCCGAACCACTCGGACCTTGATGGCCACCTCTTCCATCAGTTCCCGCGCCAGACAGGCTTCGGGGCTCTCTCCCAACTCGCATTTGCCGCCGGGAAATTCCCAAAAATCCCCCAACGTGCTGTCGGTTTCCCGCTGGCAGATCAGGACGCGC
>JBEKIV010000291.1:0-4628 GCA_050011595.1 Tepidisphaeraceae bacterium
GGATCGGGCAGGTGGATTCGTTTTTTCTCGCGGCGATTTTCGCCGGCGGTTCTGATGGGGATCGACTTCACGGCCGCGTCGATCGAGTTGCTGAGACGCCGGTATGGCGACGTCCCGGGCATCGGGTTCCGAACGGCGGACCTGACCGATCCTTCGCTGGACCTGGGGGAAAAGTTCGACCTGATCAACGTCATGAACGTGCTGTTCCATATTCCCGAGCCGGACCGGTTCGCGGTGGCGATGAAAAACCTGTCGAACCATCTGGCTCCCGGCGGCCGGATCGTGACCAGCGAATACATGCCGCGCGCGTCGATGCGAACGAATTGGATGCTGGTGCGGAGCCGTTACGACATGGAAAGCGCGGCGGCGGCGGTGGGCTTAAGGATCGCGGCCATCCGGGCCTCGTGCGTGTACAGCAACGACCCGATGGGAATCGACGGCCCCGACGCCGGCCTGCGGCAACAGTTCAACGCGGTCCGCTCGGGGATGAATCAGATCCTGGCGATGCAGATGAACGACCAACTTCGCCAGTTCTTCACTCGATTTTTGACGGATGTCGAGCTATCGGTGCTGAACTTCTGCAAGGAGCGGATGGCGGAGGTGGACATGCCGAGCCAAAAGCTGGTGGTGCTGGCGGCGGCGTGAGCGGGCGGTTGGCATCAGTGCAAACTGGCGAGTTTTTCCACAACGGTAAACAGCGCCTGGGTTCCATCTTTCCCGTGTCCGGCGGTCTGGGCGGCGGTGAAAAGCTGGTGGGCGAGGCTGGCGGCCGGAAGTGATATGTTCGACTCGCAGGCGGACTGCAAGATCAATCGCAAATCCTTCTGTTGAAGACTGATGGTAAATCCGGGACGGAAATCGCCGGCGACCATGCGCGGGCCGAGGTTGGCCAACTGCCATGACCCGGCGGCACCGGCGCTGAGGGCGGCGATGGTCTTTTCGAGGTTCAAACCGTTCTGTTTGGCAAAGGTCAGCGCTTCGCAGACGGCCAGGTTGGTGACGCTGACGAGGATTTGGTTGACGAGCTTGGTAAGCTGGCCGGTTCCGCTGGGTCCGCAATAGGTGATGGTGCTGCCGAGGATTCGGAGGATGGGTTCGACGCGTTCGAAGGCGGCGGGATCGCCGCCCGCCATGATGGAGAGGGTGCCGTTGCGTGCCCCGACGTCCCCGCCGCTGACGGGCGCGTCGAGGAAATGGGCGCCCTGCTTGGCCAATTCGTCGGCGAGCTGACGGGTGGCGGCGGGTGAAATGGTGGAATGATCGACGACGATCAAACCGCGTCGTGCGCTGGCGGCGATGCCGTCGTCGCCGCGAACCACGGCCTCCACGTCGCGGGTGTCGGTCACGCAGACAAAGACGACGTTGCTTTCAGCGGCAACGGCGGCGGGGGTATCGAGAAATCGGGCGCCGCGGGCAATCAGGCGTGAAGCCTTGGATTTCGTGCGGGAATGGACGGCCAGGGGATATCTGGCATCCATGAGCCGCCAGGCCATGGGAGCGCCCATGATCCCCAAACCGATGAAACCGAGCCGGGTGTCCATGAGACGCTATTTGTGCATCAAGACGAGCAAAATGACAAGGACAATATCGAGGAATATGGCGGCGCCGGCGACCCAGGCGAGAATCATGGCCTGGGGCGTTTTCCAGGGATTGTCTCGGGAGGGGATGGGACTGGGGATGAGATCGACGGTTTTCCCGGTCTCCTCGATGCGGGCGAGGGATTCCAGGTCCACGGCGCGGCGGGCGAATTTGGGGGCTTCGTTCTTCTGCACCAGGCGCAAGTCTTCCAGCATCTGTTCGGTGGATTGGTAGCGGTCCTCGCGGCGTTTGGCCATGGCGACGTCGATGATCTCGCCGACCCCGGCGGAAAGCGCGGTGTTGACGTGATCGGCGGGGACGAGCGGCTGCTTGAGATGCTGATGCATGACGGCGGCGGGTGTTTCGCCCTCGAACGGGGGGCGGCCGGTGACGAGGTGGTACAAGGTCGCGCCCAGGGAATAGATGTCGGCTCGGAAGTCGATGTCCATGTCGCCGCGGATTTGTTCGGGGCTGATGTAATACGGGGTGCCGTAGGCCTTGCCCGCCTCCAATCCGGCGGCACGCTTGTCGTCGATCTGCCTGGCCAAACCCAGATCGGTCAGCTTGGCGACGCCGAGCGGGGTGAGGATGATGTTCTTGGGCTTGACGTCCCGGTGAATCAAACCGCGGCGATGGGCATGGGCCAGGGCGTCGGCCATTTGGATTCCAATGTCCAGCGCCTCGGCTTCGGAAAAGCTCTTGCCTTCGCCCTGGGGAGGGGAGGCCATCATGTCGTACAGGGTTTTGCCCTCGACGAATTCCATGACGAAATAATGGAACCCATCGGGGGATTCGCCGACGTCGATGGCCTGCACGATGTTGTTATGACTGAGCTTCGCCGCCGCCTTGCCCTCCTTGTAAAAGCGCTCCACGAAATCCCGGTTGTCACTCATCTTCTTGGGCAGAATCTTGACGGCGACAATGCGATCCAGGGAAATCTGCCTGGCGCTATAAACCCTGGCCATCGCGCCCTTACCGACTTCTTTGATCAATTCATAACCGGGGATTCGGCTGGACTTGCCGTCGATAATCACCTGCCGAACCCGCTTGGCCTGATTGACGGTCAGGAAATTATGTTCGACCAGGAGATCGCTGAGACTGCGTGCGTTGGGGTCGGAGGCCTGCTTCTGGTGTTCGCGGCAAAACTCCACCTCGGAGCGAGTCACCAAGCCCATCTCGACGGCCAGCTTGCCGACTTCGGTGTCAAGATTGGAAGACGACAGGACGCCCTTGTCGGAGGAACCAGCGGCTTCATTCGGTGTGCGCGACATAGCCGGTGTAAATCTTCCGCAGGTCAGACCCGCTCACCCCGGCGTGCCCGACGCTCTGAAGCCTCCGAAAATAAGGCACTTCCACTGCTAAAACCTAGGCCGCAGATCGGGGGGTGTCAAGTTTTATCGGGCAATTGTCGCGTGCTCCGAAGAGAAAATTCCCAAGGCGGGGTTTGTGTCGGATTAAATGGGCTGAATACGTCCGCGGCGCCGATCAGTAAGCGCCGGTCGGTTATGGGACGAGCCGGGATCTCTTACCCCCCGCCCGGCGTCTGGAGGTTCGCGGAGTGTCGCCCGGCACAACCAATTCCAACTGCACGGCCTTTTCGTTCCACATCAGACGGATGGCATCGCGGACCATGAAGACAAGTTCGTCCAGAGACCTGCCTTGGGTCGTGATCCCCTCCCTCTCCAACACCCGGCCGATCAGCCAGCGATCTTCCTGCGTTACCAATACGTGATAGAGATTCATGATACCTCTTGGCGAAACTGTTCCCATTCGACCTTCGCGTCCAGAGCCATTCCCTTCACTGTGCCTCGCTGCAATTCACGATGCCGTGGTACGGCAATTTGAACTCCATCCGAATCTCGACGAAGAATTGTATGGCTTCCACCTTCCCGAAGCACGTAAAAACCATGATGCAGGAGCGCTCGAAGGACTTTTCGGTTTTGAAAACTCATAGTGCGTCCTTCCCGTACGCACCGCTGCTGAATCGCGAGCGAGCGGACAATCTAATGCGGCGGCGCGGGGGATTTCAACTCATCGTATGTGTTCTATCGCATGTGCTCGATCATCGCCGTGGCGAACTCGCTGCACTTGATCTTCTTGGCGCCTTCCATTTGACGGGCGAAGTCATAAGTGACGGTCTTGGCGGCAATGGCCCCTTGTAGACCTTTGACGATCAGATCGGCCGCCTCTTGCCAGCCAAGATATTCGAACATCATGACCCCGGAGAGGATGACGCTGCCGGGATTGACGACGTCCAGATTGGCGTATTTGGGGGCGGTGCCGTGGGTGGCTTCGAAGATGGCGTGGCCGGTGACGTAATTGATGTTTCCGCCGGGGGCGATGCCGATGCCGCCCACCTGTGCCGCCAGAGCGTCGGAGAGGTAATCGCCGTTGAGATTGAGGGTGGCGATGACGTCGAAATCCTCGGCGCGGGTGAGGGTCTGCTGAAGGGTGATGTCGGCGATGGCATCCTTGATGACGATGCCGGCGCCGGGTTTTCCCTCGGGGATTTTGCACCACGGTCCGCCGTCGATTTCGACGGCGCCGAAGAAGTCCTTGGCCACTTTGTAGCCCCAATCGCGGAAGGCGCCCTCGGTGAACTTCATGATGTTGCCTTTATGGACGAGGGTGACGGATTTGCGCTTGTGCTTGATCGCATGGCCGATGGCCGAGTGCACGAGGCGTTCCGTGCCAAGGTAGGAGACCGGCTTGATGCCCACGCCGACCATCACGGGGACCTGGCGGGCCGGCGCGCCGATTTTTTCCAGCATGGCTTGCCACGCGCTGGAAGCGGCGGCCGTGCCGAATCGGACTTTTTTGAATTCCTTGGGGAATTCCTTTTCGAAGAAGTCGAGAATCTTTTGGGCCTCGGGCGATCCGGGGGCGTACTCGATGCCGGCATAGATGTCCTCGGTGTTTTCGCGATAGATGACCATGTCGACTTTTTCGGGATTTTTGACGGGGGAAGGGACGCCCGGAAAATAGCGGATGGGCCGCAGGCAGACGTAAAGATCGAGCATCTGGCGCAGGGCGACGTTGAGAGATCGAAT
>JBEKIV010000292.1:0-4582 GCA_050011595.1 Tepidisphaeraceae bacterium
ATAGGGATTGGTGACCGAGGTCTGACCGACGCCGACGCCAGCGTCCTGGAACCCGATTTCATAATTGAGGTAGGGGTTCAGCGTGGATCCACCATTGTCGGTATTGTCGAAATTCATGGTGACGTACAAATTGGTGGCGTCGTTGGTCATGCTGACGCTGGTAATGGCACAGTCCTGATCTCCCCCGCCGGCGTAGGCATTGTTGCCGATATAAACCGTCGCCGACGCGATGCCAGGAATCCAAAACAACCCAGCCGCCAAAGCCGCACAGCCCGTGATAAGAGAAGCCCGTCTTCGCATATTCCCTCCGAAATGAGTTTAGAAGTTAAGTCTCCGAACGCTTAACACGAGGACAATGTACCTCGGGGAAAACGGGTGTCTCTGGAGAATTGCGAATTAAAGCTCCGATTTTGCGACAAGGGCGGCTGGGGCGAGGCGGAATGCGGGTTTGGCGGGGTTATATTGACCGCTCCAAGACCCGGTGATGGGGCCGAGACCGGATCATGTCGGGGGGTCAAATCCTAATTGAGTGAATTAATCCTTCATATTTGCGACAAACGAGGGAAGTGGATAGACTGCGGGCAGTGGGAGAAACGAGCCGGGCCAAATTCGTTCACGTGGCGTTGGTGTTGCCGACGGAGTTCGCGTATGCGCGGGGGGTGTTGCGCGGGATCATCGCGGCGACGCGGGAGCGGAACATGTACGCGGCGGGAATGCCGCGGCAAAAGCGGGTGGATTTGCCGTGGCTGTTCCGGGTTTACCGGGGCATCTACGGGCACTCGAGCAAATTCCTGGCCCGATGGTTCAAGGACTGGAACCCGGACGGGATCATCTGCCAGATTTATGGGGACCGGCTGGCGAAGGTTTACCGAGACACGGGCAAGCCGGTGGTTGAGCTTTTTGAAAGCCGCGCCAAGTCGGAGTTTCCGCGTATTTTGCCGGACGACGTGGCGACGGGAGAGTTGGCGGCGCGGCATTTTCTGGAGCGTGGGTTTCGTCATTTCGCGTATTTCGGCGCGCCGTGGATGCTGTGGTCGCGCGAGCGCGAGACGGGATTCCGAGGTGAGATCGAGAAAGTATTCCGGAAGCGCGCCGAATCGGGGCGTGCGCACGAATCCGGGCCGTTCACGTTCCAGAGCTATGGGTCGGTGGGTGACTCGGTCGCCGCCGCGTTCGCCGGGCCAAACGAGCGTCGGGCGGCGGCGATGGGGGATTGGCTGCGGTCGCTGCCCCGGCAAGTGGCGCTCTTCTCGGCCAACGATTCGTGGGGATTTGAGTTGCTCCAGGCCGCCCGGGAAGCGGGGCTGCACGTTCCGGAAGACGTGGCCATCCTGGGCGTGGACGATGAAGCGCTGCTGTGCGAGATCGCGCATCCGCCGCTGTCGAGCATCCGCATCGGCGCCGAACAGATTGGACGAATTTCGGTGGCGTTGCTGGATCAATTGCTTCGGCATAAGCGTCCGCCCGGGCACATCCCGCGGGTGGCGCCAATCGAAGTGGTGACGCGGCAATCGACGGACGTATTGGCGGTGGAGGACGCGGACGTGGCGGCGGCGCTGCGGCATATTCGCCAGCATGCGGTGGAAGGATTGTCCGTCAAACAACTGCTGGACGAGGTGGCGGTCAACCGGCGAACGCTGGAGCGGCGCTTCGTGAGCGTGCTGGGGCATACGCCGCTGGAGGAAATCAGGCGAATCCGATTGGAGCGGGCCAAAGTGTTGCTGCAGACCGATCTGCCGATTTATGACGTCGCCAAGCGCTGCGGCTTCGCAACGCCCGAATACATGGCCACGAGCTTTCTGCAATCAACGGGCATGACCCCGACGGCCTATCGACGGCAGTTCACCCCGCGTCCGCGCTGGCAGCAGTTGCCGCCGAATTGAGCCGAGCGCGGCATGAGCGCAACCTAAAAATATTACCGCGAAGGCGCGAAGGACGCGAAGTTGCGCGAAGAAATTCAATTCCTATTTTCTTCGCGCAACTTCGCGTCCTTCGCCGCTTCGCGGTAACGCATTTGAGGATAAGCGATGGAGCGGAAAGAGTGGGATGTAATGGCGATCACTCACGGCGATGGCGGCGAGCCAATATGCCAACGGCGCCGAAGATTAAAAGGCCGAATGAGGCCGGCTCGGGGACGCTGGAAGTTGGTAAGGAGACTCCGTTGGCGGCGGCGAAGGCGTCCAAGGCCGCCAGGTCGGCGGCCGAGGCTCCGCCGTTGACGCCCTGGTTGTAGTTCTCCGCCAGGGCGGCGAGGTCGGGGCCATTGACTATGCCGGTATAGTAGAAGTCGCCCTGGTCCCAGCCGGCGACGGTCTGGTTGTAGTTCGCCGCCACGATGGCGAGGTCTGGGCCGTTGACCGTGCCGCCCAGCTTGGCGTCGCCGAGCAGGGTGTACATCACTTCGATCTGTCCGGAGGCGAGTCCAGCCGGGTTGTTGGCGTCCGCGGAGTCGGCGTAGCCGACGCCGTAGAGAAGGCTAGTGGTCTTGGTTTGCGCCGTGGTGGAAATGATGCCGGGGCCGTTCCATCCTCCGTTGTTATAGCCGGCAAGCAACTGGGCGCGGATGGAGGCGACGGGGTCGGCGCCGCTGCCGTAGTTGATGATCAGGGCGTTGGTTCGAACGTCGATGGTTCCGAGGTTGGAAAGATTGTCCGCTTCGAGAACCGTGCCGGTTCCGGTGATGGCGACCGTGGCGCCGGAGCCTACCGTCAATGAGGAGACGTGGGTGGAATTGGCGAAGCTCATGCTGGCGGAACTGGAAACGGTCACCGAGGATTGATAATTGATGGTTCCGCTGCCGCTGGGGTTGAGAATCTGACCGGTATTGACGGTGACGGGGGCGCCGATGGTCAGCGAGGAGCCGGAGGCGACACTGAAGATCGTGTCGCTGGCGATGGTCATGGGGAGATTGATTTGCTGGGCGCCCTGCTGGACGACGACATAGGCCCAGCCGACGGTGGCCTGAAGGGTCAGGGAGCCGGTTCCGGAAAGCGTGTAGGTGTTGGCGTTCTGGAAGCGGAGGGTGCCGAGGGTGATGGAGGAGGAGTTGGAGACGGTCTGGTTGGCGGAGATTTCGCCGAGGAAATCGGCTTCGACGTCGCTGCCGTTGGGGGTGGAATTGGTCCAATTGCCGCTGGTGTTCCAGGAGCCGGAGGCGGAGGTGTTCCACTGGTGTTGGGTGATGCTGAAATCGCCGTTGCCGCTGGCGCCGGCGCCGGCGGTGCCGATGATGGTCTGGAGCGCGTTGCCGTTGCTGTCGAACAATGCGGTGGCTCCGCCGTTGTAGTCAAAATAGCCGGGAACCTGCACGGACTCGGGATACCAGTAGAGCAACCCCATGCCGTCGCCGTTGGGGAGATTCTGGACGGTGGTGGCCAGCGCGCTGAAATAGGATGCTTGGCCCGCCTGGGTTTCGGCGTATGCGGTGTCGTGGGCAAGGCCGTTGTCGGTTTCCCACGGGGCATCCGTTTCCATCACCATTATTTTCTTGTTGAAGGTGTTGGCCAGGGCCGTGAGATTGGTGTTCAGGGTGGACATATCGTTGGTGGAGGGATAGTAGTCCACGCCCATGATGTCGAAGCTGCTTGCGGGCACGTTTCCCCAGGAGGAATTGGTGAGGTTTCCGTAGAAATATTGGGGCTCGGTGCCGGAGTCGCCGTTGCCGATGACGATGGAGACCTGGATCTTCGGCCCCGAGCCTTGGGCGGCGCGCACGGCGGAGATGCCGGAATTGACGAGCGATCCGAAAGCGGCCCAAGTGGCCTCCTGTTGTTGCGTGGTTCCGCTGTAACTGACCGCTCCTAAAGGGAACAGCATGCCGTTGTTGATTTCGTTGCCGACCTGGACGATGTCGGGCAAGACGCCGGCGGATTTGAAGGAGTTCAGGGTGCTGAGCGTGTAGTTGTAAACCTGGGTCTGCATTTCCGGGAGCGTCGTATCGGCAGACCATTCCGATGGGGTGGTTTGAGTCCCCGGAGAAGCCCAGGTGTCGGAATAGTGGAGATCCAACTCGAATTTGGCGCTGGGATCGTCGGCCTTGATCTGCTGGGCAAGCGCGATGTCGTAAGCCGTGGTTTGGATCGCGCCGTCGGTAGCGCTGTAATTTGTGTTGGGATTGACGAAAAGTCGGAGCCGGAAGAGATTGTCTCCGTTGTTGTAGAGAATCTGATCGGCGGGCGCGGCGACGCCGTTGTCCTTGAAGGAGATGCCTCCGTTCTGCACGAAGGTCTCGAGGGAGATGTCCGAACCCATGAAGAAGGGCCCGGCGCGGGCAGCGCCGGCAACGAAAAACGGCGCCGCGGCGGCGGCCGCAAGACGAATTGAGCTAATCCCTCGCTTGGCGGTTGGCTTGGCACACATATTCAAACGCCGACAACGCCTACCGTGCTCCGCATCTGGCGATACGTCAAAGGCAAGGGTATCACACGCCGCCCCGCCAAAGTCTGCAAAGTTGCGAATGAATGCTGCAAATATCCGACAACGGGCGGGGGGTGTGCGGGTCAGAGGGGCGAGGCGGGCCGGCAGGGGGGATGGGGGGGCTTTTCTATGGCTGGGGGAACCCACGGATGGCCATCCGTGGGCT
>JBEKIV010000293.1:0-4566 GCA_050011595.1 Tepidisphaeraceae bacterium
AACCTCGCGCCGAGTATCTGCGTTTGTACGACCGCATCGACATCTGCCTCGACCCGCTTCCTTACAACGGCATCACAACGACGCTCGACGCGCTGTGGATGGGCATGCCGGTGGTGAGCCTGGCCGGCCAGCGGGCCGCCGGCCGCGCGGGGCTGAGCATTTTGAAAAATGCCGGCCTTGGCGAGTTGGCCGCCCAAACGCCGGAGCAATTCTTGAAGATCGCCACCGACCTCGCCCGCGATTCCGACCGCCGCGCTGAACTGCGTTCGACCTTGCGCCGGCGACTGGCCTCATCGCCGCTGATGGATTTCAAACGATTCGCCCGGAACATGGAATCGGCCTATCGCCAGATGTGGCGGGAATGGTGCACGACGAGCGCGTGACACACGCTCAGACTTTGCCCAAAAGCACCGCGAGCAAACCCTTTTGAAAATGCAGCCGATTCTCGGCCTGGTCGAAGATGACGGATTGGCTGCCCTCCATGACGGCGTCGGAGATTTCCAGGCCGCGATAGGCGGGAAGACAGTGCATCACGATGGCGTGCTTGGGGGCGGAGGCCAACAGCGCCTCGTCGACGGCGAATCCGGCGAAATCGTGGAGGCGCCGTTGTTTTTCCGCTTCCTGGCCCATGCTGACCCAGGTGTCGGTGTAGATGACGTCCGCCTCGTGCACCGCGTCAGCCGGTGTGTGCGTGGTCTGGAACTCCATCTCCGGAATCTGCGACATGATGCGGTCCATGTCGGCGGCCGGCAATTCGTATCCGGCGGGGGAGGCCAGGACGAAACGAACGCCCAGCTTGCCGCAGGCGCTGGAAAGCGAACGCGCCGTGTTGTTGCCGTCGCCGACGTAGGCCAGCGTCCGACCTTTTAAGTCGCCGAATTTCTCGCGCATGGTCATGAGATCGGCCATGGCCTGGCAGGGATGGCTGTAATCGGTCAGGCCGTTGATGACGGGGACCGTGGCCCATTTTGCGAGGTTAAGGATTTTCTCGTGCTCAAAAACGCGGGCCATGATTCCGTCGCACATGGAGGAGAGGATCCGGGCGACATCCTTAGCCGGCTCGCGGCGCTCCAGGCCCACTTCTTCATCGCGCAGGAGCATTGCCCGCCCCCCAAGATGCGTCATCGCCACATCAAAACTCGTGTGCGTTCGCAAGCTCGGCTTCTCGAAAATCATCGCCAGCGTTTTTCCCGCGAGGATCGGATCATTCCGGCCGCCGGCGCGAAACTGCCGCTTGAGTCTGGCGGCGACGTCCAGCAAGTGCTCAAGCTCCTGAGCGCTGGAACTGGCAATGGAAATGAAATGGGTCATGGAGCCTCATCGTCAGCGGACAATTTCCGTTCCAATGCCGGCTTCGGTGTAGATTTCCAGGAGCAAGGCATGTGGGATGCGGCCGTCGATAATGTGGGTCTTGTTCACGCCGGCCTTGAGGGCGGTCACGCACGCCTCGACCTTGGGCAACATGCCGCTGGCAATGGCCCCGGATTTGACGAGTTCGTCG
Source organism: Tepidisphaeraceae bacterium (assembly GCA_050011595.1). GTDB lineage: Bacteria > Planctomycetota > Phycisphaerae > Tepidisphaerales > Tepidisphaeraceae > PALSA-1353. Next base: position 1,502 of record JBEKIV010000293.1, read on the forward strand.
ATCTGGCTGACGGTGAGGTGCCGGACCAAGCTGCTGGGATCCTGAGGATCGGTGCGGATGCCGTGGGTGTCGGACACCACGACGAATTTCTCAGCCTTCATGGCGGCGGCGACCGCGCCGGCGGCAGTGTCGGCATTGACGTTGAGGCGGTTCCCGGCCGCATCGCGCGCGATCGTCGCGATGCAGGGGATCGAGTCCGCCTGAACCAGTAGCTGGAGCAGGCGAGCGTTGACGCTGGTGACATCGCCAACGAGACCGAGATCGATCCGCCGGCCGTCGGGACCGGGCAAATACGTTTTCTCCGCGAAGAGCACCACGCTGGAAAGCGAGTGCAATCCCATCGCCTCACATCCGGCCGCCTGAATGAAATTCACGATGAATGCGTTGATCTCGTTGCAGAGAACTTGTTCGGCGATGGCGAGCGTGCGCTCATCGGTGTATCGGCGGCCCAGGACCATTTGCGGCTTCAATCCGACGGCCTCCATGCGCTGATTGATGGCCTTGCCGCCGCCGTGAACGAGGATGGGCTGCATCCCCACATAATTCATGAAGACGATATCGTTGAGGAGATCGGTCAGGGCCCTTTCATCATCCATGATCGAGCCGCCGACTTTGACGACGACGACTTTGTTGTGGAACCGCTGGATGTAAGACAGCGCTTCCACGAGGCCGGTGGCCTTGTCGATGGCGACCCTGTCGATAGCAAGATCCATGGGCGAAGACATCCGCGAGTGAAAAGGAAAAGTCGGCAGTCTAGAAATTCGCCGGAGCGGTGTCAAAAGAGGAGGACGCCTCGCGGCGCGCGGAGAGCGCGGGGGGTACCGCTGATGGGGCGAATTCCCAGGCGTGTTTTACTTTTGCGATTGAGCTACCGATACTTAACAGAATCAGGGAGCATAGCTCAGCGGTTAGAGCAGGGGTCTCATAAACCCTTGGTCCCAGGTTCGAATCCTGGTGCTCCCACTAATGTAGTTTCGCATGTACTCGCGTCGAGTTGCATCTCGTCGTTAGCGGTCGCGGATTCTGGAGTTAGAGTTTTCTCGTCACGAGTCGATGCGACGTGCTGCGAGGCAAAACCTGCAGGTGCTGCACCGGATTCTGCACCGCCTGCCTTCCCTTCCCCGCCCGCAGCCCTGGCAAAATGTTCGTCGGTGAGTTGGAGATAGTGGTCCCTGGCGACCACCTCGCTGTTGCCCATCCAAGCGCAAACAATGTGAGCCGGCCATGTCTCGGTCAATTCCGTCTGCCGTGAGGATCGGAGATTCTGGAACAGCTTGGGCCATGGCTCGATGCCGGCCTTTGCCAGAATTCGCAGAAACTGGGTGCGAATGTTCACGGCGGGATCGCGATAGCGCGTGACGACGTAGACGGCGCCGTCCTCCGCCTGCTCGAACGCCTGGAGCAAATACGGTTTCAGTTCCGGATATAGGGGAATCAGCCGCGATTCCTTGCCGACGTGGTGTTCGGTCTTGCTCGCTCGCACCAGCACCTTAGCCTGATCCCAGTAAACGTCCGTCCACTTCAACGCCAAAACTTCACTGGGCACGCGAACCCCGCCATACCGGGCCAACGCAATGATGAGCTTCCACTCGATGTCCGGAGCGTGCTCGATCGCCTTATCAATGACCGCTCGGCTGATGAATCGCTGTCGCTGCGGATTTCTCTGCGAACCCGCCTTGACCGCGACAAATGGACTCTTGGCGAGCAATTCACGGTCCACTGCGTCTTTGAAGAATTGCCGGGACATGATTACGATCTTCGCCACGTATGCGGCGGAATGTTTCGCCGCCAGATGGCGTTTGAAATCCATGGCCTCGGCGGCGGTGATTTCATCGACAGGCTTGTTCTCTCCAAAGAAGCCGACGAGCTTTCCCCTCCCCTGATTGAGCATCTTGATCGACCAGGGCTTCAAGTCCGCCTTGCGACGCTCGATATACGCGGTGGTCATGCCGCCGAGTGTGAGAACCTGCTGATTGCAGTCCTCGCGGTGATCGATCAGGCCGCAGCGGGCAATTCGTTCGTGAAGCTCATCACCGATCGTGCCGAGCCAGTTTGCCGTGTCCATGTGCAGGGGCATACCAGTCCGCTTCGATTCGGCTAATCGTTCAATGTGGAGTTTCACACCCTCGGCTGAACGCTGGTCGCATTTGCCCAAGCGAATCGTTCGGCGTTTTTCGTCTTCGGCGACAAACTGAATTGAACGTCGGCCCTTTTCATTATTGATGCTGGCCATGGCTTAAACTCCCTGTTCTACCTGCTTCCGCGTCCATTCTTCGAGGTCAACAACTCGATATCGAACACACCTGCCAATTTTGATAGAAGGCATAGCATGGTCTTTGGTCAACTGCCACAGCGTTCGCGGGCTAATCGCCAAACGCCGTGCGGCTTCGCGAGCATCCACCAGGATGACCGCGGCCGGAATGGTGTTCAACTTCCCATTCATACCGTTTCTCCATGTTAGCTACGCTGCGAACATAAAGACCCAAAAAAAATTAACTTTGTTTCGTCAACAATGCTTGGACCTGACCCACCGGAATGAACGGCGTTCCGTTGGGCAGGACCAATTCCCGGAAGCGGAAAATCGCTGCCGACAACGACACACCAAATTTCCGCGTCACGGCCGGCAGGATGATCCGCTTCCAAACCGTCAGTGTTTCTGTTGAGCTTTCCATCAGTGCCACCATCAGCCGGCCTGGGTCAATCCGGCGCTCGGTACAGGTACTGAAAAACTCCTGGATCACCAGCGTCGCCGGCATCAGGAACGCCGCGCCAAAGCGATCCGCCTCATGTTCAACATCTCCACGGGTGCCGGGTTCAACGTCTGTATCCCTGAACGCCCGCTTCAAATGCCCGTGAAGGATAAAATGCCCAAGTTCATGGGCACAGGTGAATCGGTAACGTCCTTCGTTCGACAAAAGGGTCTCACTAATGAGGATTTCACCCTTGCTGATGAATGCTGCGCCCAAAACATCCTTGCCCAAGTGCGACAGGTCGCTCACGCCAAACCGTATGTCCAGCGGCCCCTCTATCCATTGCTCGACGGGAACCGGGATCGGAAGGTCTTT
>JBEKIV010000294.1:0-4441 GCA_050011595.1 Tepidisphaeraceae bacterium
GGCCAGCCGCTGCCGAGCGTCAGGTCCATTCGGAGTCCCATCTCCTTGGCCTTGGCCGCGACGAAATTCAGGGCGTCGAGAAATTCGGGGGAAAGGAATTTCAGATTGTCCGCGCCGGGAATCATTCCGTCGAGCGTCAGCGGATAGGTGGGCTGGACTTCAAAGCCGCCGAAGCCGCCTTGCTTCATCATCTCCATCTGGTGCTGGAGCTGAGGCTTGGTGACCGCGGGGCCGAACCACCACCAGCGGACCATTGGGCGCGTGTCGTCGGGCGGCTTGGCGAAAGCGATTTGCAACTGATCGGAGTCTTCCAGAAGCGGGACCCGCAGGGCGACGGCGCCGTCCAGGCCCGTGCCGGTGACGTTGTGCGTCGTCAAATACGCGCCGGTGTATCCGGTCACGTTGACGTTGCTCAGGTTGACGTTGACCGCGTTGGCAAGCGTGATGGCGCGGCGGCAAATGCCGGTGACGTTGGAAAGGGACAGGCCGTCAATGCTGTTGCCGGGCGGCACGCGCGCGCCGTCGACCAGGGTTGCGACATCGACCTTGACGTTGCTGAACGCGATGTTGCGAGCGTGGGGGAGGCCCTCTTCGCCGCTGACGGGATCGCTGCCGATGATGCCGGAGTCGCGCAGGTTCAGGCCGAGGAAGACTCGGGTGGCGACGTCGAAGTTTTTGCCGGTGATGTTTTCAAAGAACCCGCCGCGGCCGATGCGGCCCTTGACGTAGATGGCGTTGACGCCGGCGGTGAAATTGCAATTTTCGATGTGCACGTTGCGGATGCCGCCGGACATTTCGGAGCCGATCCCCACGCCGGCGAAATCACTGGCCAGAGAGCAGTTGGCGATGACGACGTCTTGGGTGGGCCGGGCGAGGCGGACGGCGCTGATTCCGCGGCCGGATTTGAGGGAAATGCAATCGTCTCCGGTGTCGATGTCGCAATTCTCGATCAGGACATTGGCGGAGGAGTCGACGTCGATGCCGTCGCCGTTGGACAGGGTGGTGCGGATGGTCAGACGGCGCGCGACGACGTTGCGGCAAAAGAGGAGGTGAACGGACCAGAGGCGGCGATATCGGTCGGTGAAGCCGTCGAGGATCACGTTGTCGCAATTGACCAACTCAACCATGACCGGCCCGCGCGGGTCGCGGAGGTTGCCGATTTTGTTATCGCCAAGCAGCGTGCCGGGGCCAACGATCGAAACATTGTGCGCGTCCTGGGCGTAGACCAGGGCGCGATGACCTTTGACCATCGCACCCTCGAAACGCACGGGAACCAGCGGGTAATCGGCTGGATCTGGACTGCCGGTCACGACGGCGTCTTTCTGGAGCACGAGGGTTGCGCCGGAATGCAATTGAATGCTGCCGATGAGATACTTGCCCGCGGGAACGATGACGGTTCCGCCGGAATCGGCGCAGGCATCCAGGGCTTTTTGGAAGGCGGAGGTGTCCTTGGTCTTGCCATCAGCGGTTGCGCCGAAAGCGCGAACGTCCAGCGTGAGCGATGATTGCGCCGTCGCCGCGCCTTGGGTAATTTGGATAGGGCGGGGCGTTTGTACCGGCTGATTCCCAGAGCCACACCCGGCTAGCGCGCAAGAAAGCAATATTGCCGCGATAAAATGAGTTTTTGCGTTCATGGAGAAAATGGGGTTGGTTGTCCTGAATCGGTCACGGGCGACAATATAAGGTGGCAATTCATGAAAATCTCGTACCATGTTGGTATAATCGCGGCCTATGTCAATCAGCACGGTAGCCAAGCTCGCGGGAGTTTCAACGTCCACGGTATCACGGGTGATCAACAATCACCCGCGAGTTGCGCTGGAGACGGAGCGGTCGGTTCGAAAGGCGATGCAGGAATTGGGGTATACGCCGTCGGATCGAAGGCCGGGCCCGAAATCGGCGGGGCGGCTGAAAACAGAGAAGAAACGTGCGGCGTTCCTGGTGTTGGGCGCATCGGGCGAGCAGGCAACTCCCGCGTTCGCCGGGCTGCTCCGCGGCGTTTCTCTCGGCGGGGCGGACAATGGAATCGAAGTGGCGTTCCATTTTGTTCCTGATCCCGACGAAATCTCCGCGTGGATTCTGGATCAACGGATCGACGGACTTCTGCTTCATGGCGTGCGGCCAAGCGGGGACATTGAACGGCGTCTGAGGAAAATTCCCACGGTGTGGCTGATGGGGAACCGTCGCCGGCCGGATTGGGGCGACCAGGTCATGCCGGACAGCTATGAAATCGGGCATTTGGCCGCGGAATATCTGACGTCCCGCGGGCACAGCCGGCTGGCATTCCTGAACCTCGACGCGGGGTTTTGGCCGTTCAGGCTGTATTGCCAAAGTTTTACGGCGGCGGCGGCGGACCAATCGGTTCCGGTGGTGACGGTGGAACATCCGTTGGGAGATTTTCCCGACTATTGGCACCGCCATAGCCAGCAGGTTGTTGCCGATCTGGTAGATCGTTTCATGGCAATTTCGCCGCGGCCGACGGGGATTTTCGTGGCGGACGACATGCAGGTGGCGGTAATTCAGCCGGCACTCCAGGCGGCGGGCGTTCAAATGGGGCCGGGGCATACTCAGATCATCTCTTGCAACAATGAAGCGCCATTCCGGGTAGGACTTTCACCCAAGCCCGCGGCCATCGACATTCGGGTTGAATCCATTGGCCGGCGGGGCGTGGAACAACTGCTGTGGCGCATGGCCCATCTGCATCTCCAGGAACGACTTATCTGCGCGGTGGAGCCGGTCGTCATCGACTTCGAAGTTCCGGCCCAGCCGACACTTCCATAGAGACAAAAAAACACCCCTCCGGCCGGTTCAGCTCCTTTTGCACTGGAATTATTACAACTCTGTTGGTATATTGCAGAAATACGGTGGTAATTGCGCCTGGCATTTGCAGCGCTTACCACGATCAATTCGGAGTCCGCTATGTCTTTGAGCAGGGTTGCCGCGGTCGCCGGAGTCTCAGCTTCAACCGTTTCGCGCGTTCTCAACGAGCAGCATGGGGTTGCTCCCGATACCGCAGAGACGGTGCGTGTGGCGATGCGGAAGATTTCCTTCACGCCTCCGGCTCACCGACGGGCGCGCAAAGGACCCAACGGGCAGAGCGAGCAGGCGAAGACGATTGGATTCCTCGTGCTGGGCACCAGCGGGGAGCAAACGGCGCCGGCATTTGCCAATCTTCTTCGCGGGGTGTCGATCGGGGCGCGGGAAAATAATTTCGATCTGTTCGTGAGCTTCGTGTCGAATCTGGAAGAATTGCCGCGGCGAATTTCAGAGCAGCGCGTGGGCGGACTGCTGCTGCATGGAGAGCAGCCGAGCAAGGCGGTGGAAGCGCAACTTCGCGGATTGCCCACGGTTTGGCTGATGGCCAATCGTTTCCCGCCGCGGTGGGGCGATCAGGTCATGCCGGACAATTCCTCCATCGGGAGAAGTGCCGCGGAATATCTGCATCAAAAGGGATGCAAGTCGGCGGCGTATCTGAGCGCGTCGGCGCCCGCGTGGGGATTGCAGGTTCGCGAGCTGGCGTTTTGCCAATACCTGGAGGATGCGGGCGTGCGCGTGCAGGTGCTGCGTGCCGCGTTGGAGTCGCCGCAGGATTTCTGGCAGTTCGACGGCTCGGCGGCGCGGTCGCTGGCTGAACGGTTTGTGAAGCTGCAACCTCGGCCGCAGGGGTTGTTCGTGGCGGAGGATCGACACGCCCCGGCGGTCTATTCGGCCTTGGCGGAGGCGGGAGTCACCCTGGGCAACGACGGCGAGGTGCATCTGGTCTCCTGCAACAATGAGATGCCGTATCTGAGCCGGCTGCGGCCGGCTCCGGCGACGCTGGACATCCGCGCCGAGAGCATTGGGCGTCGGGGAGTGGAGCAACTCATCTGGCGGCTGAAAAACGCCAACGTGGTGGAAAGGATCAGGAAAATGGTGGAGCCGGTGCTGATTGAGCCGTCATGAATGTTTTTTTTGGCAATTGCAGCAAACCCGGACCTGTTTCTGACGTGATGGTTTTGTGGTAATTGGGATTTGAAAGAGTGCATGCGGTTGAAGATGTTTGTGGATAAATATTTATGCGAATGGAAGCGGGTGGATGTCCGTGGTAATTAACATGAAATAAATTTGGAATCGGCGCGGTCATTTTGCTTGTGATTGAACGTGTGTCAGGATAATATTGTGGAAGGATCAAGTTGGGCGTGTGATCGCGGACACGTGCCAGCAGACGTTTGGCATTTCATTTCGAGGAAGCGGACAATGAGCGAGGAGAACCTCATGAGTCGCAGGAAAGCATTTACCCTTGTTGAACTTCTAGTGGTGATCGGGATCATCGCGATTCTCGTGGGGATACTTCTTCCCGCGCTGAACAGGGCAAGAAATCAGGCCAGACTCGTTCAGTGCGCCGCCAACATGCGCATGATCGGCCAGGCGATGATCAACTACTGCTCCGATAACAGGAATTATC
>JBEKIV010000295.1:0-4428 GCA_050011595.1 Tepidisphaeraceae bacterium
GTGCGTTCCCGGATGGGCATGAACGATCAGCCGCGAACGCGGCACGCCTTGCAGAATCTCCGCCCACAAATCCAGCGCGGGCGGCGAAACCTTGGCGAAATTATTCAGGCAGCCGAAGGTGAGGTATCCCGCCGTCGCGACCGGCGGCGGCGATGGATCGGGGGTTGGGCCGGTGCTTCTGTAGCACCAGTAGGTTTCCGGCAGCCGGATCGTCCGCTCGCTGTAAAGCGATAAATCCGATTCCGAGGGATCCAAATAGGGATCGGACAGTCGGTAGTCCATCGCGTCCATGCCCGTGCTGGTGCAACAGCCCAGGTACGTCACCTGCACTGGGGCCGGCTTGTGAGCGAATATCCCAAGACGGTTTCCCGCCGTGTGCAGCGCCAAATCCACCAGAATGTCGATCCGGTCCTGCCGGATCAGATCGGCAGCCTGCGAATCGGACAGTTCCACGATGCTGCGCCAGACATCCGCGTAACCCCGGAGTTCGTCGGTTCGCGCGTCGGGCCAGACAACATTGGCATAACAGAAAACCTCCACTTGCCGATGATCGTGCTCGCGCAACAACGGCGATAGATTTTGGCCGACAACATGCCCGCGAAAATCCGGTGACACGTAGCCGACCCGTAGCCGGCGGTTGGGGTCGCGGCTATTGATGTGCGGTTGAATCAGCTTCTTGAGCGGTTCGGCGTGCTGCCGGTTCCAGCGGCGCGCCTCTTCATAGATCATCTTCGCGTCGTAGCCGGGATGAAAATGGAGGGTGTAGATCAGATTGCTGTGCGCCACCACAAAATCAGGCTTGAGCCGAATCGCCTGCCGATGGGCGGCGATCGCTTCCTCAATTTGCCCCTGGTCCTTCAATACGCTGCCGAGATTGGTGTGCGCCGCGGCGAAATCAGGCTTGAGTCGAATCGCCTGTCGATGGGAAGCAATCGCCTCGTCAAGTTGCCCCATGTCCTTCAAGATGTTGCCGAGATTGCTGTATGCTTCAGCGTAATCGGGCTTGAGCCGAATGGCCTGCCGATAGGCGGCGATCGCCTCGTGAAGTTGCTCCTTACCCTTCAGTGCGTTACCGAGATTACTGTGCGCTTCGGCGAAATCAGGCTTGAGCCGTATCGCCTGCCGACAGGCGGCGATCGCCTCGTCAAGTTGCCCCTTGTCCTTTAGAACGCTGCCAAGATTGCTGTGCGCTTCGGCGTAATCAGGTTTGACCCGAATGGCTTGGCGATAGGCAGCAATGGCCTCGTCAAGTTGCCCCATGGCCGTTAAGACGTTGCCCAGATTATTGTGCGCATCAGCAAAATCGGGCTTAAGCCGAATGGCCTGCCGACAGGCGGTGATCGCCTCGGCGGGCAGCCCCTTTTTCTCCAACGCGTTGCCCAGATTGCTGTGCGCTTCGGCAAGACCAGGCTTGAGCCCAATGGCCTGCCGAAAGGAAGCAATAGCCTCATCAAGTTGCCCCTTGTCCTTTAAGGCGCTGCCCAGATTGTTGTGCGCTTCAGCATAATCAAGCTTGAGCCGGATGGCCTGGCGATAGGATGCGATGGCCTCATCAATTTGCCCCTTGTCCTTTAAGGCGTTGCCGAGATTGTTGTGCGCCTCGGCGAAATCAGCCTTGAGCCGAATCGCCTGCTGATAGGAAGCGATGGCCTGGTCAAGTTGCCCCATGTCCTTTAAGGCGTTACCGAGGTTACTGTAATAAGACGCATTGGTTGAACAATTCGCGATCGCCTGCCGGATCAAATCCAGCGCTACGTCCAACCGGCCCACCTGTAAAGCCAGCACCCCCAACAGATGTAATGCATCCGCATGATTGGGCTGCTGGGCCAAAACCTGGCGGTAGCATCTCTCCGCTTCCGCCAAGCGGCCCGCCTGATGATGCGACATGCCGGATTCGATCTGTTGCTGAAGGGTCATGGGGCCGGGCATTGTAAACTCGAATTCCCGCCCCTCGCGCACCAATTCCGCCACATCTGGCGGTAGGCCGCTTCCACATTGCGGGCAAAACGCGGGGCATCCATCAGTGCCGATGCCTCCATCCTCGCTCGTAGCGTCCGGCGCAGCTCGGCCAGCCGCGGCAGGTCCCCGGCCAGTTCGGCCACGATCTGCACGTATTGGTCCGGCGTCCGGGCAATGAGTTCCGGCAGGCCCAGATTGGTCAATTGTGACAATCCGGCTCGTCCCACCACCGTCTGCCCCACCAGCGTGACCACCGGCACTCCCATCCAGAAGGCGTCCAGGCTGGTGGTGTGTCCATTGTAGGGAAAACTGTCCAGGCCCAGGTCGATGCGGTGGTACAGTTTCAAATACTCCGCGCGGGACTGGCGCGGAGCGAACTCGATTCGTGCCGAGGCAATTCCTTCCTGGGAGAATCGGTCCAGTATTCGCTGGCGGTGGCTGCCGGGCGGGGCTAGAAGCAGCAGCCGCGAATTTTCAACCTGCCGCATCACCCGCGCCCAGAGGGCCAGGACCATCTCGTTGAGCTTGAAAAACTTGTTCAGGCACCCGAACGTGAAAACGCCCGTCTCCTGGGCCGGCAGCGAATTGACGGGGATTCCCCCACTGTCCAGCGGATCGTAGCACCAGAAGCTGTCGGGCAGACGAATCGTCCGCTCGCTGTAGACCGACTCATCCATCTCCGGCGGGTCGAGGTACGGATCGCTCAGGCGGTAGTCGATCGTGCTCAGCCCCGTGCTGCCGGGGTAGCCCGCGAACGTCGCCTGCACCGGGGCGGGTTTGCGGGCGAAGACCAGCAGGCGGTTCTTGGCCGTGTGCAGCGCCAAGTCCACCAGAAAGTCGATTCTGTCCTCGCGGATTTGCTTCACCGCCTGCTCATCGGAAAGCCCGACGACGTTCCGCCAGCCGTCGGCATTCTGCTGAAACTGGCGGGTCATCGCATCGGGGCGGAGCACGTGAGCATAGCAGGTGATCTCGAACTGCCGGCGATCGTGGTGCTGGAACAACGGCAGGAGATTCCGGCCGACGGCATGGTCCCGGAAATCCGGCGAGACATAGCCGATCCGCAACCGACGGTCCGGGCTGAGATCGTTGCAATGGCTCTGAATGAATTTCCGCAACGGCTCGGCATGCTGGCGGTTCCAGCGGCGCTGTTCCTCGGCGATGGCCTGGGCATCGTACGCGGGGTGATAGTGCAGCGTGAAGATGAGATTGCTATGACCTTCGGCGTAGTTCGGCTTGAGGGCGATGGCTTGGCGACAGGCGGCGATGGCTTCATCGAGTCGTCCTTGGTCTGCCAAGGCAATTCCGAGATTGCTGTGGGCCTCGGCGAAGTCGGGCCTGAGGGCGATGGCCTGGCGATATGCGGCGACGGCCTCATCGAGTTGCCCTTGGTCTTTCAGGGCAATTCCGAGATTGCTCTGGGCTTCGGGCAAGTTGCAGTTAAAGATGATGGCCTGACGATACGCGGCAATGGCCTCATCGACTTGTCCTTTGTCCATAAGGACACCGCCGAGATTGTTGTGGGCTTCGGCAAATTTGGGCCTGAGGGAAATGGCCTGGCCATAGGCGGCCATGGCCTCATCGAGTTGTCCTTTGTCTCTCAGGGCATTGCCGAGATCGTACTGTGCTTCAGCGTAGTTTGGCCTGTAGGCAAGGGCCTGACGAAGCGAGGCGATCGCCTCATCGAGTTGTCCTTTGTCTCGCAGGACATTGCCGAGATTGCAGTGGGCTTCCGGCAGGTTCGGCCTGAGGGCGATGGCCTGGCGATAGGCGGTGATGGCCTCATCAACCTGTCCTTTATCTCTCAGGGCATTGCCAAGATTGCTGTGGGCGCCGGGCAGGTTCGGCTTGAGGGCGATGGCCTGACGACAGGCGGCGATGGCCTCATCGAGTTGTCCCATGTCCGTCAAAACACTGCCGAAATTGCTGTGGGCTTCCGCAAAGTCAGGCCTGAGGACAATGGCCCGGCGAATCAAATCCACGGCAATGCTATTCCGTCCCGTCTGATGGGCAAGCACTCCCAGGTTGTGCATCGCATCGATATGTTCCGGCTGCTGGGCCAGGACCCGGCGGTAAAGCTGCTCGGCCTCCTGCACCCGCCCCGCCTGGTGGTGCTGCAAGGCCAGTTCGAAGGCTTGTTGGATTGTGAGTTGGGCCATGCCGTAACCCGGCACTATCCGGCGCGGATTACTCCTTCGCAAGGGACAATGCTTTAACCACTCGCGTAATGACGCTCTCCCAATCCCCTCTGCACGGCTGGCGGAACAAACGCATCGTCGGATACCACGGGCTGTCGTCACGATCCAAAAGCCATCGCCAATCGGGCATGAATTCCAGCATTACCCACACCGGCTTGCCCATGGCGCCGGCCAGGTGCGCCACGACCGTGTCCACCGCGATGACCAGGTCCAGATTGGCAATTAACGCTGCCGTGTCGGCAAAATCCTTCAGGTCCTGCGTCCAATCGAC
>JBEKIV010000296.1:0-4423 GCA_050011595.1 Tepidisphaeraceae bacterium
CCGCCAGGGAGGCGGGCATCCGGTTGATGGACGTTTACTTCGAGCAAGGCGATTACGCCGCGGTGGATCAGATCGGGAAGGAACTGCTGGATTGGCATCCGAACCTGTTGGCCGAGCGGCCCATGGTGCTGTATCGCACGGCATTGGCGGCGAAGCTGGCGGGCCAGGCGGAGGAATCCAACCGTTGTCTGGACGAACTTCAACGTCAATTCCCCCAATCGACGGGGGTGATCCGCGGGCAGGAGGTGCTGTTGACGGACTCGCTGAGCAAGGAGCTTTCCCGCGCCGAAATCGTCCAGGGCCCCGAGAGCGACTCGTGGCCAACGGTGGGCGGGGACGAGGGCCGATCCAAAATCTGCTCCTCGACGGTCAAGCCCGGGGCGCGGCTTTACACGATTCCGATCATGGCGTTCAACTGGAACCAGATTTCCAGTGTGCCGGACCGTCAGCACATGGAGCACAACGATGACGACCTGCGCGCCAAAGGCGTGGGGCTGGGCATCATGCCCGCGGTGGACAAGGGGCAACTGTTTTTTCAGGACAACACGCGGATTTACGCGGTGGACCTGGACGGCGGCGAACCGCTGCCGGCGTGGGTTGACACTTATCCGATGGAGAACGGCGCGTACAAAGTTCCCGGCAATCCGTCGCCCGCGCCGCTGGGCCGGCAATTGTGCGTCACGGTGAACGACAAATACGTGGCGGCGGTGACGGGATTGTCGGACCCGTGGACGCCGTATCCCGGGCCCGAGGAGGATTCGCGGCTGGTCTGTCTGGACCGCAAAACCGGGCGGGAAATCTGGACGAGCACCCTTCACGATCTTCCCGATTCGCAAACCGCGCTGCGCGCCCTGCAAATGGGAGGATCGCCGCTGTTCGTCGGCGACAATCTCTACGTTCTCGTCCACGGCATCAAAGGGCAATTCGAGGATTGCTACGTCGCGTGCTTCGGCGTGGCGACGGGACAATTCCGCTGGGCGACGTTCATCGCCAATTCAGGCATCGAGCCGTCGTTCGGCCCGATGGCGGATGAGGCGAGCCAGTTTTCCGACGCGGTCTCGCACGTCGCCTACGCCGGGGGCCGGATTTTCGTCGTCACCAATCTGGGTGCGGTGGCGTCGGTCGACGCGTTCACGGGGGCCATCGCCTGGCTGGATATCTATCGAACGGAAACATCTCCGCCGGGCCTCAATTTCAATCCGGCGCTGCTGCATTTCGGAAGGATAGCGGAGCCGGACGACGAGTCCGTCAATGCCTCGGCGCCGTGGATTTACAATCCGGCGGTCGTTCAAAACGGGAATCTTTTCGTGCTGCCGGCCGACAGCCATAACCTTTTGGTTTACGACGCCGCCGGCGGGAAGCTGATCAAACAGATTCCGTTGACCGAGTTGCAGGAGACGCGCGATCCCAACGTGCAAGACAGGCCGGACATGCCCAACACGCTCCTGGGCGTCAGGGGCGATCTGGTCTATCTGGCCGGGGCGAGGCAGGTGTGGCAGGTGCCCTGGCGAACCATTCCCCGGGAGCCGGCCAACGTCGATTCGACTCCCGGCTACTGGCGTTCGACGGAGGGGGATCAATATCCGTCCAAGCAGGCGCAGGGGGAGCAGGACCCGCTGATCCAGGTGCGCGGGCGGGGCTTCGTCACGGCGGATGCGGTGTATCTTCCGACGCAGAAGTATCTGCTTCGCATCCTGGTTTCCTCCGGGCTGCTCGATTCGGTGAACAGTTCGTTTCCCAAGGGGGGATGGGAGGAGGGCAAGGAAGGCCCTGGAAACGTCATCGTGACGCAGGACCACCTGATCGTGGCGGGCGATCGTCAGGTCGCGGTTTACACGGACCTGGCGCTGGCGCGCGCCAAGCTGGATCGGGAGATTGCCGATGCCCCGGCCGACCCGGAGGCGCGGCTGCATTATGCGGAGGTGATGTTCGCGGCGGCCGAGCCCGACGTTGCCGAGAGCCGGATGGAGGAGGCATTTCAGTTGTTGGGGGGCGTGGAATCGCCGCGAGCGGGGCCGAGCCGAGACCGCGCTTTCAACGACGCCTTGAGCTTCGCAAGGCGTTCGTCGCAAAAGGAAGGCACGCCGCGGCAGATCGAGCGGTTTTTCGATCTGGCGCAGGCGGCGGCGAATTCGACGTCGCAGCAGGTCGGCTATCGCATGGCCCGCGCCGGTTTCGACTGGTCGCGGCCGAATCGCGACGCGGCGGCGGCGATCCAGCTCTATCAGGAAATCCTCGGCGATCCGTCCTATCGCGCGATTCCGATGCCCGATCCGCAAACCGCCGTCAACACGGTGGCGGGCACGGTAGCCCAGAAGGCGATCCAGGAGATTCTGGGAACGCCGGATGGCCACCTGGCGTACGAACAATTCGAGCAGGCCGCCGCACAGAAGCTGCGCGACGCGCGCGCCGCCGCCGATCCGGAGCAGTTGCTCGACATCTCCAAGGTGTATCCCAATTCCCGCATCGCCGGGGCGGCAATGATGGCGGCGGCGGAGTGTTACGAATCGCGCGGCGATGCGCGGATGGCCACGCAGGTGCTGCGGCAAATCCTGCTCAGGGTCCGCGACGGGGACCGCGTTCCCGTTCTGGAATCGCTGGCGCGCAACTACCTGAAGCTGCCGAACCATCTGGACGTGGCGGTTTCCCGGCTGGCGTTGGCGGCGAGCCTGGCGCCCCATGCCATGATTCTCCAGCCCCTGACGCTGCCGGGCGGGACGGTCCTGCAGAACGTATCCCTGAGCAGCGCCCGCGACCTGCTGATGCGATATGAATCGCAATCGAGCCTGGAGTCTTTGCCGGACCTTCACCTGCCGACGCATCAGCAATCGAACCTCTATTGGAAGGCCATGGGCCAGCGGGCCAAACCGTTCGGGCCGGAATCGCCGAATGCGAAAATCGTCGGGGTAGATGCGATGGTCGTGCCGCTGGAAGACTTCGGCCGCAACGACCGGATCATCGCGTGGTCGGCGGGCGATGGATTGTCCGTTTACCCCGTCGGGCAGAACAGGCCGCTGTTCAGATGCACCGGCTTTAGCGAGGAACCTCTGGGCGCAGCCTGGACGGAAGGGAACCTTCTGGCGTGGAGCAAGGAATCGATCGCGCTGATGGACGGGGCGTCGGGGCGGCAACGATGGTCGGTGGAGGTCTCCACGCTGCCGGGAATCGTCACGGCGGGCGATTCGGGCGTCGCGCCGGCGGAGAACGGACCGGAAGAGGTGGCGGACGTGAGGCCGCTCGACGATCGCATCGTTCTGACGACGAGCGCGGGGAGATTGCTGGGGATCGACCCTTCGGCCGGGCGGGTGGCGTGGCAAACGCGCGTCGGCGGCGAGATCAACCCGCTCCTGGCCAATGACGATTTCACGGTCGTCCGAACCCAGGACGGCCAGAGCGTGGAGATTCAGGTTTACAATTCCCTGAGCGGCGAATTGCTGGGGAGAAAAGAATTCGGACTCGATACGGCCGCGTTTCCGATCAACCTGGCGCTGGCGGCGGATGGGACGCTGGTTTACACGCTTCCCAATCAACTGTGCATTCAAGACCTTTTCGAGGCGAATCTATCCCCGCAGGGCATGGAGCCGGGCATTGCGAAGGATGCCGAACTGCCGAATCAGCCGCCGATGTTTCTCGGCTTCGGCCGGCCGGAGCCTCAGCAGCTTCTGATTCACGGCGGCCGGGCGTTCGCGGTCGCCAACAGCGGCAAGGAAGTCCGCGTCTTCTCGATCGACACGGGCGAACTGTGGCAATCCGAGGGACGCAACGGGCCCCAAACCACTGGCGTGGTTCTCACGCAGTCCACGAGCGCCCACGTCCGGCTGCATATTTCGGGAAACTACCTGTTCGTCTTCAGCCCCCGGAAGCTCATCACCTATCGAATCGACCCGCCCAAGCCAGGCTGGGATTGGCCCTACGATGCAACCAAGGTCACCAACTATCAGCAGATCCTTTTCGGCAAGGATTACCTGGCGTTGGTCGACCGCCCCGGCCCGCCCGCAACCGAGAGCAATCGCGCCGGCAACCGGGTGACTCTGAACTTCTTCAACCGCACGGTGAAGGATTTGGCGGACGAAGAAGCCGGCTTCCTCGTCTTCAACCCCGAATTGCCCGTGATTAATGACAACCTCGCCCTACAGGCCGTTGAGGGCGGCGTGGCCTATTTCACCGGACATAACATTCAATTCCTGATGGGGGCGAGGGATTCTCTGCCGGATGTGCCGGCAAATTGAGAAAACGCCGCGTAAACGCGGCCGCTAAAAAGAATGCGGCTGCCCTGGCCGGGAAATGGAGAGCATTCGAAGCGACGCGACTACCCGTTTTGAAAATTCCCTAACCCCTTGAAAAAGCATCACCCCCACGTCATGGGTTGTTTAACCAGACAACCAGACGAACGGAGGTGATGCCGCGATGCTAGGCAAGGAGG
>JBEKIV010000297.1:0-4402 GCA_050011595.1 Tepidisphaeraceae bacterium
CGGCGATTGGCGATCATGTTGTTGCCCCGCAGCAGACCGAGATGGTGGCTCACCGTGGGCTGTGCAAGCCCCAATTCTTCGCAAAGGGAAGTGACGTTCCTTTCACCCCTGGCCAGGGACAAAAGAACGTTCAACCGCGTCTTATCGGATAAAAGTCTAAAGAGGGAAACGAACTGATCCAAATCCTCGTCCAGCGCCACGGTATCCAGCAACGACATACAGTCTCCCGCGTTGGCTGATGTGAATTCATGGCGGTTGGTGTAAGTATAGTACCGCAAAAGCCCAAGATTTGGAAAATTACAAAATGTTTTGGAGACGATCGATGAGATTAGGGTCGATGTCCGTGGCTTGCCGGGTCATGGCGCTGATGCCGGCCCTGGCGTTGGGCGCGACAGGAGCGGCGCCGTTGCCCGCCACGCAGCCGTCGGTCGAGCAGTGGGGAGTTTTCGATCGGGCATTTTCCGGTCCCGCGACCGGTAACCCATTTGCGGACATCGAATTATCCGCGCGATTCGCTTCACGGAATCAAACCGTGACGGTACGGGGATTCTACGATGGGCAAGGCCAATACCGAATCCGATTCATGCCTGGAAGCCAGGGGCAATGGAATTACCTCACGCAGAGCAACTGTGCTCAGCTTTCGGGACTGACCGGTTCGTTTCGGTGCGTGGCCGCCACGGGGGAAAACCATGGGCCGGTGAGGGTGCAGCACGTCTATCACTTCGCTTACGCGGATGGGAAGCCGTTCGTGCCCATCGGCACCACTTGCTATTCGTGGGTCCAGGAACCGGAGGAAATCGAAGAGCAAACGCTGGCCACGTTGCGGTCGTCGCCGTTCGACAAAATTCGCATGTGTCTTCTGCCGGGGAAGCAAACGCCGCTCTTTTATCCCTATGAGAAGGATGGCGCGGGCAAGTTCGATCCTTCCCGGTTCAACCCCGATTTCTTCCATCATCTGGAGAAGCGCATTGAACAATTGGGCCAACAAGGCGTTGAAGCGGACCTGATCCTTTTCCATCCGTATCACAAGGGCGAGATGCAATGGTTCGACGACATGGATGATTCCGGCGACGACCGTTATCTCCAATACGTCGTCGCCCGCCTCAGCCCGTACCGGAATGTCTGGTGGTCTCTGGCCAATGAATTTGGGCAGGTGAAGAACAAGACGGATGCGGATTGGGATCATTTCTTCCAGGTGGTCGAAGCGGCCGATCCCTACGGGCATCTGCGGTCGATTCACAACGCGGCGCGAATTTACGATTCCAACAAGCCATGGGTCACGCATGCCAGCATTCAAAACGGCTCGGCCGTGGCGGACTTTGGGCGCGCGGTGTTGTATCGCGAATTATGGCCCAAGCCGGTCGTCTATGACGAGGTTTGTTACGAGGGCGACATCGACCGGAGATGGGGACATCTGTCGGGCGAGGAAATGGTCGAACGGTTCTGGTTTGGGACCATCGCGGGAACTTACGTCGGGCACGGGGAGACGTTTTCAAATCCGCAAAAAATCTCCTGGACGGGTGAAGGCGGACAACTAATGGGCCAAAGCCCGCCGCGATTGGCGTTCCTCAGAAAGATTCTTCAGTCCGGCCCGCCCGAGGGAATCGAGCCGATCGACGAGACGTACCAGACCCACGTCGGCGGAAAGGCGGGCGAGTATTACCTGGTCTATTTTGGAACGGAACAGCCCACGGCCTGGAAGTTCGCTCTTCCGCGCGATCCGCCGAACAAAAACGCGCTTCGCGAAGGAATGCGATTTCACGTGGACGTGCTGGACACGTGGAACATGACCATCACGCCCGTCGAGCGGGTTTTCACCACGGGTCAATTGGCGGAATCGGCGTTTGGCGCCGTCGGCGAGGCGACGATCCCGCTGCCGGGCAGGCCGGACATGGCGCTGCGGATTGAGAGAATCGAATGATGCGGGCGCTGTGTCAAATCCTGACGGCCCTGCTGCTGGCGGCGCCGGCGTTGGCCCAAGACCCGATCCGCATCGAAGGCCCGGAGCAATCCCGGCTGAACGGCAAGCTGCCCGATGGGGGACTTCCGCCGGTCGTGGGGGTCGGAAATTTTCAGGTGTTCCGGGCTTCCCGGTCCGCCCCGGAACTTACCGACGGCGAGGGATTCACGTACAACCATCACGTCGATATTGCGTGCTGGGCGGGATGGCTGTACGTCGCCTGGGACAACGGCCGGAAAGATGAAGACACCTGGCCCGCCCGGGAGGTGTACAGCACCTCGGCCGACGGCGTCTCGTGGACCAGCCCCGCCGAACTGTTTCCGATGGGCATGTCCAATCCGCTGCGAATGTATTTCTATCACGCGCCGAACGGGCGCATGCTGGCCATCGCCGCGCGCCGGGTCGCGCGCGGCAAGATCACCAACGCCACCCAAGGCGGCGTGGTCGTTCGCGAATTGCTCGCCGATCACACGCTGGGGCCGGTGTATACGTTGATCAAATCACCCTCCGCCCAGGCTGGGCCGCCCTTCTTTTTCTTTGCCAATGACCCGCCGTTCGCCCAGGCGTGCGGGCAACTGCTGGCCGATCACACCTTCCTGGAACAACAGGACCATGGCGCGCTTCTGAACGATCAAAAGATGAAACCGTACGACGGGGCCGCATCGGATTTCGGCAAGGCGTTTTGCTTCTTCCATCGCAAAGACGGCACGCTGGTGGGCATCTGCAAAAAAGGCTGGGTCGTGCGGTCGTCGGATAACGGATTGACGTGGTCGCAAGCGACCCAACTCCGGCAATTCACGGCGGGCACGGCCAAGGAATGGATTCAGCGAACCAGCGACGGCCGATTCGCCTGGGCGCACGACCCGTTCCCCGTGGACCGGTTTCCCCTGGCCGTCCTGGGCGGGGACGACGGCATCACCTTCGGCGACATGCGCATCGTCCACGGCGAAGTCCCCCGGCAACGATACGCCGGCCTCGATAAGAACATCGGCCCGCAATACGTCCGCGGAATCTCCGAGTGGAACACCGATGGCTCGCGAACCGATCGGGCGATGTGGCTGGCCTACAGCGTCAACAAGGAGGACATCTGGGTCAGCCGAATCCCCATTCCACTTGAATCGGAAGGGACTGGATGGAACCTCTACGTCCCCAAATGGGCCGATGTCTCGGCCGCTGGATCGGATGCGGATGAACTGCTCCTGGAAGACCACGACCCCTACGATTACGCCCGAGCCGACCGCGTTTTCCCACCCCGTCCAAGATTGAGCGCCCAATTCGAATTGATGGCCAAACATCCAGGTCCCCGCAATCTGGAAATCGAATTGTGGGGCGAATTCAACGACGCCCGGCCGGCGAGAATCGTCCTGAAGGGCGATGGCGACGTCGAGGTCGCCGGGACCAGCGCCGCACGATATGCCGTCGGCCAATGGATCAAATTCCAAATCAACGCCGACGCGAAGAGCGGCGAATTCGAAGTCTCCATCAACGGCGCCCCGGCAACCCATTGCCAATTCGCCGACCCGACCGATTCGCTCGACCGCCTGGTCTTCCGCACCGGCGAATATCGTCTTCTGCCGACACGCGGCAACGAGGTCCCGGCCGGAAGCGATCGGCCGACGGAATCGTCGCAGTATCTGCTGCGAGGCGTGACGATTAGGTGAAGGGCAGGATGTAATTCCATACAGGTGAAATCCATGACCGTACAAACCGTAAAGCTGGGACGCGAACGATTCGTGCTGCTCAAAGAGAAGGATTACCGCCAATTGAAGGCGAAAGCAGCCCGGCACGATGCGCCAAGACGGTCACGGAGACTCGCCGCACAGGACCGGGGCGACATTGCCGAAGCACACAGACGCCGCAACGAGCCGGCTCTGCCCTACTCCGAACTGCGCAAGGAACTTGGTCTGAAATGAGCCGTTCTGCTTGTTCCCCCCGCTGTTAATTACGGCTTGCAATTCACCCTTGGGGTGATAGGATGTAAATGTGCGAATCCGGTTCGGCGATAGGGGGTTGGAAAGGCTTGAGACCGATCCTGGGTATACAGCCGGATTGGGTCACGACATTGTTAAGGCCTTTCGCAAGGTGGTCCAAGTCATCCGAAACGCGATGGATGAGCGGGACTTGTACGCGATGAAGTCTCTGCATTATGAGAAGCTGAAAGGTCAACGAAGCCATGAACGCTCATTGCGGCTTAACATTCAATTTCGGCTGATCGTAGAACTTGACCAAGGCGACGTTAAAACGGTTGTGGTTGTAGGCATTGAAAAGCACTATCGATAACGTCGGATATAGGAGGCAGCATGGCACGCCGTCAATTCAAGCCCGCCGAGGTGTTCCCGCCCGGCGAATATCTGCGCGATGAACTGGAAGCACGGGGATGGACGCAACGCGATCTGGCCAAGGTGATCGACCGCCCCCTGCAGGCCGTCAACGAAATCATCA
>JBEKIV010000298.1:0-4370 GCA_050011595.1 Tepidisphaeraceae bacterium
CTCTTCATTCGTTGAAATGGCGACGAAATGTTTCGCCACAGCCGATGGATTTTTGGCGGCGGCCAGGAACCAGCCCTTGGCCGTGTTGGCGTTGGTGAGCGTTTCCTGGGTGGTGAACGTTTTGGATGCGACGATGAACAGCGAGGTTTGGGGATCGAGGATTTTCAGTTTTTCGGCGATGTCGGTGCCATCGACGTTGGAGACGAAATGCGCGCGCAGGCCGGGCTTGCCGTAGGGTTTGAGCGCTTCGGTGACCATGACGGGGCCGAGATCGGAGCCGCCGATGCCGATGTTGACGACGTCGGTGATGGGCTTGCCGGTATAGCCCTTCCATTGGCCGGATCGGATGGCGTCGGAGAATTGCCGCATGTGGGCCAGGACGGCGTTGACGCCGGGCATAACGTCCCGGCCATCGACCAGGATGGGGCGATTGGAGCGGTTGCGCAGGGCAATGTGGAGAACGGCCCGGTTTTCGGTGACGTTGATTTTTTCGCCCCGGAACATGCGGTCGCGCCAATCTTCGATTTTGGCATGGCGGGCCAGGTCCAGCAGGAGCCGCAAGGTTTCATCGGTGATGCGATTTTTGGAGAAATCCAGCAGAATGTCGCCGAAGCGCAAGGAGAATTTCTCGAACCGTTTTGGGTCCTGCTCGAAAAGGTCGCGCATGTGGACGGAAGAAATTTGCCGGTAATGCGCGGACAAGGCTTTCCACGCGCTGGATTGGGTGAGAGAACTCATGGAGATAAGATATAACCCGGCATCGGAAATCGGACAATGAATATCGCCCTGGTCATCTTCCGCGGCGAAGAGCGGCGAGGCGGCGCCGAGCGCTACACGGCCGACATCGCCGCGGCACTGGCGGCGCGCGGGCATGGCGTTGACCTGCTCTCGACGCGGTTCGGGCGGGAAATCCCGGGAGTGAACTTCGTTCCCATCGCCGCCCAAGCGCCAACCCGTGCCGGGCGATATCTGGAGTTCCTCAATCATCTCGAAGCGACTCTGGCCGGGCGGAAATACGACCTGGTCCATTCGATGCTGCCGGTCCGCCGGTGCGACCTCTACCATCCCCACGCCGGCATGGCCAGGGCGGCGCTGCGGACGCACCTGTCGCGGGCGCCGGGTGCGACGCGGGCGCTGGCCCGGCTGACCAACCGCCTCAACCGCAAACGCCGGCTTTTCGCGCAGGTGGAAGAGGCCTTGATCCACGGCCCGCAAAAGCCGATCGTCCTGTGTCTTTCCGATTACGTCAAAGCGATGATTCTTTGGCATT
Source organism: Tepidisphaeraceae bacterium (assembly GCA_050011595.1). Taxonomy (GTDB): domain Bacteria; phylum Planctomycetota; class Phycisphaerae; order Tepidisphaerales; family Tepidisphaeraceae; genus PALSA-1353. The sequence goes on from JBEKIV010000298.1 coordinate 1,271, forward strand.
ATCCGGACATCTCCGATCAACTCGTGACGCTCTTCAATGGGACCGATCTGACGAGATTCGATCCGGCCGGCCACGCGGCGGCGAGAACGACGATCCGCCAGCGACTCGGAATCCCCGCCGATGCGACGACGGCGCTGATGATCGCGCAATATTTCGAGCGTAAGGGATTGGCCGAGGTCGTCGCCGCGACGGCGAATATCGCCAAAACGTCTGGGGGCGCGGCTCCGTTCGTCGTGGTGGTGGGCAAGGACGACCCCGAGCGCGGCCGCCAACAGGCCAAACGCCTGGGCGTCCAAGACCGAATCATCTTCGCCGGCCAAACCGATTCGCCGGCAGATTTCTACGCCGCTTGCGATTTCTTCGTCCTGCCCACCCGGCACGATTCATGCAGCCTGGTCGCCCTGGAAGCCCTGGCCATGGGATTGCCCGTCATCAGCACCGTCTTCAACGGCGCGTGCGAAATCATGACCGATGGCCGGCATGGATATGTCCTGCCCGATCCGGCGGACGTGGAAGCGCTGACGACGGCCATGTCGAATCTTCTCGATCCCAATACGCGGCAAAGGATGCGCCAGGCGTGTCTGGCGTTGCGGCCGAGCCTGTCGTTCGAGGCCCACGTGGATCGGCTGGAAGAGATTTATCGGGCGCGATGCCGATGACCTATTAACCTTTTTTGCCCTCTTTTGCAGCTACGGCGATTGCGTATAGGTTAGCGTAATAGTTAGAGGTAGATTCGAAATTGTGACGGGCGTAGCGAGGGGTTGGTTATATCCGGGCATCGGAGTTAATCCCACAGAATACGTTCCTGGTGGCAATAAAACCGTTGCCCCGCTGGGCAACCGATCAACATTTCCATTAACCTGCCAACGCGCGAAACGGCCTTTGGCGCCCAAGTATGTGCCCGGTGGGACCGGTGGGTTCAAAGCGATATTTACCGTGAGTGAACCTACGGGCAGGGTGGCAGCGTAAATCCCTGAGACGGTTGGAGAGAACGCTGCCCAAAAGACTATTTGGTTGGTGGTCTTAAAGTTCGCAATGGCGTCTCGACCAATATGGAATAGCGTCGGGTAACCAAGTGGTGCAGAGGACGAGGTCACGTCATTGAAGGAACAAGTCATATCAACGATGGGTGTCAATGTTGGTTTGTATACCGCGTTCCAATGTTGCCAGAGGTAAATTCCTTCAACGGACTGCCCACCGCTTTTGTAACCGCCGACGAAAGCAACTTCGTTGTCGCCCACGGCAACCTGCGGGTCAAAAAATTGGAAATAGACAGCCTTGCCGTTATTTGTCACACCGGGTATCGGGGTGAGATTATCGGCGATCGTATACAGCGTTCCAGGGTACCCCGGGTGAGCATAGACACTAGCATAAATGCCGTAGAGGTTGTTTGTTGCTGGGGTCTGTGGCTGGCTTTGACCGTAGAAGGCCACCAGAGTTGGCGGAGCGACCCCACTCATGCTGCGGTACCCCGGCCCAAAGGTACGAATGTTTGCATTTGAGCCTACGACGCTAGTATTTGGGCTGCGCACGTATGCCGGGTTAAACGGAGCATTTTGTTCAAAGAAAGTTCCGAATAGAACAGGAATAGCCGAATTTTGGGGGCTGTCGGGCATGGCCGTATCATTGTCCACAATCCACGCATTTGCGGGGCTGCCAGAAGTACCACCCATTACGTAGATCGTCTCATTTGCGTTCACCGGCCCTCCTACGCCAGCTAGCCGTTGCGGTCCAGTCGTCGTCCAAAAGGCGGCAACCTTGTTCGTGGCGGAGTCCGGCTCAAAACCGAAACACCAGGTCAACGCGCCATTACCATTGGAGTTCGGAGTGGGATTAGTGCCGCTTGTTAAGGCCGGATTGCCTGGGGCGGGATCGGATTGTTGGGCAATAGTCGATGGGGTGCTTGTCGGGGGAGGGTCAGCAACACTCAACAGTTTGATGAAGTAATTGCCGCCCGTTGATACACCGTATACAGTATTGATAGAATTTGCAGCAAATGCTAAGTTCGGCTGCGTGTAGCCGCCAGTCGATCCCAAGCTAGTCTCCTGGTTTCCCCCGCTGAACAAATACGAAAAGAACGAGTTCGCCGAGCCCGAATAGTCGTACAGGGCGGTTCCCATCCGGTATGAAACCATAGGGGATGCAAAATCGCCAGGCTGCGGGTTATTAATGCTCGGGTTGCCCATCTGTGGGAACAGAGTAAATCCCTGGTTGGCAGCCGTCCACGAACTTTGGCTCCATAGCACGGCGTCCGAGTAGATTGTATTCTTACCGGTTTTGGTGTCGATATAAGAACAAAAAAAGCACACATTGCCTGGGTTGACGGGGTCCTCACAGGGTTCGTTACCTAACGAGACAATCTGCTGCTGCCCAGTAGTAAATTGCTGGTTAACCTGGGCGACCTCATATATCGGATGCATATTGAAGGTTGCAACGGAAGGAGGCCCCACAGGGCTGGATGGCCCCGCAGGGCTGGAACGTCTTGCAGTCGAGGCAGCGCACCCTATCACATTGAGCAGGAGCAATCCGAGAAGCAAATCCCGCAATCCCAATATCAGATAGCCCTGCCAAGGCCAATGCCGTCGAGGGATGGAGTTCTTGAATGCGCCCATAAGGAGTTTCCCCTTGTTCATTTTACGCGGGCGTCGACCATGGTGGATAACCGGGTACTATTTATAGCCGGGATTTCCCAGTTGTACCGTTGCCGACGACCCTCGTCAGCAATTTTTTCATATTATCACGTAAGGCACGCGTCGCGTCAAAGGTTTGCCACACCTCGATATCTTTTACCCATTCCCTCGCTGTATTTGCGGCGTTCCTGGGTCGTTCGATGGCGGTCGTCGGCGCTCCGTTGACAGACCGATCGCGCTGCACGGTATCGAATTCGAGGCTTTCCATAGGTGCGGGTGTACTGTCGCGGTGCGTGATTCACCCATGAGGTGGTCCTTTCTTGGCAGGCGCAACATGATGGAAACAGCCCAGAATACGGCCTCAAACGCGTGTCGGTTCTACAACCTCAGCCTGTCATCTGGGAACTCCGGGGTTAAGCTCATTGAATACTCCCGATATCGGTAGTATCCGGGGCGGTGGAAGGGAGCCA
>JBEKIV010000299.1:0-4348 GCA_050011595.1 Tepidisphaeraceae bacterium
CGGCCGGAATGGTCAGATAGGTGCCGAGGTACCCGGTCGCGCTCAAGGTTGTGCTTTGAGTTCCCAGAGATTTGTAGGCTAAGTTGCCGCCAGTGATCGACGTTTGCGCAAAAGCCACGGTCACCGATCCCAAAAAAACCACGATACAAGCGATCAGCGTGGCGACAATCGGCCGCACCGGGGGTTGGAATCGAGCGGAATGACCGCGACACCGCTGGACTTGTCCGCGGAATTCTAATTGCTTGTGAAAAGGTGTGTTGAGGGGAGACCGGCTCCTAACAGAATACCGACACGCCTGAGGCGCGCCCAAAACATATCGTGCCGACATTTTACCCTCCGCCAAAGTCCCGCTTTCACGGGAACAGCCTTTGCGTTCGTACACACTTATGGAACGATGTCAAATTATTGCCTAATGACTAATTTTGAGTGTCTGCGTTCAGGTAAACGTTTACTTAAAATATCATGCTTCCAATCAGAGTCAACAAAAATAATATGAGAATTGGTGGCCAGAATTGTGCGCGGCTGAACTATTGGGTCACCGAACCACCGGCGCCGTAGGGAATTAATGACGACATTTATCGCGATTTTTCATCCGCATCTGTCGTAAATTCAATCTGCCAGGAGTCAAACACGGAGGCGGTAGGAATCGGCCTGTTCGTTTCCCCGATTGCCGCCACCATGCAGCAAGCGATGCTCTTTTCATTCGTAGTGATGGCGCCGTTCAGCCTTCTGTCAGGTCTGACCGCGCCCCTCAGCAGCATGCCCCTGGATGTTTTGCCATCGACTGGAATGACGTCGGTTTTCACGCGATGATCTTTTCGCGCAGGCCGCCGTAGACTATCCCGCGAACAAGCTCCTGCCGGTAAAACTCGTGCGGAAATCCCAGTGGAACCGCGCTGACCTCATCGAGCAACCGAAGCTGGTCGCGATCGAGCTTCAAGTCCAGTGCGGCCAGGTTGTCGTGAAGCTGGGCGATCTTGCGGGTGCCGATGATGGGAATGATCGGCTGATCCCGATGCAAGAGCCACGCCAACGCAACCTGTGGCGCGCTTCGCCCGACCTGCTGGGCCACTTGTTTGACGGCGGCGATAATTTTTTCCGCCCGATCTCCGCCGGCCATCATCGGTTTCATCATCTCCGAGTTGTAGCGCGCGTCCTTGGCCTGCGCGCCGCCCTGGTATTTGCCGGAAAGCACGCCACCGGCCAGCGGCGACCACGCGGTCACGCCCAGACGCAGCGCCTTGGCCATCGGCAGCAACTCACGCTCGACCGTACGTTCGATGAGGCTGTATTCGATTTGCAGGCCGACGAACTTTCCCCAGCCGCGGAATTCGGCCAGGGTGTTGGCCCGGGCGATCCACCACGCCGGCGCGTCCGACACGCCCGCATAAAGCACCTTGCCCGAGCGAATGAGGTCCTCAAAACCCCGCATCACTTCCTCGACCGGAGTAATCTGATCCCAAATATGCAGCCAATAAAGGTCGATGTAATCAGTCCCCAGCCGCTTCAGGCTTCCCTCGATCGCCTGGAACATGCTCTTGCGATGATTTCCCGCGGCATTGGGGTCATTGCCGGGCTGCGAGTTGGTGTACTTGGTGGCCAACACGACTTCGCCGCGATGTTCGCGCATAAACTCGCCGACGAATTTCTCGCTGGTCCCCAGGGTGTAGAGGTTGGCGGTATCGATGAAATTCCCGCCCGCCTCCCGGTAGGCCTGGTACATTTTGCGTGCCTCATCCTTGGCCGCGCCCCAGCCCCAGTCTTCACCGAAGGTCATCGTCCCCAGACAAATCTCCGAAACCCGAAGCCCGCTATCGCCCAAGAGCCGGTATCGCATAGGCACTCCTTCCAGGCATGAAGCCGAAATTGAAAAATGCGGGTGTGGCCGCGAGTTTATATGGCCGTGAAAATCCCGAAGTCAAACGGCCGTCAATCCTGCCCGGGCAAGGCGGATTCGCCGGCGGATTCCGACGCCCCGGGGTCGCGCAGGCGAACGAGCGGCAGAACGCACGCGACCATCTCGTCCAACGACAGCTCGGCCGAATTCAGCGTCATCGTGAAACTCTGCGGCTCGAGAGATTTTCCCGGCCAGAACTGGCGATAGAACACGGTGCGATTCCGGTCGATTTCCGCAAGGCGTTTGGCCGCCGCAGGGAGCGACAGGTTAAACGATTCGGCCGTCGTTTTGACGCGGTATTCCAGCGGGGCAACCAGGCGGAGGTGAATGCCGCCCGCCAGTCCGTTGGTGATGAACCGCCCGCCGCGGCCGACGAGGATCGCGTGTCCCGCCGTCGCCAGCGCTCGGATCGTACCGGCCACTTTCTTGAATACGCCCAGGTCGGACGGCGTGACGTTCTGCGAGAAGTTCGATACCAGGTCGTTCAGCCAGTTGTGAGGCCGCTCGTTGACCGTCTCGATCACGCCCTTTTTCAGATGATATTCAGCCGAGACTTTCTCGACCAACTCCTGATCCCAGGCCGACCAGTCGCCGGGGCCATGCGCGTTAAGCCGCTCGGCCAACCGTTGCGCCAGCGGAACGCCCCCCGCGCCGGGTTCGCGGCTGATGGTCAGGAAGACCCTAGCCAGTTTTTCCGCCGCGTGTCGTCGTTCGGGATTGTTGTACAGGTGCAGCGCAACATTTAGCGCGCCGTGGACGGAATGAAATTCAGAGCCTGGCCAAAACGGGTATTGAGCGGGCATTGCAACCTCGCTTTCTTAATGTCATTTGTCATTGGTCATTGGTCATTGGCCATTTTCCCGCCAAGCGGAAGGAGATGTCAATCGGATGGCGACCGATTTGGGGCGTAGGACGAATCACCTATGCCGGGGCCGCCATTACCTCGCGGTGGAAGGGTGATCTGGTGAACTGGTGAAATCGTAGGCGCCCGAGTCTGCGTGGAAGACGGCGGCGCCGTTCTCCATGCGCAGAAAACTCAATCCCACCGACCGGGTTGCGGGCATGCCGCCTTCCAGCACGGCTGCCGCGTCGCGGGCGGGGACGTAAATCGTCGCGGTTGTGTTGGCGGGGATAACAACGTGCATCGACAGGCGGTCATTCTTGTGTTCCCATTGGCTGACGATCCGGCCGTGCAGCGAATCGTAATCGGCCTTGACCCATGTCAGGTCGCCGACGATCGCGGGTTTGATGATGATCTTCTTGAAGCCCGGGGCCGCGGGATCGGGCCGGATGCCGGCCAAGCCTTGATAGAACCATCCATCGAGAGAATTGAAGCAGGCGTGGATGCGGGAAGGGCCGCCATTCCATTGTTCCCACCAAGTTGTCGCTCCCTGATCGAGCATATAGCCCCAGCCGGGATAGGTGGTCTGTGCGACGATGGTCCAGAGCAGATCGCTGCGGCCGGTCTCCTGAAGGTATTGGAGGAGGAAATAGGTGCCGAGCATGCCCGTGTCGAGATGACCCTTGTTTTTGACGAGGATGCCGTCTTGGAGCGTTCGGGTCACATCACCGCGCAGATTCCGGGGCGTTACGCGGGTCAATAGAGCCATCAATTGATAGGCTTGCCCATCGACGGCGTAGAACTGTTTGCCGGCATCGTAAAAAGCCGCGTGGATGCGTGGCCGCATCGCCTCGGCCTGGCCTTGATAAACCTTGGCATCGTCGGGGCGTCCGATCTCGTCGGCCATCTGCGCGAGCTGATCCAGGAGATAGACGAGATAACAATTGTTAAAGCATTCCGCCGCCGAGCGTGATGGAAAGTTCCAGTCGTTGCCGTTGACCGGGCCGGGAGGCACCCAATCACCGATGAAATCCCACGGGCCACCGTAGGCGCGGACGATGCCGTCTTCGGCGTGGGACTCGATCCATTCAACGTACCGCCGACAGGCTTGGTAGTTTTGTTCCAGCGCCCTGCGATCGTCATAGTAAAGATTCAGACGCCAGGTGAGCGCCTGTAACCCCGCGCCCCAGGGCGGCCCGCCGCCGCCCTCGCCTTGCGGGGCCGTGTGAGGAATGTATCCGGTCAGGGGGTTTTGGACGTCGCGCCAATCCGTGGTCCATTTTTCGTAGAACGCGGGCATCCAGAAGTTCGATACGCAGCTTTCGATGGAAACCTGGCCGTCGCCCCCATACCCCAGGCGTTCGCGGTGCGGACAGTCCGAGAGATATCCGCCTTGGCTCAGGCTCCGCAACGTCCAGAGATCGACGTCATGCATGCGGTTGATGAGCGGGTTGGAGCACTGGAAACTCCCGCCCGGCTCCCAATCCGCGCCGATTGCCAGCGCCTGCGCGTCACGGGCCTGCGGGGCGGATGGCAGCCCTTCGATGGTAGCGTAGCGAAACCCATGATAGTTGAACTTGTCGGCGAAAATCTCGCCGTCGGTCCCGGCG
>JBEKIV010000300.1:0-4346 GCA_050011595.1 Tepidisphaeraceae bacterium
ACTTCCGTCGCCTCGTGGTACGTTATGAAAGAAACATCGCGATGTACGCCGCATTTTTCCATGTGGCCTGCGTCCTGATTACCCTGAGACGGTTTTGAAACCGCTTCTAGTCATTGGTCATTTGTCATTGGTGCGAGGTCGCGCAACAAATGACAAGTGACAAATGACTAATGACAAATGACTACCTCCCAAACTCCTCCGGCTGATCCAGAATCCGCAAACAGACCGTCGGCGGATGAATGGCCGACAGCTTGTCGATTTCCTTCAATGCCGCCTGCACCGAGCCTTCACGGGCGATATGGGTCGTGATGACCACCGGAACGATGTTGCCGTCGTTGGCCTCGTGTTGCAGGATGGCCGAAAGGCTTATCCCTTTTTCGCCGAGGATGCGGGTGACCTGGGCCAGCACCCCCGGCTCGTCGCGTGCCATCAGCCGGAGATAATATCTTCCCGTCACTTCATCGCTCGCCAGCACGTCGGCGGGCGAAGTCTGATCGGGGAAGATTTTCATTTGCGAAAACGCCAGCGGCGTCACGCCCAACGCGACGTTCACCACGTCGGCGACGACCGCGCTGGCCGTCGGCATCTGCCCCGCGCCGCGGCCATAGAACAAGGCGTGGCCCAAGGCGTGCCCGTAAACACTGATGGCGTTAAAACTCCCGCTCACGTCCGCCAGCAAATCGTCCCGTTTGATCAGCGTCGGATGCACGCGAAGAGAAACCTTCGATCCATGCCGGCGGGCGATGGCCAGCAGCTTGATGACGTACCCCAATTCCCGCGCGAATTTGATATCGGCATCCTGGAGCTTGTCGATTCCTTCCAGATAGATATCGCTCTCCTTGATCTGAACGTTGAAAGCCAGGCCCGCGAGGATGGCGAGTTTCTGGGCCGCATCGCGGCCGGAAACGTCCATAGTCGGATTCGCCTCGGCAAATCCGAGCTTTTGCGCCTCGGCCAGCGCCTGGTTGTACGCCCAGCCGTTGCGGGTCATCTGCGTGAGGATGAAATTGCACGTCCCGTTGACGATGCCGATCAATGCGTCGATGCGGTTGGCGACCAGGTCGCGGGTGAGGGCGGCGATAATGGGGATGCCGCCGCCGCAGCTTGCCTCAAAGCCAATGCACGCCTTGTGCTTCCGCGCCAGCGCGAAGAGCTCCGATCCCCTGGCCGCCAGCAGGCTCTTATTCGCCGTGACCACGGGTTTCCCGAGGCGCAAGGCGCGTTCGACGAATCGGCCCGCCACGTCCGTTCCGCCGATCAACTCGATGACAATGTTCGTCTTCGGATCGTCGATCGCCCGCTCGGCATCCGCATGAAAGGGAACCTTTGCAAACGTCGGCATCTTGGCCGGATCTTTCTCCACAACATGCCGCAGCTCCAGATTCAGCCCCGTGCGCTTGGCGATGAGATCGCCCTGTTCGTGAACGATGCGAACCACGCCCGTGCCGATGGTACCGCATCCCAGCAAACAGATTCCGATGGATTGGTCGGCCATAGTGATGAGCGCTACGGGTTCGTCGCCCTTTCTAACCGCCAAACACTAACCACTGACGGCTGATTTTTCACGCGCGAGGCCGACGAACCAATGGAGACCGCGGATTGCGCGGATAACGCGGATGAATTTACCTCCTATCCGCGATATCCGCGTAATCCGCGGTTCAATCCCTTTCTTCGTATCCCTCTTAGCTGGATGCGCTTGCGGAAAGAGCAAATTCGTAAAGCGGCGCGGATTCGTTCGGCTGGGGAAGATCCGCCAGAAGGCGTTCGATCCGCCGGAGCGTCTCGGGTTCGAGAAGCACGTCGCCACAGACGCGGCAGACCTCGGCGGGAACGTGGTCAATCACGATGATACGGCCGCGATGACGAACGGTGTGCGTCACCTGCGTGCGCTCATATTCTTGGGGGCCTACCCTTATTGAACAGTTCATTTGAGAACGTCCTCAATTTCCAGCGCCTGCTCCGGCCGCTGGACATTTGCCTCTTCCAGTTTCTCTCGGCTGGAAACGACACAGACCGACGCGCTCTTTGAGTTGCGCTCGAACTGCTCGACGAGCACGCGCCGAACGTCGGCCAGAGTGACGCCGAGCATGGCGGCATGGCGGGCCTCGCGAAGTTGGGGCGTGTCGCCGGTCAGATAACGCGAAAGCGCCGTGCCCGTTGCCTGGGTCGGGCGGATCGGGCGCTCGCCTTCCTTGGCCGTTCCGATGATGGCGCGATCGACGTCCCCCTGCGACCAGTTGGCCGATTTCACGTGGTTCAATGAAGAGGCGTACACATCCAGCGTTCGGTTGACCCACGGATCGCGATAGGAATGGAACGTCCAGAGCCGGCCGGCGCCGTTGTACGAGCAGCCGCCGCCGTACGCCGTGCCTTTGAATCGAACCTCCTCCAGAACGTATCCAAGGCTCAATAATCTGGATGCGACGGCCAGCCGCGGTCCGTCGGGATGCGAAATATGCAACGACGGCATGGCCATCGCGCAATACGCGACGTTCATCGGCGCCGCCAGACCTTCGCGCGGGGGCACGGCCGTGGGGACGAAATCATCCAGCGGCGCCTCGGCAATCGTCTCATCGCGCATGGCCGCGGCCCACTCGCCCAGCCTTCGCCGCAGGACCTCCGCCACGCCCGGCGAGCCGGTGAAGCTGGCCGTCACTCTCCTGCGATTCAGCAAGAATCGCCGGATGGCGTCGATGCGCTCCAGCAGCGGTTCGGGGGCGGCATCGGTGATTTTCTCCAGCAGGGAAATCTGCGGAATTCCCCCCAGGATTTCCTGGAAATGCCCATCGAGATTGACTCCGCGGGCGGCGTGGCGCAGGGCCAGCCCCAGGCCGTCGCCGGTCGGCCGCGTCCGCTGATAGGCCCGGGATTGCAGCAGCACGTCCTTCAAGCGGGGGACGTCGCGCGGATCGAGCTCGAAGACCAGATCGCGCACCACGCCCAGCGCCTGATCGACGTTTTCGTCGAGGAACTTGGTGGCGAAGACGGCATGGCGAACGATTCTGTCGGGATCATCGACGGCCGTGGTGACCCCCGCGCTGAAGGCGACCCCGCCGGTGAACCCCGAGACGCGCTGGGCGATGGCGACGAAGTCCTGGCCGGCGGCGCCCATTTTCTGCACACACTCGCCGTACAGCGGCAGATAGGGGTAAAGCTCGGCGGACAGACCGGTCAAATCGAAGCTGACATGCAGATAGTTCACGCCGTTGGCGAAAACGTCATTGTTCAGTAATAAACCGCCGCCCGGAACTTCTTCCACGCTCGTGGCGATGTGCCGCGGCGTGGGCGGAAGATCGGCGACCTTCAACTGCGGCAACGACGCGATCGCCTCGGGAGAATTCGGCGAATTGAGAAGCGCCTCCAACTCGTCCTGGTCTTTGCGGATCTTGTCCAATTGGACCGGCGAGAGCGAATCCTTCAGCTTCCTCATTTTGGCGGTAAACTCCGCGTCCTTGCGCTGCTGAACTTCGCGGTCCGGCCGGACCACCGCAAGCAGCCGGTGCGGATTATCCAGCAGTTTTTCCCGGATCAGATTCGTGAACAGCGACGGCTTGGCGGCGAAATCGTCGTTCAATTTGCGGATGTGCCGCTCGGCATGGAGCAGAGTCAGGGGATCGGCCCCATGTTGCCACATGCCCATCACGTAACCCATCAAATGCAGCGGAAACGACGGAGTGATTTCAAGATAGCGGTACTTCAACTGCTGCACGGCGGCGTCGAACTGCTCTTTCGTTATGCCATGTTCGGCAATGTGGGCCAACGTGTCCCGCACGACGTTCAGGACCTGCTCGGCCCGCTGCGGCTCGCTGCCCTTGAGGCCGACGTGAAACGACGTATCCACCCCATTGGCCCAGAATCCGCTGTGCGTCACGTCCTGGCCGAGCTTGGAATCGACCAGGGCCTTGCGTAGCGGCGCGGATTGATTGCCTAGAAGGATCCGATCCAGTGCGCTGAAGGCGAAGAGTTCCCCGGCGTCGATGCCGGAGCCGATCAGCCAATTGAGCACGATGAACGTCTTGCCATCGGTCGGGTCGGTGGGAGCGACGGGGTAAACATCTTCAAGTCGCCTGGGCTGTTTCCAGCGCGGCTGTGGCGGAAGATCGGGACGAACCTCGGTCTTGCTGAACTCGGCTAATCGGGGACCGAGGAACCGCAGATGCTCGGCCGTGGGAATGTCGCCGTAGAGAAAAATATACGCGTTGCTCGGATGGTAGAATCGGCCGTGAAAATCGCGCAGGCCCTTCCAGGTCAGATCGGGGATTTTGTCCGGATCGCCTCCGGCATCCTTCCCGTACGGCGTGTCCGGCCAGAGATTCTTCTCGATCAGGTCGTACACCTTCGCCTCG
>JBEKIV010000301.1:0-4251 GCA_050011595.1 Tepidisphaeraceae bacterium
TCGGCGAGCATCCAAACCGTTCCACACAGCGCGCCGCCCAGAACAACGCAGGCCACCGTGACTCCTGCGAAAATCGTGAGTTTGGTAGATGCCATCATTGTGATTGCTCCTTTGACGATTGCCGCCGTTGAAGCGGCCATCGCCGATCCGGCCGGGGCCGTGGCGACGACGGTGGCGGTCGCCACCAATCCCGGCGGCGGGGGGATGCGCACAAACGCTGCCAAGCCTGCGGCAAGCGAGGCGGCCGATACGGTGCCCCCTCTCTCGGCGGCCAGTTGCCGCAGTTTTTCTATCCCGCGCTCCACGCGCTTGCGGGCGGCATCGGCGGTGCCGCCGATTTGTTCGGCGACCTCGGCGAATGAAAGGTCGCGGTAGTAGCGCAGGAGAATCGCCTCACGGTCGCAGCGGGGGAGCCGGCCGATCAATTCATCCAGCAGCGGAGCCAATTGTTGCCATTCGGCGGGTTCTTGCGGCGCGGCGGCTTCAGGGCGTGACATGGCAACCTTACTTTCACGGTGCTGACGGCGGCGTTCGCCTCGGGCAGCGGAATCCGAGGCGTAACAGGCCGTCTTGTAAAGCCAGCTCACCATGGCGCGGTCGGCCGCAAATCGCGGGGATTTGCGGTGCAGAAGCACGAAAACCGCTTGGGCGACATCTTCGGCCAAATGTGCATCCCCAAGCCGTCGCCGGGCCAGACCGTAAACCCATGCCAGATGCCGCCGCACCAGGTCGGCGAAGGCCGAGTCGGAACCATTGCGATGTTGGTTGAGCAGTTCGGCGTCGGTCATTCACTATATGATTGCCGCGGGACACTGAAACGGACAGTTTTGGCGCACGGAGTCTTGCCGCTTACACTTTCCCCCCGGCATGAGCACCCTTTCTTTTGACATTGATGCGGTAATCGCGGGAAAAACCCGCCTGAGCGAATCCCAGGCCCTCGAACTCTATCAGAATGCTTCGATGCACGATCTGGGGGGTTGGGCCTTGGCGGCTTGCCGGCGCCTGCACCCCGAGGATTACCGAACCTACGTCATCGACCGCAACGTCAACTACACCAACGTCTGCACGGCCAAATGCACGTTCTGCGCCTTCCGCCGCGATCACGAGGATTCCGACGCCTACACGCTTTCATTCGAGCAAATCGGCAAGAAGCTTTCCGAGCTGGTTTCGATCGGCGGAACGCAGATTCTCATGCAGGGTGGGATGAACGACCGGTTGCCGATCGAATATTACGAAGACCTGCTGCGCTACATCAAGACGAATTTCCCGGCCGTTCACGTCCACGCGTTTTCGCCGCCGGAATTCGTGGAGTTCGAGCGGTTCTTCCAGACGGACGTTCGCCAGATTATTCGCAGGCTTCACAAGGCCGGCCTCGACACGATTCCCGGCGGCGGGGGGGAGATCTTCGCGCCGCGCGTCCGCCGACGCATCGGCATCGGAAAATGCACCGGCGACGACTGGCTTCGCGTCATGCGCGTCGCCCACGAAGAAGGAATGAACACCAGTTGCACGATGCTTATCGGCCACATCGAGTTCGTGCGCGAGCGGATCGAGCATATGGCGGCGTTGAGGGACATGCAGGATTATGCCAAAGCATTGCCGAATGCCGATTGCCAAATGCCCAACGGGAAGAGCAGAGATCAGGTTATCCGGGATGTGCAGGCGCGATGGCCCAGCGTATTCGCAAAGTCCGTGATCGATCCATTATCAATTGTCAATTCTCAATTATCAATTGGCCATTACACCGCTTTCATCCACTGGCCCTTCCAGCGTGAGAACACTCCGCTGGGTCGCGCGGCCGAATGGGACCCGGACCTTCACGGCCCGTTTGACGATTCCACCAATGAGGACGTGTTGCATGGCCGGGTCGTCCGCTCGGCCGGGGCGCAGGACTATCTCCGCACGTTGGCGATCGCCCGGCTGTTCCTCGACAACGTCCCGTCCTTGCAAAGCAGTTGGGTGACGATGGGCCCGAAGGTGGGTCAGCTCGCGATGTTCTTCGGCGCCAACGACATGGGCAGCGTCATGATGGAGGAAAACGTCGTCAGCGCAGCCGGGACGACCTATCGCCTCAACGAGCGGGAGATTTGCCGCTTGATCCGCGACGCCGGCTGGGTGCCGGCCCAGCGCGACCAGTATTACAACGTCCTTCGTCGTCACGACGGCCCCGATTCCCCCGATCGGATTCCCCAGTCGCACCCCCCGGTGCGCGCCGTCGGCCAGATCGACAAGCAATTCATCGGCTCGGCGCCCGGACTGGACGATGGCAGCGACAGGAGCGCGAAGGTTCAGCTTCCGATCCTTGGAGGCCAGTAGGGCCAAAATCCGAAATCCGAAATCCGAATGACGAATCAAGCCCGAATGACCGAATGACAAAAAAACATCCGGGCATTCGTCATTCTGGTTTCGGATTTGATTCGTCATTCGGATTTCGGATTTCGGATTTTTCCGCTTGCATCATCGCTCTCGGCCCGATCACTTCCGCCGAAAACGTGCGCAGCTCCGCCAACGGTTGCTTCCACGTTTCCTCCGGCATCCCCAGTTTCTCCGTGCACAGCCGCGACAGAAGCTGCTGGCGCGTCCATCCCGTCTCGCGCGCCACCTGCGGCAGAAACAGTCCGGTCCGTCCCCGAAATGAAAGATGAATTCCCCGCTCCAGCGGCTCGAAATCCAGCGGTGAGGAAGCCTTCTGCAATGGACCCAGCACCGTCACTTCCACGTCCAGGTCGCTCAACTCCTCTCGCGTCACCGGTTGCGCCAGAAAACGCGGGTCTCCCAGGACCGATTCGGCCGCGGCCACCAGCATTTCCCGCAGCGGCCGGCCCGTATCCAGCAATCCGATGCATCCGCGCAATGCGTGAGTGTCGCGCCGATGCAGCGAAACGAAGCACCCCGCGGGCTGCCGGAATACCGCATCGTCCAGCGGAGGCAGGGGCTGCGGATCGCCCCCGAGCCGGCGGGTGATTACGTCCGAGGCCAGGTCCAGGATCGCCTTCTGGGTTTGTGGCGAGATGTCCATCGCGAACACTATGTTACCGCGCGCCGCCGATTTTTCTGCGCGGTCAGATTATCCACCAGATTATACACCGCAATTGGCCTTGTCCGGCAAGCAGTTGCGCAAATCGGTGGATAAGCGGATTGGCGATCTCGAAAAAATGAGGGATTTCGCTTGCCTGCGGATATATTCCCGCTTGTCGTCGTGCACGAAAGTGACCGGCGAAAAAGGAGAACGCTCCTGACAAATAGACCGGCTTTCCGAATGCGAAAGACCGTGCGAAGCAAACAAGTGCGGGCACGGCGAAAGTCGGCGGCCAGCGACCAGGCCACCCGATGATAAACGGCGTAAAAACGCCGAATTTAGGCAATCCGGGTTAGTGTCGCCGCCAGTGGTTTGGCCCCCGCGGAGTGAGAGACTCCCGATCCGGGTCAGATCGAGCCCAATAAGCCGCGAGTGTTCTGGTAACGGAATGCCGAGCGGCGCGGATCCTAGGAACGGGCTCGGGAAAGCGTTAGCCCACGGCCGTCCAGTCGGGAAACCGCCATGCCGCCCTATTGGGCGCGCGATCGCGGCGGAAACTGCCGCGATCCAACCGTCTGTATGAACCGGCAGCCCCCTGTCGTTTCATGCTGAGCGGGCCGAGGCGGGCCCAGGTCCGGGAGCAGGTTGCCTTCAGAATCGGTCCGATACCAGAATTGTCGGCGAAAGCTGATGAAAGGCCCATGCGGTGACGTCGCGAGTCACTTCGTGGGCCATCTGGTTTTTATGGGGCGTTTAATGCGTGTGGTTGGCTCAGTTGAAGTGAGTGGCGTGTGGTATCAGGCCGTCTGGGGCTCGTTGTCATCGATCGATAATCAGGAGTCCGGTTCAGGAAAGGCATTGGCGGTGCGCGGCGATGAGGGGAGGAATGAAACCATCATCCGCCACAACGCCAAGCTCGCGGATGTGCAGGCGTCGCTGCGGCGTTTGCGCAGCCTTGGGCTGAACGATTCGCAACTGAGTCGATTGTTCGGTTACAAAGGCGATAAGAAGGGATTGCCGCAGCACGTCAAAGTGCTGGTTTCTCGCCTCAATTAGCTCAATTTCGATTGACTGGACGATGTGCCATCGCCGGGGATCGTCCGGCCATGAACTACACCCTTTTCCGCGGTAGACTTGCGGCAATCGTATGGTGACTCGCGACAACAGCGATCAGGAAAATTTTGAGGCAGGTGTCTTCGCCCTTAACCGGATGTCTGGACGATTGCGGATCG
>JBEKIV010000302.1:0-6706 GCA_050011595.1 Tepidisphaeraceae bacterium
CCCCAATGCGGGCCGGTCAACACTATATTTTGATATTGGCCGGTTTTGGCCGCCGTCAAACAGATGCTTTCTGCGTCTGGACGTCTGGGCGTCTTCCCGGCTCTCCCCGCATCTTGATCGCCCGTATGGCCAGGAACATGGGAATCTCCTGGCGCGCGGCGTTCTCCGCCGCCGCGCGTGGGCCGCTGTCGCTTTGCTTGTGGCTCGGCCATTCTTCCATGGCGTCGATCAAAAACCCGGCGTCGCGCAGGGCCTTGACGTATCCGCCGATCGGGCGATGGAACGTCCAGGTGTATTGATTCGGATTCGAGCCGGGATGCGTGGCGATCGGAGTCTTGCGGGGAAGCAGGTATCGGTCGATGCGGCGGTATTGCGCCTTGGCGGATTCGTCCCAGCCCCAACTCGTCTCCTTCGCACCGCGAAAACACGGGTGCATCATGACGATCACCAGCCGGCCGCCGGACTTCAGAACCCGCGCGACGTTGTGGAATATCGGCGGCAGCGGATGGACGTTCTGGATTGCCAGGACGCAGACGGCGGCATCGAATTGCGCGGCGGGCAGGAGGTTGGCAAAGTCCCGGGCATCGGCGAGGAGGTATTGGATTTCCGCCGGCCCGCGATGCCGCGCCGCCCGGATCAATTCCGCCGCCGCGTCCACGCCGGTGACGGCGATCCCGCGGGATTGCAGGACGCGGCAAAACACACCCTGCCCGCAGGCGACGTCGATCATTTTTTCCCCCGGCGCCGCGCCGAGCAGCCGCAGCGCCCCGGGGATCACGACTTGCTGGTGATATTCGCCGCCGGATTCGCCGACGTGCTGATCGTACCAGTCCGCGACGTCGCCCCAGTCGGTGGAGACGAATTCTTTGCCGGGAGATTTGGAGCTTGGTTTGCGGGGTGGATTGTTCATTTCTTTCGGCCGAGGGCGTCAGCCGGAAGGAATACGATTCGCTGGCCCGAATTCGCCTTTTTCGGCTCGTGCGCCGCGCAGCCGGTTGAACAGCAAGATCCGAGCTTGCTGCGTTTGCCCGCCAGGGTTCGCCATGCCTGCCGGGCCAGAAAGGCGGCGCATGCCGCGACGGCAAGGATGACCAGAAGATTTTGCAGCCACATCGACATCGCGATCACTCGAAGAATTATATCATCCCTCACGCCATCAGGCGTGGAAAAACAGCAATCCCGCCTGATACACGACCAGGCTGCCCGCATACGCCAGGACGTTCATATAGACCACCATGAAGATCGGCCAACGCCAGCCGCCGGTTTCGCGGCGGGTGATGGCGATCGTGCTCATGCACTGTAGCGCCAGCACGAACCAAACCAGCAGGCTGACGGCGACCAGCGGCGTCCAGACCGGCTTGCCACTGGCGTAACGATCGCCGCGCATCGCGGATTGCAGGCTTTGCGTGCCGGAATCGCCGGGATCGCCGACGGCGTAGGTTATGCCCATCGTGCTGATGAAGGTCTCGCGCGCGGCGAAGGCGCCGATCAAACCGATCCCCATTTTCCAATCGAATCCCAGCGGACGAAGGCCGGGTTCCATCCAGTGGCCCAGGCGACCAGCGAAGCTGTATTCGCTCTGTGCGGCGGCGACAGCATTGTCTGTAGACAATTCTGAAATTCGCTGCTTGGGCAGCCGCGGATAATACGCCAGCGCCCACAACACGATGCTGAACGCCAGAATCGTCGTCCCGGCCTTGGTGACGAATTTCCCCGCGTTTGTCCAAACTTGCCGGGCGACCTGCGAAATCTGCGGCAACTTGTAACTCGGCAACTCCAGAATGAACGTCGTCGCGCCGCCCTTGAGTAAAGATCGTTTGAACACCCACGCCGTGGCGACCGCGGCGAGAATGCCCAGCGCGTAGCAAGCCAACATGATCCCGGCTTGGGCCAGTGCGCCGAAACTGGCGAAGAACGCGCCGATCAGCAGCGCGTACACCGGCAGGCGGGCACTGCAACTCATGAACGGCGCGATCAGGATCGTCGCCAGGCGATCGCGGCGATTTTCGATCGTGCGCGTGGCCATGATGCCGGGGATGGCGCACGCGAAGCTGCTCAGCAGTGGAATGAAGCTCTTGCCGTGCAATCCGACGCGGGCCAGGAGTTTGTCCATCAAAAACGCCGCCCGCGCCAGATAGCCCGTGTCTTCCAGGATCGCCAGGAACATGAACAAAAGCGCGATCTGCGGCACGAAGGAGATCACCGTGCCGACGCCGCCGATGACGCCGTCGTTCAGCAGCGATTTCAACGGGCCTTCGGGCAGGGCGTGCGTCAGCCAATGTCCGATCCACAGGATGCCGTTCTGCATCCCATTCATAATCGGCTGGGCCAGCCAGAAGATGGTGACGAACAGCGTTCCCATGATGAGGGCGAAGATCAGCAACCCCCAGAATTTGTGGACGAGGATCGCATCGACGCGATCGGTCAGCGTCGGCTCTTTCAGAGTTTCATAATCCAGCGCCTCCCCGGCGCCGGTGAGACGTTCGCAAGCGGGGACAAGCGACCCCGCCGCGACCAGGTCGATCCATCGGTAATGCGCCTCGATATCCGCCTGCATCGGGTCGATCCCCGCGGCCGACAAACGCCGGTTGGCATGATCCAGCAGCGATGCCACCGGCTCGCGCTTCCAGATTTCCTGAAGGTCCCTGGCCCGGTCGCCGATCAACAACCGCTCGGCGATGGCCTTGTCTTGATCCAGCGAATGCTCATCCGAGAGAATCGCCAGCGCCCCGCCCACCACCGTCACTTCCTCGCGCATCTCCGTCGGCAACTGCCAATCCGGCAACGGCGCCACCCGCGGATTCAGCAGGGCCGCCTTGAGCTGCTCGATCCCCTGTCGCTTGTGACCGACCACCGGAATGACGGGAACCCCAAGCTGCTTTTGCAACCGCTGCGGGGAAATGTTCAGCCCGCGCCGCTGCGCCACGTCCATCATGTTCAGCGCCACGACCAGCGGCTTGCCCATTTCGATCAGTTGGCTGACGAGATAAAGGTTGCGCTGGAGATTGCTGGCATCCACGACCACGACGACCACGTCGGGCGCCGGGGTGTCGCCGCGCACGCCGCGAAGAACTTCCATCGCAACCTGCTCGTCGGGCGATCGGCTGATGAGGCTGTAGGTGCCGGGAAGATCGATGACGTTGGCGATGGCCCCATTCGGCAGCCGGCAGCGTCCGGTCTTTTTCTCGACCGTGACTCCCGGATAGTTGGCAACCTTTTGCCGCAGGCCCGTCAGGGCGTTGAAGATCGTGGTCTTACCGCTGTTTGGATTGCCGGCCAAGGCGATGGTCTGCGTCCGATCGCCCGATTTGAATTCGTTCTCGGGTTTGCAGCAGGAAGACATCGGCGATGGTTAACTCTTGGAAATCGTCACGTGTCGGGCTTGCTCGTTGCGAAGGGAAAGATGGTATCCGCGGAGGCGGAATTCGATCGGATCGCCCAGCGGAGCGCGGCGAACCACCTCGACCTGCGCGCCATTGCAGAAGCCCATCTCCAGCAGGCGCCGGCGAAGTTCCGAATCGCCCCCGACGGAAACGACGGATCCGCTGCAACCGATCCCCAGCTTGTTCAGAGCGCACGAATCCACCGTTCCTGAATGATTGCACGCTTTAACGTCGCAGGCTTTTTCCATGGCCACCGCTCCCGTTACGTTTCGGAACGTCTGTTACATCGGATTATTATCTAATTGAGATTGAGTTTCAACCACTGGGGAAAACCCCTAATCTTGCGTGGGGATTTTTACGGGCGCGGTTATCGCATGTAAGACTTTATTTTACATTGAGTTAACGATAAATAAGGGCCTTAATTCCCGAAAATAACAGTCCGAAGGACGCGATCGTCATCGGCAGTCTCAGCCAGATCAGATGCCGGGAGGGATAATGAAAGTAGTCGCCCAGGGATTGCCCGGCGGGGGAGGGGAACAACTCGACAAAGAACCGCCCGAGGTTCGGCTCGACCGCGTATTCAAACACGTTCGTCGCCGTTACGACGATCATGCTCAACAAAATCATCCGGCGAAATCCAGTTGCGGAATTCGCATAACAAACCAGGATCAGCGGGACCACCCAAAACCAGTATTGCGATCCGTAGCCGGCTCCAAGGGTGAACAACCCCAGGAACAACATGGCGCTGAACAAGACCGGATCGCCTTCGTATCGCCAGTTCCGTCGCCACAGGGCGATCGAAACCGCCACGGTTGTGGTCAGGACAGCGATGGTAAAAAACCGGCTGCTGGAGCCAGGACGAAAAGCGGGGCAAGTGAAATCAACGCCGGCGCGATCACCAGCAGCGGGCCCGCCAGTCGAGAACGCCAGTCGAGTTGACGGGCCCCCGGAACCAAAAGAGGCCACAAAACAAGAGGGAATTGCTTTACGTACACCGCGATTCCCAGGCATCCGGCAGAAAGCAGCCAATCGACGGCATCGGACGAATTGCGAAACCGGAGCAGGAAGTAATGAAAAAGCACGACCCAAATCATCAAAAGAGCATCGAAGTTGCCGTGCTGCGCCGTAAGCAGTATGAGCAGAGGATTCAGGCAATAGCCGATGGCCAGAAGGCGCGTGCAACTCGAACCGGGCCGGAGGGTTCGCAGCAGTAGATAAGTCGCGGCCAGCAGCGATAAATCGCCCGCGATGAGCACGAGCTTGACCGAACGAATGAAATCGATGCCGGTCCCTCGTGAAAGGTTGGCCAATGCGAAGAGGACCTCGGTCCAGAAAGGTGGATGATAAATCCCGGGCGGGGCGGAGTAGGGATTTATATTGTTAAGTAAATCAATCGCCACCCATTTCCACGTGAGCAGATCAAGGGAGACGGCTCCGGCCGGCAGAATCGCCAGCCATGCCAGCCGGGCCGCGCCGGCCAGGGACAGCAGGAAAAGCAATTCGAATCCGCCAAATCGGCTTTGCGTCCTAATCGCCTGTCCTCCGCCGGATGTTGACGTGACATCGCTCATGAGAACGCGGTCGGATCGACGCTAAAACTAAAAGCCTCTAACAAAAAAACTGACACAGAGAGCACAGAGGACACAGAGAAATACTGAATTTCTAGCTCTATCTCTGTGTCCTCTGTGTCCTATGTATTACAAAGGTGTCATATCTTGTTAAAAAAACAAGATACTAATTGAACCGCCAAGACGCCAAGAAGAAAGGAACCGCGGATTACGCGGACGACACGGATAAGAATTGAATTTATCCGCGATATCCGCGCAATCCGCGGTTGAATCGATTTTCAATCTTGGCGACCTTGGCGTCTTGGCGGTTCATCCGCATTTTCCTTCTTGGTTGCGGCTATGCCGCGCTGTGCTCTCTGTGGTTTATTTTGTTAGATACTCTAAAACTAAAACTAAAACTGCCGCAAAAACCGGACGTCGTTTTCGACGAACAGGCGGATGTTGCCGATCCCATATTTTCGCATGGCGATCCGCTCGATGCCGAAGCCGAAGGCCCAGCCCGTGTATTGCCCGGGGTCGATGTTCACGCTTTTGAAAACACTCGGGTGGACCATTCCGCATCCGCCGAGTTCCACCCATCGGCTCTTGCCGCCGGGCAGGTCGAACCAGATATCCACCTCCGCCGAGGGTTCGGTGAAGGGAAAGAAACTCGGCCGGAATCGCGCCTTGGCCTCGGGGCCGAAATAGGCGTGAACGAAATGGAGAATCGTGCTCTTCAGGTCGATCATGGTGACGTTCTTGTCCACCACGAGCGCCTCGAGCTGATGGAACATCGACAGATGCGTGTCATCGTGCGTATCCGGCCGATACGCGCGCCCCGGGATGACGACGCGGATCGGCGGCTTCTGATGTTCCATGACGCGAATCTGCACCGTGCTGGTCTGCGTGCGCAGCAGCATGAGGAACTCCGGGGGCGCCCGGTCCAGCGCCGTTGCCTGGCCTTCGCCCGTTTCGACGGCCAGATAAAAATTGTCCAGCGGATCGCGCGCCGGATGGCTGGCCGGAATGTTCAACGCGATGAAGTTGTGAAACTCATCCTCCACTTCCGGTCCGGTCGCCAGGGAAAAGCCCATCCGGCCAAACAGTTCGGTCAACTCGTTGGCCACCTTCATCAGGATGTGCCGGTTCCCGATCCGGGGCCGCAGGCCGGGCTCGGTCACGTCGGCGGCATCCGGTCCTTGGGCTGATCCCAACTGGCTCTTCCTCGCCTCGAACGCGGCCGTCAGGCGATCCTTCAGGGCATTGATCCTCTGCCCGACGAGCGGCTTCTGTTCCTTCGGCGTCTGCCCCAGGAGCGTCATCAATCCCTTGATGCTTCCCTTGACGGCAAGAAATTTGATCCGGAACTGCTCGAGTTGAGCGGGGTTGGCAACGGCTGAAAGCTCCTGCTCGGCCTGCCTGGCCACCGCATCGACTTGTTCCAATACGTCCGCCATGAAATTCTCCGCCGGCGTCTCCGTCCTACAAGAGTT
This sequence comes from Tepidisphaeraceae bacterium, assembly GCA_050011595.1. Taxonomy (GTDB): domain Bacteria; phylum Planctomycetota; class Phycisphaerae; order Tepidisphaerales; family Tepidisphaeraceae; genus PALSA-1353. Next base: position 6,424 of record JBEKIV010000302.1, read on the forward strand.
TGAATCCGTCGCCTGGGGTCTTTACATTGATTGCGCCAAACGGTCAAGGCCAATGAAGAATGGATAATGGATAATGGAGAATGGAGAATGAAGAGTGGAGCGGCTGGCATGGACCTGTCAAAACTGCCGAAGATGTCGAAGACCGGCGAATCGCGGCCGGGTTCCGAGGAAACCGAACCCGCGCGCCCGCCGCTCGATCATGGCGCTAACCCCCGGCCGGCCGTTGGGTTGGCCGAGGCGTGGATCAGCATCGCCCTGGGCGTGTTGCTGCTGTTTATCTTTC
>JBEKIV010000303.1:0-4227 GCA_050011595.1 Tepidisphaeraceae bacterium
GTCAGCGTTCCGGCATTGGTTGCGATGATGCCGGCCAGAGTGCCGTTGCCCGAGCCGGTGAGGGTGAGATTATCACCCGATCCGGTGATCGTTCCGGTATTGCTGAGCGTCAGCGTGCCGGCGTCCGAGCCGATGGTCGAGTTGGCTCCAAGGGCAATTAGCCCGGAGTAAGTGTTGCCGCCGCTGACGTTTTCCAGAGCGCCGTTGGTTGCGGTGCCAGTGCCGTTGAGGGTCAAGGGCACGGCCGTGGTGGTCGAAATATTCGCCTGGAGTTGAAGGGCCGCGCCGCCGGCCACGGTCACGGAGGAGGTGTCTGCCAACGCGCCGGCATTTTGGATGTTCAGCGCCCCGGCGTTGACGGCGGTGGAGCCGGTGAAGGTATTGGCGGTCTGGAGGGTGAGAGTGTGGGAGCCGAGCTTTGTCAGCGAAAAGGATCCGCTGATGGCGCCGCCTACGGCCAGATCGTCGGAAGCGGCGTTGAAATTCGTGTTCTGCTGAAGCGCCAAGGGGAGATTGATGGTCTGGAGGTTGGTGCTGTTGTTGATGATGTCTCCGACCAGATCGATCGCATTGCCGGCGATGACGAAAGCCCCGGCCGCGGCGTTGAAGGTAATGCCGGCGTAAGCGGTGCCGGCGGCCGAATCGTTGTTGGGAGCGAGCCTGGTTGTGCCCGCGAAAACGACCGGCGCGTTGGGGGCGAGGGTTGTGGAGCCCCAGTTTGCCGAGGTGGACCAGTTGTTGGTGGAGCCGCCGCCGTTCCACGTCGCGTTGGAAATCGGCGTCATAAGCCCGTAGTTTGTGGTGCCCGCGACCAAATCGAGTTGATAGGTCTGTCCGCCGACGATCACATCATACATGCCGTAGGCGCCGGTGAAGGAAACCTGCCCGTTGGCGTTGGTGGTGAGGGTGAGGTTGGTGTTGGCGTTGTTCTGGCTCATCCAGTTCTGATAGGTCGTACCGGCGGGCGTGAGGCCGTAGGTCGAGTTATAGAGGGAATAATAGACGGTGGAGGAGCCGCTGCCGTAGGTGTTCTGGTCATTCGGACCGCCGATACCTCCCCAGTAGCCGAAGGTGGTCGTCTGGGGGCTGCCGTAGGCCATGGTGAGTGCCGTTGTCATATCGGTGTCGTAATTGCTCTGCGAGGTCCCCCCGCCGGAGTTGCCGAACTCGGTGAGCGACAGCGGCATGGGATTGCCATTGGGCTGCTTGGCCACGGAAAGATTCTGCATCGCTTGCTGCATCTGCACGGGGTCGACGTTGTTGCTCGCGTTCGTGTAAAGCTCCATCCCGATGCCGCTGATGGGACCGCCGTCGCGTTGAATCTGCTGAACGCCGTTGAGATACCAATTTGCGTAGGGATCTTTTGCACCGCTTTCCACGCCCGCACTGCTGATGGATTGTGGGGAAAACTGAAGGACGTTGTACTCGTTGGTGTAGAGGAGGGTATTGGCGTGGGCGTTTTGGACCGCGGTGGCAACCGCAGAGTAGACGTTGGCGACCCCCTGCACGCCCAGCGTGCCCAGGTAATTGTCCGTGGCAGCTTGCCCGTGCCACGGCTCGTTCAGAACATCCAGTTGCGCGTAACTGTCGGTACGGGGAGTATTGAGGGTATTCGGATTGCTTTGTGATAGATAGTAGCTGATGCGGCTCGTGATGGCGCTATTCAGCCCCGACACGTTGTCCGCCGTGAAAAGACTGGTGACCCACGACGGCTGCTCCTGGTTCCAGAGAAGGTTGTGCATGCGCATCGACAGGCCGTGCTGGGAAGTGAAGTCGGCCATGGCGTCAACCATCGACATGTTGGGGCTGTTCTGGGTGTATTCATTGTTGACCCACTTCCCCGCATTTCCGGGAACGATCATGTTGAAATTCGTCAGGATGGCGTTTTGGTAATCGATCTCCTCGGTGGTGTTCGGCGTAAGGTTTTGGCCGCTCGAATTCCAGTTCATCCATGCGGAAGGAGAAGAGTATGGGCTTTGTCCGTAGACCGCGCCGGCGAAATTGAATGCGTTGTCGATGAGCTTGACCTGTACGGATGTCCCCGCGCCCAGATGGTAGCCGTTGCCGTTGGTCAACGTGATCGTGCCGGGCCCTTGGCGGTAATTGTCGATGTAAGTGGTGGCGGCGTTCGTGGCGTTGGTGCTGGAGTTTGAATTGGAGACCGTCACGCCGGTGCCGGCGACGGTGAGACTTCCGACAGTGAGGGTTGGGGTCTGCGTAGCCGTTTGATTATCGAGTTGTGTCCGGACGAAATACGTGCCGGCCGGAAGGGTCGGGGTGGTGTAGGTATAGTTGGTGAGGGTGCCGGACGAGACGCTAAAAGAGTCGGTGGAATTGGCGATAGAGAGCGTCATATCGGGACTAAGGCCGTTGGAGGAGACACCCGAAGCGCTCAGAGTGAAGGTAACGGGCGCGGACTGGCTGAGGTTGATGTAGGTTCCGACGTAGCCATCGCTGCTGAGGGTCCAGCTAGAGCCGGCGGCAGCGCCGCTCGATTGCAACGCGAGGTTGTCTCCGTTAATTAATGTCTGAGCCCAAGCAGGGGAGGAGAATCCGCCCGCGATCACGAGGCATTTCACAATTCGTCTTTTTTTCACGTGCCGATTCCTCCACATATTGCCCGGGTGTGGGCAGGAATGATCTCGGCCCATGCGCCAGCTTCCGCCAAGCCGGGCGCAATCAACATCAGCGCCCGGACCCGGGCGAACGACGGCGAGCTAAAACGCCAAGTAATCGCTTACTGAATTCTAGTCGACCCTGGCGGGAGGTCAAGAAAAATCCGGTGATTCGTGAGAGGGGCGTTAGCGTAGAATTTTGCAAATGTTAGACAAAAAGGTCTGTCCGGCCACTCTTATAGGCGGGAAACGATGAGGCTTGCAACGGCTAGTCCGCTCGTCGAGGGCTTGGCGAGAGGTCAGCCGGAAAGCTATGCCGCCCTGTATGATCGGCTGGGCCGATCGCTGCTGCGAGTGGCCCGCGTGATGCTCCAAGCCTCGGGCGAGGCCGAGGACGCGGTGCAGGACGTTTTCGTCGATCTCGTCCGCCATCGCCATCGGTTGGCGCAGGTCCGGGATTTGGACGCTTACGTCTTCGCGATGCTGCGGTACGCGGTGGGGCGACGACTTCAGCGTCAACGCTTGGAGCAGCACCATTTACACCGACTCACTCCGGTCGGCGCGGACACACGAGACCCTTGTTTGCCGGATGAGTTGGAGGAAGCCCTGAAATCGTTGCCGCCGGAACAGCGAGAGGTCATTACCCTGAAAGTGGATGGCGGACTGACGTTCGCCCAGATCGCGGAAATCTTGAAAGTGAATGCGAACACCGCCGCCAGCCGGTACAGATATGCGCTGGAGAAACTACGCCGAGTTCTGGAGTAACTGACATGGATCCCCATTCGATGCCGGCGGAATTAGTTGAATTGGAGAATCGTCTGCGTGCGCGGCCGGGCGACGAGGCGACAGCCGGTCTGCGCGATCGCGTCCTGCGAGCGGTCGCCGAATCGTCGTCAGCCGGAGCATTGGGCGCCTGGCACTGGGCGGCGATCGCGGCGGCAGCGCTAATCGTCCTGAATCTGTCCATGATCTGGGCGTCGCAAGAGGAGTTTTCGGTGCGGCCGGCGCTGGGCCCCAATCAGGTGGCGGCGGAGTTTCAAGCCCTGCGGCAGCTTGAGACTCAACAGGAAGGAGCATTCAAATGAACTTCGCGTTGCTTTGGCTGGATGCGTTGCTAATCGTCCTGCTTTGGGTCGCAGCCATGGCGGCCATCGTCGGCCGGGCCAATCGCAAATGGGTTCGAGTCGCGCTCTTGTCCTTGGTCGTTCTGGTTCCGCTGACGGCTTTGGGAGCGTTCGTTTCCGCGACGGCGTCGATGAAATTCAGCATGGAAGTCGAACCCAACGGGTTCGTTTACGCGGTCTCGCTTCTGTTGGGGTATCTGGTGGGGACGACTCTGATTCTTCGCCAGGCCGCCCGGCGCGAACCGGGATCGGCGCCGGCTGCGGCGACCTGGCGGCGGGCGCCGCTGGCGTTTGCCTGGCTGACGGCCCTGGCGGTGGGGTACATGATTCTGCTTAACATGGACCTTGCGATCCGCGCCCGCTGCGCCATTTTGCGCGTGGAACTCAACTCGATTTATCTGGCGACATTGCCGGCTATCACCTCCGATGCTCAGAATGCGGCTCCGATGTACGAGAAGGCGTTTGCTCGCTTGAGGGATAATCAGGAA
>JBEKIV010000304.1:0-4166 GCA_050011595.1 Tepidisphaeraceae bacterium
CCTGCACGAGTTGGGTTCCTACCAACGCGCCAACTCCGCCGATCGTGGCGAGCGCGAGGCCCACCGAGAACACCACAGCGACACCCCGCGGGATCCGGAGCCGACGCAAAACTTGCACCAGGGGGGAGAGCACGAAGCTCAGCATCACCGCCAGGGTCACAGGGAGCAGGACGTCCTTCCCAAAATAGAGCGCCGCGACAATGACGACGCCGACTGCCAGCCCGGTCAGAGCTTGATAACTCGGGGCTGCCGGAGGATCGACGTGAGGGGCTGAGAACGGATCGGAAGCTGTGTCAGCCATGGCTTTGCGTTTCCGGCCCGCGGCAGACTGGGCCACCGATCAGGAAACGCATGAGGACGATAATGGGTCCACGACCGGTCAGCTCTCCAACCTGGAGGCATGGCGGCGGCTGTCTTGATCAAGTTTTTTTGAAGGACCGGGCAAATCGTGGCACGTCGCCAATTACACCCTTTGGCAAAGAGGACAGAGGACATAGTGACGACGAGGCCGCCTCATGTGTGGAGGGCCCCGTCCAAACGGGCCATGGAGGGACGACGGTGGGCGGCTCGGCCAAACTGTGCTGCTCGTTCGCCGACGGCCACTCAATTTCTGACGGCCGCTATCGGGTGAGGCTCAATGATGAATGGATTATGTTCCTGCATCGGCGATGGTGACCGAGCCCAACCGCTTGGGTCCAGCCGTGGTGTGGCTGATGCTGCAGGGGCTACTCAAATCCGCTGCTTCATGCCGGGCGCTGGCTCCTTGAATTTGTGGCGCCAACAAGGCCGAGTACGCTGTGGACAAAGTCACCTCGAACAATTCAGAGTGGCCTTCTGGCACTCCGACCATCGCGAGCGGAACCGGTTGTCTCGTTTGGCGTTAAATCGTCGCGAGAAACGGGGGTTGTCCCGGAGAGAAAAGTGACGCTGACGTTCGCCGAAAGAGTGCTACACGCCAAGGTTATCGAGTGCAAATGGGATTGCACTAACTGGGGCATAGCGTACCCGGCAGGGAGCGGCCAGTGGATTGTTGAGCCTGTGGGCACTCGGGAGGATGCACAGCGTCAGCTGTGGCATCGGCGTAAGCAAGTCCTTCGCTCTCAAACGTCCCGTCCTCAATCTGCGGCCTAAACCTTCTTCCGTGCGCCAAACCTTTCTGTAATTTTGTCGATCATCACTCGTTGCACGCTGCCGATCTTCCGATCTCCGCACCATAGACGGCAGTTCCTTCGACAATCACTGCCGGTGAGTGATCTTCGCCCCATAAATGGCGCAGTTTCTTCGAACTTGTCACTGCTTAATGTGGTGAACGCGACGTTCTCCCGAAGTTTCCGACAATGGGCAAATACGCTCCTGCGAAAATGCATGGCCAAGCACTGACTCGTTAGAAAAAAGCCCCGCGCCAAGGCGGGGCTAGGGGTTGAGAAAGATCCAATTAACGGTCTTGATTCTGCTTGCCGCCGCGTTGTCCACCTTGCTGGCCGCCCTGTTGTCCGCCCTGACCGGGCTTCTGTGTTTGCTGACCCGGATTTTGCTGCTGGCCGCCCTGTTGTCCGCCCTGGCCGGGCTTCTGTGGCTGCTGACCAGGATTTTGCTGCTGACCGCCTTGCTGACCACCTTGATTTTGCTGGTTCATCGAGTACTCCTTTTCGGGTTCCGACAATGTTCAACGCCTCTCGGTATTGTATGGTTCCATCGACTGTCGTCGAGCCAATACACTCAGGGGGAACCGAGATCGCGCAGTGCCGTTATTTTTGCACCTCCGACAATTCATGAGTCTCCGAAATGAGATCACTGGGAAAGCAGTTTTGGGCGCGATAGTCGACGCGGCCGTTCTGGCCTTTGCTGAGGTCACTGGTGGGCGACAATTGTCTGGACCGGCCACGTTTGTTGGCATGCCCACGAGGTCTACAACTAGTTGCCAGCAAAAGGTGATAGCCGCGCGGGTGGTTCGAGAAAGACCGGATTTGTTCATTGGATTAAGTTTGGATTGTCAGGAACCAACAAATGGCGGCGGCGTTTGGCTTGCATACCCACGGCCAACGGCCGTTTTCGCAAGGAGATAGCGATGTCGAAAGTTGCCTATACCGCGGCGCTCCTCGCCGTGCTGAGCATTCCTGCAATTGCTGATACCATGTCGAATGCGCGGATTTTGAGGGAAATGCCCTCAGATTCGGTAACTGTGACCGACTGGTACAAGCAGGACGTCTACGATCCGAAGAACAACAAGATCGGCGAGATCATGGATGTGCTGGTAGACAAGTCAGGCAGGGTCACTTCGCTGATCGTCGGCGTCGGCGGTTTCCTGGGTGCTGGCGAAAAAGACGTCGCCGTTCCATTCGACGCTGTCCATGTCACCAACCAGGACAACAACAAATGGCGCTTGGTCATGAACACGTCCAAAGACGATCTGAAAAGCGCGCCCGGGTTCAAATACGACCGGGATTCTACGACATGGGTTCCCGATAAGAAGTAATAACGCCACCCACGCGCCCGGTGCCGATCACTGGGCGCGTTTCCTTCAAGTGGTCGTGGCGGCACCTAAAGTCGGATCCGAGCGGTGAATCGGCCGTTTATTTTTCGGGGATCGCAAAAATGCGGTGCGATATTTCCGGTCACGCCCCGGAATCGCCGCAGCCGAGCCATGCGCCGCGTTGGATAGGGCGCACGGCCAACCAGGAACAATTACGTGATTTTGACGTTTTCTTGAGCGTCGACCATGCTGCCAACAGCAGCGAGGTATTTCCTTACGGAAAGTAGAAATTGATGTTGACGCAGCTCAACCCACCGCTCCCCCTGGAGACCACCAAAGGCGCGGGGTGGGCTCATTTCGTCATCGATTACGGCCCGGAATGCGCCCTGCTGTGGGTGGTTTTTATGGATGCCGGTGGCGCTTGCTGGACCGTTCCCAACCCCGAGGTACGCATGTCCCTCAATTGGACCATGAGACGGCGCAAAGTCGAGGATCAGGAAAGGTCCGACGAACAATCGGCCGCCGTCGCGACGCAGCCGCCACGCTTCCGACCATCCTTGGCCCACCAATCCGATAGCTAGCCACGACGATGGAAATGATTTGCGGTTGAAAACGGGTTTGTTAGGGAGAAACAGATGGCTAAGACGAAGCGTCGATATTCGCCCAGCGCGAGCAAGGACGTCGAGAGCGAGATGCGCCGCTATAAGCGCGGCACAGCCAAAAGCGGCAGGGGCGGCAAAGGCGGCAAGGTGAAAAGCCGCAAGCAAGCGATCGCGATCGGCCTATCCAAGGCGCGAAAGGAGGGAAAGAAGGTCCCCAGGAAGCCGGCGGCGTGAAGCCGCTGAATGGGGCTATCTACTAGATGCAATCCCTGCTTTCGATGACCCTCACGCGCCACGGACTATATTCAACGTGTCGGGCCGTTCGACGTTGGCGCATAGCGACAGCGCAAACCGCCTCCGGGGACCTGTCCTGAATAAACGGCCGGCCGCCAAAAATTTCTTCGCCGGTAGAGCTCGACAAGCCGCCGGGCGCGGCCGCTCTATTCAAGCGAACATCAACCGGCGGCGATCGTGAGGTCGTGCGGCGCCGGGCGAGCTCAGGACGATACAGCCAGGTTGCGGGCTCATCGACAACAGATCGGAAAATCTGCATCACCGTCAGTAGCATCAACCCGTCCATCGGGACGAGGAACCTATCACCGAACGGATTAGGAAAGCGTCTTGCTGGTCAACTCCCCTTCCGATAGGTTTCGGGTTAGGATTTACTTTCGTTCGAACGCCAATTTCTTTTCACTCCAATCCACCCGGGCGGCCGCTTCTTCTGTCTGTTGCTGGTACGTTTTTGCGTCGGACATGATGACCCTCGTGATATCGGAAAGAGAATAAGCCGACTTGGGAAATCCGGCGAAGCCAAGCGGTTCCCATTGGAGAAACCGCACGGATCGGGCGACAATTAAGGGAAATCATAGTTCAGAAATACCGTGCGACACATTGCAAAACTGGCTATCGCCATGCCGGAATGCCGCGCGAAGGCACCGCAGACCTAGAGCTCAGCCGTCCCGGTCTTTTTGAGGTCCCACAGCAGTGTCAAATGTTCCTTGATCATGCCAAGTACCGGTTTCGCAGTGTTGACCGCCTCAAGATCTTTCCCGACCTTCAGGTAATCGTCTTATATCGCGCGGAACATTTCG
>JBEKIV010000305.1:0-4164 GCA_050011595.1 Tepidisphaeraceae bacterium
CACCGCAATGGTCATCATGTACGAACCGGCCCTGGCTTTCGCGTTGGTTTCCCCGCTGCTTTTCTGGGCGGGGGCGGCGTTGGTCTCGGTGCCGATCCTGATTCACATCCTGAATCGCCGGCGATTCAGGGTGGTTCCGTGGGCGGCCATGGAATTCCTGCTCCGGGCGATGAAGAAGAATCGGCGCCGGCTGAGGTTCGAGCAGTTGTTGCTGCTGGCGACGCGCTGCCTGGTTTTACTTCTGGCGGGGTTGGCGCTGTCCCGCCCGCTGGGTTGCCAGGACAGCAGTTTGGCCGATCTGGCGGGCCGGCGCACCGGGCTGCACGTCTTCGTCATCGGCAATGGTTATTCGATGGCCTACCAAGCCGATCGCGCCGGGGCCAAGACCCACCTGGATCAGGCGAAGATCATTGCCAAGGCGCTGATCCGGCGGTTGAGTTCGGGCGGGGAATCGGTGGCGATCGTGACGGCGTCGTCGCCTCCGGCGCAGATCGTCTCCTCGCCGATTTACGATCTGAAGGCGGCGGAGGATGCGGTGAATCGGATCGAGCAATCGTACGGGGCGACGGACGAGGCGGGGGCGCTGGCGCTGGCGCGGGACATCGCCAGGCGGGAGCCGGTGAATTCCAACAAGAGCCTGTATCTGATCGACGATTCGACGCGGGTGGCATGGCAAACGCAGGGGGAGGTGATTGGGCAGCTTGGGCGGGAGCTTGGCGAGCTGTACAAATCGGGGATCACGCATTTTAACCTGGGCAAACCGGGGCAATGGAACCAGGCGGTGGTGGATTTGACGCCGGCGGATTCGCTGGTGACCAGCGCGTTCCCGGCGAACATGGTCGCGGACGTTCGCGGCTACGGGCCGTGTCCGACGGAGCCGAAGATGGTGCTGAAGCTGGATGGCGTGGCACTGGCGCCGGGAGTCATCAACGTGAAGGCGACGGCGGCGGCGTCGCCGCAGACGATCACGGTGAATGGGCTGACCGCGGGGATTCACGTTTTCACGGCGACGCTGATCGGCGGCGATCGGCTTGCAATCGACGACGTGCGGTATCGGGCGGTGAACGTGGCGGGGCAGATCAAGGTGTTGATCGTGGAAGGGGAGCGGGGCGTGGGCGGGCAGGGATCGAGCGGGGCGTTTTTGGATGCGGCGCTGAATCCCACCGGATATGCGGTATCGAACGATTCGAAATCGGCGGGATACGTGGCGACGGAACGGATCAGCGACCTGGAATGGGGAGACAAGGTTTTGAGCGATTACCGGTGCATTTGTCTTTGCGGGGTGGGTCAAATCCAGGAAACCCAGGCGGCGCAACTGGAACAATTCGTGCGGGAGGGGGGCACGGTGATGGTGTTCATGGGCGATCCGGTGACGGCGGAGAATTACAACGCCACGCTGTACAAGCATCATCTGCTGGCCGGGCCGCTGACCAAGCGGATCGTGGTTTCGGGGGACCAGACGCCGCGGCGATTCGATTTCGATCCGCATCGGCCGCTGAATCGGCTGCTGGCGGATTTCCAGAACCAGGAACAGACGGGGATGGAATCGGCGGAGGTGTACAGTTATTGGCAGATGGATTTGCCGGCGAATTCCTCGGCGGAGCGGGTGTTGAATTTTCTTCCCGCCCCAGGCGCGGCAAATCAGCCCGAGGACCCGGCGATCACGGTTCATTCGCTGGGGGCGGGGCAGGTGGTGTTCTACGCGACCAGCGCCGATCCGAACGCGGAATGGACGACGTTCATGCCGCATCCGGCGTATCCGGCGCTGATGCACATGCTGTTGCTGGGGACGACCAGCGGAAACGATTCGTGGATGAACGTCGGGGTGAATCATTCGCTGAGGCTTCCGCCGTCGATCCGGCTGACCGGGGCGCCGGTGTTGAGAGATGGGAATCAGACGGAATATCCGATGGAACTTGAAACGGTGACGGATGCGGCGTCGGCGTATTTCGGGCAGTCTCAGTACGCGAGCAAGCCGCTGGCCAAACCGGGGGTTTATTCGCTGTGGACGGGGGCGGACAGTTACAAGATTGCGGTGAACGTGCCGGCGGCGCAGGAGGCGGACGTGCGGACGATCGACGATGCGGCGGTGAGAAAATCGCTCGGGGACGTCGAGATGGAGATGCAAGGCGATTCGGTTCCCGCGCCGGCGCTGGAGGCGGAGCAAGGGAAGGATTTGGGGTGGGGGGTCATGGTGGTGGTGTTGGCGTTGTTGGCGATGGAATGTTTCATGGCCATGCGGTTTGGGCATCATCGGCGGAAATGATCGGATGCGGCACGTTCTGGAAATCATCCTCGGTCTGCCGGGCGGATTTTTGAGCCGCCAGGGACATCTGACGCTCCAGTTCAATCCGACGTGGCCGTTGCAGCAATACCTCGGCGGGGCGGGGGTTTGGAATTTTGTTTTGGCGGTTCTGGCGCTGGCTCTGGTGGTTTACATTTACCGGCGCGAGGCGCGGACGCCCAAGATGCGCTGGCTGCTGGGGGGTTTGCGCGCGGCGATTTTGGGGCTGGTGCTGGTGCTGCTGAATCGGCCGGTGCTGACGCTGGGGCAGGCGCGGCGCGAGCCGTCGGTGATGGCCATCCTGATCGATGACAGCCTGAGCATGAAGGTGCCGGATGCGGAGTCGGGGGATGGACAAACCACCGGCCGGTTAGATGCGGTGATCGATCGTCTTTGCGATTCAGAGGGCGAACTCTTGAGGCGGCTGTCGGCGGTTCACGACGTTCACATTTACGATTTCAGCCGGGGGGCGAAGGAAATCGCCAGCATTCCCGGCCCCGGGGAGGTGGAGGGCGCGGCGACGACGCGAAGCGGCGATGCGGCGGTGGATCAGGCGGTTTCGGCGCTAAAGCAACTGAAGGCCCAAGGCAACGGCACGCAGGTGGTGGCGTCGCTGACGAACGTGCTACAGGATTTGCAGGGGCAGCGCGTGGCGGGGGTGGTGGTGCTGACCGATGGGCGGGAGACGCCCAGCGAATCGCCGCCGGAGGCGGTCGCGGCGGTGAAATCCTATGGCGTGAATATCATCCCGGTGGTGGTGGGTTCGGCGAAGATGCCGCGGAACATCGCGGTTCAATCGGTGAATTTCGAGCCGGCGGCGTTTGTGGACGACTACACGAACCTGCGCGTGACGGTTCAGGCCAGCGGATATGAGCCGAACCATCCGCTGACGCTGGCGCTGCTGCGGCAGGTGACGCGCGGCACGGAAAAGATGAATGTCCCCTTATTGGACGACGCGGGCAACGAGATCGCCAAGACGGTCCAGGCGGCGGATGACAAGCCGTTCGAGGTGGATTTGCAGTTCAAGCCGACGGCGGCGGACATGCCGGTGGCGAATCTGGTGGTTGAGGCCAAGCCGCAGCCCGGCGAGTTGGACCCGACGGGCAATTTTCATCCGGTGAGGCTGGACGTGCTGGACAATCACGTTTCGGTGCTGTACGTGGACGGCTATCCGCGGTGGGATTACCGGTATTTGAAGAACGCTTTGCTGCGGGACAAGACGGTGAAGGTGAGCTGCCTGCTGACCAGCGCCGATCCGGCGTTCCGGCAGGAAGGGAGCGACGACCCCGATCGGCCGCAATACGACAATTCATGGCGGATCACGGCGTTTCCGGAAACGATGGATCGGCTGCTGGATTACGATGCGGTGATCGTGGGGGACGTCGATCCGCGCGAGTTTACGGATGCGCAGCTTCAGATGATCGCGGATTTCGTGAGCAAGAAGGGCGGGGGCTTTGCGATGGTGGCGGGGCCGAGGTGGTCGCCGCAGGGGTATCGCAACACGCCGATCGAATCCTTGTTGCCCGTCATCATCACGCACACGGAGGCGGATGAGGGGCAAGCGAGCATTACGGAGGGATTCAGGCCGGTGCTGACGCGGGCGGCGGCGAATTATCCGATCTTCCACTTCTTTGCCGATTGGGCGGAGAACGAGGAATACGTGAAGAACCATCTTCAGCCGATCTTCTGGTATTGCCGGGGGATCATGATCAAGCCGGGGGTGGGGATCACGCTGGCGGAGCATCCGACGGATTTGGGACCGGACGGGCGGAAAGCGCCGGTGATGGTGATCGGGACTTACGGGACGGGCCGGACGATATTTTCGGCGATCGACGATTCGTGGCGGTGGCGGTTTTACACGGGGGAGTCGATATACAATG
>JBEKIV010000306.1:0-4159 GCA_050011595.1 Tepidisphaeraceae bacterium
CAATTCCGTGGCCAGGATTTGCAGGTCGATCAGATGGCTGGTCTCCAGGCACTCGGCGATCAGCAGCACCGCATCCGCCCCGGCCGCCCGCGATTCATAGACCTGGTACGCGTCGATGATGAAATCCTTGCGCAGCACAGGAAGATTCACCGCTCGCCGAACCGTGCGAAGATCGTCCAGCTTGCCCTGGAAATATTGCTCGTCCGTCAGCACGCTCAGGGCATCGGCCCCCGCCTCCGCATAGGCTCGCGCGATCGCCTCCGGATCGAAATCCGCCCGGATCACTCCCGCGCTCGGCGATGCTTTTTTCACCTCCGCGATCAGCTTCATTCGCTTTTTTCCGGGCGTCGTCACCGCGTGGAAAAAATTCCTTGGCCGAGGGGTTTGGGCGATCCGCGCCTTCAACTCTTCCACGGGCGTCCGGGATTTCGCCGACGCCACTTCCCGGCGCTTGGTATCGAGGATTTGATCGAGGATACTCACAATGACCGGACTGTTGTAAAACGGATCGCTTGAATGTCAAACTTCCCATGGATTTTCATTGCGGCCGCCGTCTCCATCGCGGTTGCAATCGCCCTGGGCGTGCTCAATCCTAGGAAGATTTTAGGCCCCCAGCGACTTTCCCCGGGCGAATCGCCGGCCGTCCTGGTCCGGGCCATTGGTTTCGCCTTGGCCGCTTGGGCAATATCCCTCCTCTTGATTGGAGCGGTCCATCAAGCTCTCATGAAGCAACAAAATCGCCCGGCCACCACGAAGCTCTCCGATCCCGAAACCGTCGTCTACAGCGGCGTGATGGAACTGGCGGTGTTCGCGGTCATGCTCGCCGCCACGGTTTCCATCCGACTCGACGGGATCAAACGCGTAGGCATCAGCCCCCGGCGAATTCCCGCGGGCATCGTCGCCGGCGCATTCGGCCTGGCGCTGGCCGCGCCGCTGATCGCCTGCGTCAACGTCCTCATGCAATGCGCGCTGGAGCATCTGGGCAAATCGCCTCCGCCGCACCAGTTGCTTGAGATTCTCAAGAGCAATCCCCCGCCCTGGCTTGCCGTCGCCGACGTCCTGGCCGCCGGCGTCGTCGCTCCCCTGGCCGAGGAGATGTTCTTCCGGGGATTGCTGCAAACGCTCCTTCGTTATCTTTTCAAGCGAAGCTGGCCCGCCGTGTTCCTGGCCGCCGCCGCTTTCGCCATGATGCATTCCTGGTGGACCTGGCCGCAGATTTTCTTCCTCGGAGTCTGTCTGGGCTACGCCTACGAACGCACCGGAAATTTGTGGATGTCGATCACCATGCACGCGATGTTCAACCTGACGTCGATTTGGTTGTTTACGCATTGGGGATGAGAACCCCCGCGAAGCGGGGGGCTAACGGATCGGAATTAACGATGTATCCCCATCCATTAGCCCCCCGCTCTGCGGGGGTTCTGGACGCCCGACGGCATGGGCCGTAATCTTTTCTCCATGTCCAAACGCTTCCTCGTCACCGGTGGGGCGGGATTCATCGGGTCGCATCTGGCTGAATTGCTCGTCGGCCGCGGCAATGCCGTCACGATTCTCGACGATCTCTCCACCGGCCGGCTGGAAAATCTCGCGCAGCTTCATGGCCGAAATGACGTGCAGATCATCCGCGATTCCGTCGAGAACGAGCGGGCCGTCAATATTGCCATGGCCGCCTGCGATGCCGTCTTTCACCTTGCCGCCGCCGTCGGCGTGCAACTCATCGTCAACGAACCGGTCCGCACCATCCGCAGCATCATTCACGGCACCGAAGTGGTCCTCGAATCCGCCCAGCGCTTCGGACGGCCGGTGCTCATCACCAGTTCCTCCGAAGTCTACGGAAAAGGCACGCGAGTCCCCTTCGGCGAAGATGACGACGTGGTCGTCGGCCCCACCCGATCCAGCCGATGGTGCTACGCCTACAGCAAGGGAATCGACGAATTTCTCGGCCTGGCCTATCACAAGCAGCACGGCCTGCCCGTCGTGATCGTGCGGCTTTTCAACACCGTCGGCCCGCGCCAGGTCGGGATGTACGGCATGGTCCTGCCCCGATTCGTTTCCGCCGCCTTGAAGAACCAGCCGCTTCAGGTTTACGGCGACGGCAAGCAGACCCGCTGCTTCTGCCACGTCAGCGACGTCATCGATGCCTGCGCCGGCCTGATGGAGAAGCCCCGGGCCATCGGCCAAGTCTTCAACCTCGGCAGCGACGAGGAGATTTCCATCGCCGATCTCGCCCGCCGCGTGATCGCCGCATGCAAATCCTCCAGCCGGATTGAATTCATCAGCTACGAACAGGCCTTTGGCCAAGGCTTCGACGACATGCAGCGAAGGGTCCCAAGGCTGGACAAAATCCGCACTGTCCTGGATTTCCGGCCGCGATTCAACCTCGATCAGATCATCCAATCCGTGCGGGATTACCAGAGCAGCGCATCTTCGCAAGCCCGATAGCGGCCTGCGGCTTCCAAAGAGATGCCGATGTGGCGTAGCGGGTCATTTTGAAATATTCTTGGTTGTAGCGGGAATTGGGCCAATACGGCGAGCAAGCTCGCCGGCTACACGGGGAAATTGATCCGCTGATCCGCAATCTGATGGCGTTCGCGCTTGCCCGCCCGGCGAAATCTGCTATATTTTCGCCCCCTTGCTCCATCGGAGAGATCTGTAATGGCTTTGAATCTTGAAACCGGAAAATCGGTCCGCGTGACCATCAGCAGGACCATCACTCGTGAGGCGGCCAGAAAAACGCTGGAACGCCTCTTCATGCGCGACAAGGCGATCCGCAACCCCATCGACGTGCGCAGCCGGAATTTTAAGGAGATCCCCAAACGCCGCGGCGGCTGCATCTGGACCAAGCGGCCCAACAAGGTTCACCCCGCTCTGGACAAAGGCGCATCCGCCACCGTCCAGACAACCCCCCAAAGCATCCGCGATCTCAATAGCGTCGAAGCGTTTATTGAGATTGGTCATTAGTCATTGGTCATTTGTCATTTGTTAGGGAAGCTTCGGCCTTTCCCAATGACTAATGACCAATGACCAATGACTAATTCGGCTTTCCGCCGATCAAGTCCAACAGCGCCGCCAGGCTGAACGGCTTGGGAAGGAACTGAACCGGCTGGCCGTGGAGAACGCTGGATTCGTATTCGCCGCTGATGGCGATGATCCGTTGCGGGCGATGGCTGTCCGGTAACTTGGCGCAGTGCTGGAGCAACTCGAAGCCGTCCATCACCGGCATCCGCAAATCGGTCAGCAAAATGTCGAACCGTTGCGTCAGCAGATAATTCAACCCCTCTTCGCCGTCCCGCGCGGTCACCACCTCGGCGCCGGCCTGGCGAATCAGTTGGCTCATCGCCAGCCGAGTCGGGGTGTGGTCCTCGATCACCAGGATTCGCTGCCGTTTGCCGGCAGGCTGAGAAGTTATGTCTGGCATCGCCGTCAACCGTGTAACTCCGTTCTTCCAACCCGAGCGCGGTTCTTCACCTTACCGCCAGCATTTGCGTGCTGTCCAGTATATAAATTCCCGCCAATTCCCATCCGGCCGAGGATATCGCCGCCCAATCAATACGCCTGCGCAAATAGCACCCGGCAATCCGTGGTCTGGCCGGTGAAAATGCACTTGCCGCTTTGCCCATTTTCCCCAGGCAATATACAGCGCACCGTGGCTTTGGTCTGGTCCTTGATTTTGGCTTCGTTGGCCCGGTCCGGCTTGAACCACGCCCGCACGAACCCGCCCTGTTCACCAATGATCTTCTTCATTTCGTCATAACTTGCGGCATCTCGCGTGTTCTGGTCGCGCATTGTCCGGGCCTTGTCGAACATCGCCGACTGAATCTGCTCCAGCTTCTGGCACAGCCACGCCGGCGAAAACTCGCCCAGCGGCACGGACCACCTTTCCCGATCCAGCCGGCGCTTGACGATGGCTGTCCCCCCGGCCACGTCGCGCGGTCCGATTTCGATCCGCAGCGGCACGCCGCGCTGTTCCCAATGGTATTGCTTGTCGCCTGGCCGGCTGTCGCGCCAATCCACCACGATCTTCCGGCCCATCGCCTTGTCGAAAAAATAACTGCGGATTCCATCGGAGGACAGCCGGCCCGACGCGGCCGAAACCTCCTCGGCGCCCACGAGCGCGGCGATCACCTTGTCGGCAAATTCGCCCACCGTTTTGCGCTCGTCG
>JBEKIV010000307.1:0-4151 GCA_050011595.1 Tepidisphaeraceae bacterium
ATATCCCAACGCGACAATTGTTCTGGCCGAAGGTGATAGAACGCTGGCAAAGTGGACGGTTGATCTTTCCCCCGCCGCGCCGCTGTTAAAGGAAATGAAACTGTCGCGCACGGTTGCTGAAACTGCATTGGCGTTGCGCGTCGTGGACCGCAAGGGAAGCGAGATCATCTCCTATCGCCCCAAGCCGCGCGCAAAGGGCCCAGTCCCGCCTCCCGCCACCGAGCCGCCGGCGCCGGCGGACATACCAAGCGCCGACGAACTTTTCATCACCGGTCTGCACCTGGAGCAATATCGCCACGCCACGCGCTCGCCGGTGTTGTATTGGCGGGAGGCGTTGCGCCGCGATCCGTTGGATTCGCGCTGCAACAACGCAATGGGCCTCTGGTTTCTGCGACGCGGCGAATTCACCGAAGCGGAAAGTCATTTCCGCAAGGCCATCGAGCGACTGACGCGCCGCAATGCCAATCCCTACGAAGGCGAGGCCTACTACAACCTCGGTTTGTGTCTGCGATTTCAAAACCGCGACGTTGAGGCTTACGCGGCGTTTTACAAGGCAACCTGGAATCAAGCCTGGCAATCGGCCGGTTATCACGCCCTGGCGGAACTCGATTGCCGAAAATCAGACTGGCAAAGCGCGCTGGATCATTTGAACCGTTCCTTGCGCTGCAACGCCGACAACATCCGCGCCCGGAATCTCAAGACCATGGTGTTGCGAATGCTCCACCGCCAGGACCAAGCCGATTCATTCTTGAGCGCGACCCTCGCGCTGGATCCGCTGGACTGGTGGGCAAGGCTCTTGAACCGGCAAAATCCGGATTCCGATTTGCAGGTCAGACTCGACATCGCCCACGACCTTGCCCGCGCCGGTTTTCGCGCTTTGGCCATCTCCGTGCTCAAGGCGGCGACCGCTGGCGACGGTGATCTGCCGACGCAAAGTCTGGGCGCCGCTCCGCTGGTGCAGTACACGCTCGGCTGGCTCTGCCAGGAGTGTGGCGATCGCCGATCGGCATTGATGCATTTTCGGCGGGCCGCCGCCCTGCCGCCGGATTACTGCTTCCCGTCGCGCCTTGAAGAATTCGCCGTTCTTGAAGCCGCAATCCGCGCCAACCCGACCGATGCCCGCGCGCCGTATTACCTTGGCAACTTGCTTTACGACCGCCGGCGTCACAACCAAGCCATCAAGCTCTGGGAGCAATCCGCGCGGCTGGATTCACGTTTCTCCGTTGTCTGGCGCAACCTCGGCATCGGCTACTTCAACATTCACAACAATCCGGCAAAAGCCCGTGCAGCTTACGACCAGGCCTTCAAGGCGGAGCCTTGCGACGCACGCTTGCTTTTCGAACGCGACCAGCTTTGGAAACGGCTCGGCGAAAAACCGGCGAAGCGCCTGCGGGAACTGGTAAGACACCCCGCGCTCCTCAGCCAGCGCGACGACCTGACCGTGGAGTTGTGCGCTTTGCTGAATCAAACCGGCCGGCACGTCCAGTCCGGGCAATTGCTCGCTGGGCGCAAGTTTCAGCCGTGGGAAGGTGGCGAAGGCGGACCGCTCGCACAGCACGTCCGCACCCAGCTTGCCCTCGGACGCGACGCGCTTACCCATCACGACTATCCCCGCGCGGCGGATCATTTTGAAAACGCGCTCACGGCGCCCCACAATCTCGGTGAGGCCAGGCATCTCCTCGCCAATCAGAGCGATGCCCATTATTGGGCCGGCGTTGCAAACGACTTGCTCGGCCAGCGAGCGAAGGCCAAACGGCACTGGCTCGCCGCCGCAAACTTCAAGGGCGATTTTCAGGCCATGAGCGTCCGCGCCTTCAGCGAAATGACTTACTATTCCGCCTTGTCCTTCAGATCGCTCGGCCGGGACACCAAAGCAAGACAACTTCTGCGCCAATTGCTCGCCTACGCGCGGCAACTTCACAAGTCGCCGGCGAAGATTGATTACTTTGCCACCTCACTCCCCACGATGCTGCTTTTCGACGATGACCTCCAGTTGCGTCAGCGGACAACCGCGCTGTTCCTGCAAGCGCAGGCATGGCTTGGCCTCGGGCACAAATCAAGAGCCAGGACGCTTCTACAAAACGTCTTGCAACGCGACCCGAATCACGCGCTCGCGGCGGATTTGTTCGCAGAATGCTTCCATCGGAAAGTCAAATCATGATCCCGGCGCGACCCAACGAATCCTCGAACCTCACCGCCGAATACCGCTTTGCCTACATCTGGCTCATCACCGTCGTCGCCGCGTTGGGCGGGCTGCTGTTCGGCTACGACTGGGTCGTGATCGGCGGCGCCAAGCCGTTTTTCGAAAGGTATTTTCATCTCACCAACGCCGTGCAATCCGGCTGGGCAAACAGTTGCGCTCTCATCGGCTGCTTCGTCGGCGCGCTCGTCGCGGGATCGTTGAGCGACCGCTTCGGACGCAAACGATTGTTGATTTTGTCCGCGCTCCTCTTCGCCGTCACCTCCCTCGGCAACGCGCTGGCGCCAGGGTTCGCGATTTTCATCGCCTGGCGAATGCTCGGCGGCGTCGCCATCGGGCTGGCCTCCAACCTTTCTCCGATGTATATCGCCGAGATCGCCCCGGCCCAGATGCGCGGCAAGCTCGTCTCGATCAATCAACTCACCATCGTTATCGGCGTGCTGGCGGCGCAACTCATCAACTGGTATCTCGTCCGCAACCTTCCCCCGCGCGCGACCGACGAGTTCATCGTGAATTCCTGGTTCGGCCATTACGGCTGGCGCTGGATGTTCGCGCTTACCGCTATTCCTTCGGCGTTATTCTTTATCGGAATGTTTTTTGTTCCGGAAAGCCCACGATGGTTGGCGAGAAATGGAAAACCCGAAAAGGCCCGCGCCGTGCTGCAAAACGTCGGCGGCGAAATTTACGGGGCCAACGCCCTCAAGGAAATCGAGGCCACCCTGGTAAGCGAAACACAAACGGTGGACTTCCGCGAATTGCTCCAGCCGAATGTGAGAAGAGTTTTGCTGCTGGGCATCGTCCTGGCGGTGTTCCAGCAATGGTGCGGCATCAACGTCATTTTCAATTACGCCGAGGAAATCTTCAAATCGGCCGGGTACGACATTTCGACCGTGCTGAAGAACATCGCCTGGACCGGTTCCGTGAACCTGGCGTTCACGTTCGTCGCGCTGGGCGTGGTGGATCACGGCGGCCGCCGGCCGCTGATGCTGCTCGGCGCTTCCGGTCTGGCCGTCATCTACGCCACGATGGGTATCTGCTATCACGACGGCGTGAAGGGCTTGCCTGTGCTGCTGCTCGTCCTTTCCGCCATCTCCTGTTATTCGATGTCCCTGGCACCGGTCACTTGGGTGGTGATCTCGGAAATCTTCCCGAATCGCATTCGCGGCGCGGCCATGGCAATCGCCGTGGCCGCGCTGTGGCTGGCGTGTTTTATTCTCACTTACACCTTCCCGCTCTTAAACGCAAAACTCGGCGCCGCGGGCACGTTCTGGCTTTATGCCGCCATCTGCGTGCTCGGTTCTATTTTCATCTGGAAGAAATTGCCGGAAACCAAGGGACGAACATTGGAAGAGATTGAGGCAAGTTTGACATGAAACGGCTGGTCATCTGCGTCTCATCAAGGACTTTTTCAGGTTTCGAACGACCACCCACCACGCCTGTCCCGTCGGAATCGACAAAAAGACCGCGCCAAGGATCGGAATAGCGTTCACCATGAGATCGCCGTTCGAGCCGCCGTGGACCGCGGTGAAGATCGCTTCCGCGATCAACACGGTGCAGACCATCGCCGCCGCCAATGCGGGTAGCATCTCCCTCAGACTCGCCCGAATTCGGCTGCAACCCGGGACGTCGTCATCGGCTGCCGCCGGGTTGTGCATTACTTGACCCATCATGTTCGACGCTTATCATCGCCTCGCTCGCGGGTCAATGCCAATGCCCCAAACATCGCGATCCATCGCTCAATCCTTCGCCGATCTTCGCGGCCGCGGAATCGGCCTGGTTCCGTTTTTGCCCGCTGGTTTTCCCGATCTTGCCACCACCGCCGCCGCCCTGAAAGCCCTTGACGCCATCTCGCCCGCCGCCATCGAGATCGGATTCCCGTTTTCCGATCCCATCGCCGATGGGCCGACCATCCAGCAAGCCTTCACCGCCGCTCTGGCCCGCAAGGTGAAGG
>JBEKIV010000308.1:0-4148 GCA_050011595.1 Tepidisphaeraceae bacterium
GGACCTAACGCAGGCACGTTGTTGGATACCCAGGACTTTGTATTTGATGGGAGCTTCACATCTAACTTCATCACACATGGGGACGGTGTGGCCGATACGGTGATGCCGGTTCCGGAACCCGGTTCACAGTTGCTGATGGTTTTCTCGGTGCTCGGCCTGGGGTGGGGCGCACAGAGGCGAGCACGCCCACGCAGCAGCTAGAGCGGCTTGCATCACCCCAGGCGTGCGTGTCCGGGCGGGAACCCGGTGCGGCGTGTTCCTTTTTTGGCGGTGAAGTCGTACACAGCCTGCGATACTCCATATAGTAATGGGACATCGGTCGCCAGCCGCTGAAGCTCTGCCAAAACCTCTTCCGGCGCGGCGGCGTAGGTGGCCATCGGTGTGCAAACCAGTCTTCGGTTAAATTTCCCGATTGCCATTGCTACGTGGTAGGTCGCAATCAGGTGCGGCATTTTCTCGATCTCGTTCTTCTTTGGCCGAAGCCAGAGCTTCTTGAGTCGCAACATCTTTGCTCTCTAATTTTTTCACGTCTTTAAGCGGACCGGTCAATTTCATGGCAACTCCTTGTAGCGCCGGGTAGCTTCGTACTTGCGCATTTATCGGAAAAGTGACAGCCAATAAAATACAAAAACAAAGCGGAATCGTTCTACGGCGGACAAAAAGTGAATCTCAATGTCCATTGAAAATGCAGTTGCTTTCCTGCGGTGGGTGTCGCGTCCAACATATCATGTGTTCCCTACGGCGTTTCGCCCCGAGGCGGGCTCTTTCACACACAATCTTGGCTCGGACCCGTTCTTGTAAGGGTTCACGGTATACGTCTGATCCGCCGGCAGGATCGCCCCAGGCAGGTCTAATTCGCCGTACGATTCGCTGGGGTGACGGTCGCCCTACACCATGATTCACGCGCCGTCGTGCCGAGGACCCAATCATCCTGAAGGCCATTGCCTCGGCGACGGGCATTGAACATTACGCCGCACTCTATTCCGCGAATGCAAGAAGGTTCGGATCCGGAATTTCCAGAGCGACATTGGCGAGTGGGACAGAGATGGCGCAGCGCAATGTCATGTGCCCCACTCGCTTGCGTAGAATGGTGCGATTGCACCAAATTTCCTGCATAATGCCAGATAGGTGCTTTTCCTACGACGATCTTCGGGTTAATCCCGATTCCATCTCCGCGGGAAACGGTCAGTCTACAAAATTGCACTTGCCGGGATCGGAACGCGGAGTCCGATCGCATCGAACCCTCGCCGAAGTTCCGAGCCCGCAAAACAATTCAAAGGAGCTCCTTATGCGCACACTCAAAGGCAAAGTGTGTCTCGTAACGGGGGCCTCACGGGGGATCGGCAAGGCCATCGCATTGGCAATGGCCGACGCGGGCGCCGATGTGGCGATCGGCTATTACACGCAAGGCGAGGCTGCGGCGCGGGTCGTCGAGGAAATCGAACGCCGCAACGTCCGCGCCAAGGCGTATAAAGCCGGCGTCAACGACCCCAAGCAGGTGGACGAGATGGTGGCGGCCATCCTGAACGACCTGGGTCCCATCTCGATCGCCGTAAACTGCGCCGGAATCACCCGCGACCGCTCGTTCCTCAAACTGAGCCACGACGCCTGGCGCGAGGTGATCGAGACCAACCTGAACGGCCCGTTCAACGTCAGCAAATGCGTCGCGCCCATGATGGTGGAGCAGGGCTGGGGCCGGATCATCAATATTTCTTCGATCGTTGGCCAGCAGGGAAATTTCGGCCAGACCAACTACGCCGCCGCCAAAGGCGGGCTGATCGCCTTCACCAAGGCGCTGGCGCGGGACCTGGCGCGCAAGAACATCACGGTGAACACCGTTGCCCCTGGGTTCATCGAAACCGACATGACCAAGGACCTGCCCGAGCAGGTGAAGGAGGCGGTGCGGGCGCAGACCCCGGCGGGCCGATTCGGCGCCCCCGAGGAAGTCGCCGCCGCCGTTTGCTTCCTGGCCAGCCCCGACGCCAGCTACATCACGGGGCAGGTCCTGGCCGTCAACGGCGGCATGTGTATGTAGTGCGTGTGCAATAATATTACGGATGGTGCGCGTTAACCTTCCGTATCATCAGCCATTATATTGAATTCCGCTCAGAGCAAATATTTTGTGCAAACGCACAAATTATTCTTGACGCCGGCGGCCCCCGGTCGATATAGTGACTGATGGAAGCACCATTCAAACTTTCAGAAAGGCAGGAGCCATGAGCACCAAAGTCGAGTCCGATGTGATGCAGGTCCTGGACACAGCGGTCAACGCGTTCGGAGACGCGATGAAGGCCGGGGTCAAGGCGCAGGAGGAAATGTCCAAGTGGTGGTCCGATGCGCTTTCCAACGGGAATCCGCTGGCAGATTGGCAGAAGAGGACGCGCCAGATGTTCGACGACGCCGTCCCCACCGCCCAACGCCACACCCAGGAATTGCTGAAGCTGGTCGAGCAGAACTATCGCCGGAGCGTTGAACTCCTGAAAAAGGCGTTGAACATGGATCACAACGGCGCCGTCGATGGCCTGCAGGAGAAAATCCGCGAGTTGTGGGAAGAGTCCGTCAGTGTCGTCAAGGAGAACACCGAAGCGATGGCCCAGGTGAACGTCAAGATCCTGGAAGCATGGACGGACCTGATGCGAAAAAATTTTGAACAGGGCGAGGCGGCAATCCGGTCCGCCGCGGCGGCGGCCAAAGTCGCTCCCAAGTGACCTTCTCGCTCGGTACAACTCGCTCCGCGTGCCGAAGCATTCGGGGCGTTTGCAAATCCCCAAGCGTCGAGGCAAGCGGCGCTCCGCGACAATGCCGAAGCTCACCCGGCGCGGAAAGGCAAGGCCATGATCCGAGAGATCTATCTGGCGGGCGGGGTTCGCACGGCGGTCGGAGTGTTCGGGGGCGCTTTTTCCGAAGTTCCCGCTCCGGCGCTGGGTGGCGCCGCGATCAAATCGGCGATTACCCGGGCAAATGTCCCCGCCGAGGCGATTGATGAAGTGATCTTCGGCAACGTCATCGGCGCCGGACTGGGCCAGAACGTCGCCAGGCAATGCTCCATCCTGGCCGGCCTCAGTCCCAATGTCGGCGCTACCACGGTTAACAAAGTCTGCGGTTCCGGGCTGAAGGCGGTGATGCTCGCCGCGCAGGCGATCCAATGCAAGGACGCCGGAGTCGTCGTTGCCGGCGGCACCGAAAACATGTCCCGCGCCCCGTATCTTCTGGAAAAGGCGCGCAACGGCTATCGCATGGGAAATGGTGAGATCATCGACGCCATGATCCGTGACGGACTGTGGGACGTGTACAACAACGTCCACATGGGTCAATGCGGCGACCGTTGCGCCGCCAAGTGCCAGATCACCCGCCTGCAACAGGACGATTTCGCCGTCGGGAGCTTCCAGCGCGCCCTGGCCGCGCAATCTTCCGGGGCCTTTAAGGACGAAATCGTTGTCGTGCAGGCCCCGGCAGGGAAGACGACCGTGCAAGTCGCCGAAGATGAAAATCCGAAAAAGTTCAACGAAGAAAAGCTGCGGCAACTGAAGCCGGCATTCGGAAAAGAGGGAACGGTCACGGCGGCCAACGCGTCGAGCGTGAACGACGGCGCGGCCGCGGTGGTCGTTCTTTCCGCCGAAGACGCCAAACGACTTGGCGTGACGCCCCAGGTCCGCATTCTCGGATACGCCACCGCGTCGCGCGAACCGGAATGGTTCACCCTCGCTCCGATCGGGGCCATCGGCCGACTCCTGGACAATCTGACCCTGAAAGCCGCTGACGTCGATCTCTTCGAGATCAACGAGGCATTCAGCGTCGTCCCGCTGGCGGCGATGAAAGAACTCGGGATCGAGCGGGAAAAGGTGAACGTGAAGGGCGGCGCGGTGGCGCTGGGGCATCCCATCGGCGCCAGCGGCGCCAGAACGCTGGTCACGCTGATCTATGCGATGAAGCAACGCAAAGCGAAGCTGGGAATCGACGTGCTGTGCATCGGCGGAGGCGAGGCTGTGGCCATGGCCGTGGAATTGATTTAGCCCCAAGGGTGTGCCGAATTTGCCTTTGGGTGAAGGTGGGGCGGGCTAATTGTGTGCCTGCCCCGCCTCAAATTTCATGCTCCCAGCGCGAGGTGCGCGATGTCCAACGGCGATTTCGATCAACTGAAACAATTC
>JBEKIV010000309.1:0-4102 GCA_050011595.1 Tepidisphaeraceae bacterium
CCATCACCCATGACCACGGCGCGGATATTACCCACGACTCGCCTCACCAGCGATATCAATGGTATGCGGCATTTCGTCGCGGGATGAATTTACAAAGCTCCCCTGCGAATGCAATGCCGCGCGCACAAAAACCGGCCGAGGCTTCCGCCTCGGCCGCCCCTCTTCATCATTTCCATCAAGCCGAGTCCGCTTCTATTGCGGAGCCGCCTGAAGGTCCGTGGCCGTCAAATTGCCGGAGATTGCCCTGTACCCCTTCTCCGTTTTGTAGCAGAAAATGATGGAATCCTTGTCGGCCGTCGTTTTGCCGGCTCCCAAATACTTCCATCCGCCCTTCGGCAGCGTCCCCAGAAACTGCTGGACGCCCCAAAACCGCGTGAGCCATTGCTCATCAGCCGACGAAGGCGTGACGTGCATCTCCGCCAGCGAGGGATTGGTCGTCGCGGTCTTCGAGAACGAGGGCGACTTCCCCATCACCAGCTCCATATATGGGCCCATGTCGTCGAGCTTATCCGGGAATTTCCCGCCAGTGCGCTGCGCGTATCCTCGCAGCAATTCCACCACGTTCTGCTCGCCGTTGGTGATATCCGGCAAATCAAAGGCAAGATTTGTAACCGTATACCCTTTTGGAATCTCCTGGCTAAACGCATCGTCAGGCGCCGCCGGATCGAAGTCGAAGTCCGTCAGGGACGCGGTAATTTTCCGTCCCATCAAATTCATCGTCATGTCGATGCGAATCGGCTCGCGCGTTTGCGGGTCGGCCCAGATCACCCAGTCCTGACCCATCACTTTTGCGTTGAATTTCTCCGCCTCTTTCCCGTCGATTTGGGCCTTGCCCATGTCATTTCCCGATTCGCCCTCCAGTTTTTTGAATTGCTCCAAAGGGTCGTGCGAGACATTGGACCGCTTGGGCATGTTCTTCATGTCCGTGACGATCGCGGTTTTGGTCTTCGGCATCAGTTCCACCAGGTGCCCCGTTTTCTCGTCCATCACCGTCCGCACACCTTCTTCGCTCTGGATCGACGTCTGCCCCTGATCGTTGACCAGAAACTTCATCTTCCTCGTTTGTCCCGGCGCGGTCTTGGGCCCTTCCGGCGTGGAGATCGTTTCCACAAAGCTCATGAGGTGCACGCTCCGCACGCGTTCCACGACCTCCGCAAATGTCACCTCGGGCGATCGCAGCATCACGATCGCCACCAGGACCGCCCCAACCGCCAACAAAACGCTCGCCGCCATTGCAGTAATGAATTTCATGTTGTGCATCCTCGAAAAAATGCTCGGCTTTCGTTCCGCCGCCCCCCTGAGCGCCGCGATCGTCTCGGCAATCTGCGTCTCGGATGGTCCGTTGGGAATCGCCCGCTGGCGCATCGCGGAAAAATACGAATTCAGAACTTCGTCTCCGGGATCGAAAAGGTTTTCGTTCATGATGCACCTCCGGGCTGGGCGCCCAGGGAAACTTCCAACAGCTCGCGCAGGCGCTGCTTGCCGCGATGGATCGCCGTGCCCACCGCGCCGCTGGACATCCCAAGTTGTTGACCGATTTCCTGGTAACTCCAACCCGACAATGCGTGAAGGCAGATCGCTTCCGCCTGCCTGGCTGGAAGCCTCGCCATCGCCTGCTCGAGCAGAGCGGCTCTCTCGGCTTCTTCCGCCACCCGTGATGGATCGCCCATCCCCGACGCCATCGCCTCAATCGCGGTGTTTTCCTCGCGGTCGCGGTATTTTTGCCTCAGCCGATCCACCGCTTTTCGCGTCGCCACCGTTTGCAGCAAGGCCGACCAGCAGACAATCTTCTGCCGGCGGGACATTTCCAAGGCCGAGAGAAACGTCTCCTGAAAGCATTCGTCGATGTCGGCCCGCCGTCCCAGCAGGCGAAACAGGGTTCGCCAAACCGTCGGCCCATGTCCGCGTACAATGGCTTCCCAATCGGTCATGCCGTCCCAATTAGTCGCCGCACCCCAAATTTTATTACACGAAAATCCCCAATCATCCACGTGGGGGAACCCTGCCGAGTCTCCTCTGGAGAGACCGTCGATGCATCCCCAGCATTTGAGCCGCTTGGGAAGTGCCTTTTTACTTCAGCGTTGAGCGTTGAGCCGGGCAGGCGAAGCCTCCCGCGTTGTGTGTTGAGCGTTGCATTATCTTACCGCGGCTCTTCATAAACCTCAGCATCCTCGGCATGGCCCACGGACCTGACCATCGACCGTCCGCTCGGCCACAGCGTCGCGTAAAACATGAACGCCAGCAGAGCCGGCAGAAGGTTCGGCAGCAACGACTGATCGACGAAACATCCCAACAAGCTGATGATTCCCCCGAATACCAGCGCCGTCCATGTCGCCAGCATTCCATAAAGATACTTCGCCGGGGTAATCGGCTGCCCCGACCAATACGATTTGAAGATCCTTCCCCGCCAGAAAAACGACGCCGGCACCACCACCAGCAAATACCCCGACGACGCCAAAAACCAGCCCTGCGATGGCGGATGAAATCTCGTCGGTTCGTGGATCATTAACGTCCACACCACGCCGAGAAACAGAAGGAACGGAATGATCAGCAGGATCGTCCAAGTCGCCCACGCTAATCTCAATGCCGTCCTGACTGAAAGCGAGCCTCCTCCCGCCGCCCCATCCTGGATCGCGATATCGGCCATGTCGGTTCTCCTATGTAGTGGCCTATTGGTTGCCCGATTCTACCCACCTCCGTATCCAAATGTGAACGAAAACAATCTGTTTTTCCGACAGATTCTTCACTATTTCTCGTGACGAAAGTCACAATCTTTTCGCTTTGCGCCCCAAAGAGACTATCTCATCAGTCCGGCGGCGACATCAAGTCGGGAGGGTGATTCAAAATCAGGCCGGGCGGCGGAGATTTGGAATAGAGCGGCATGGGCATCCGGCGCGGAACAATCGGGGTCAAGGACGAAGTTGTCGGCTCGACATGAGGTCGGCGCACGTAGGTGAGCGGACACAAGCTGCCATCTTCCCGCGGATAGCCGCCGATGAGCAGCGTATCAAACCGCTGCCCCGCCGCCGTCGCCTCCGCCGGCTGCCGATACGCCGCTAGCTGCGCCGTCGATTCGGCCGTCGATCGGCCCTGCATCTCATCCACCATTGGACTCAGCCAAACCCGGTCGGCCAAGTTAATCAGTGCCAGATCGTCGAAATACCCCCGGTCGATTTGGGCAAACCTGGCCTGATCCACCGCGCTTCGCCTGTACCTGGCCTGAAATTCCACCGCCGCCGTTCCCTTGTAGTCCGCAAAAACCGTGAACTTGGCCGTCTCCCACGTGAACGGCGCGTGGCACATCGCCCGCTCGAGAATCTTGCCGATCCCCCGCATCGCCGCATCCGCCATCACCCCCGCATCGGCTTGCTTCTTGGTCGCCATTTCCGAATTGATGGTCCAAGTCGCCGTATCCAGCGTCACCGCCTTGATCGTGTAATCCTCACCCACGACGCATTGAACGATGGCCCCAGTGACAAGTTCGTCCAGCTTCTGGCGCAATCGTTGGGCGTCGGCAGACGTCGCCGCCAGGATCTTCTGTTTCTCCCTCACCGTGGAATCCGCCGCGATCGCGTCGTTCTCCATCGCCGTCAGCTTCGCCGCCGCCGCGATCCAGTCCTGCGATGCGCCGCTCAGGTCCTTCTCATCCTGGTCGGTATCCGCCCCGGCCTGGTTGTCCTGCCGCAACTTCTCTTGGGCCGCGTCTTTGGCTCGATTCCTGGCCTGGGCCTCCGCCTTGGCATCGAGATACTCCCGCGATCTGCCCAGTTCATCCAGGCGCGTCTTCCGCGCCGACTCCACGTCGGCTTGCGCCAGCGATGCCGCCTCCAAGGCCACGCGCAACTGTCTCTCCACGATCTTGCACTGGGGCGTCGGCGGCGGCGCGTGCGGTAACGCGACCTCTCGCAATCGCGCTTCCGGCTCCAGCGCCGGCTCTGGCGCGGACGGCGTCACCTCCGGAGCAGGCGCAGGGGCCGGCGCGGCCTCTTGGACCGGCGGCGCTTCATTCTCAATCACCACCGGCGCTGGCGCAACCACCGGAACCTTCAAAGCAAAATAAAACCGCGCGGCAATCAACGCCGTCATCAAGATCGACACGAAT
>JBEKIV010000310.1:0-4091 GCA_050011595.1 Tepidisphaeraceae bacterium
CGTGCGCCATTCCCGCGGCCATTTCCCCCAGTGCGGCCAGGCGCTTGCGGCGTTCGAGTTGGCGATTTTTTTCGGACAACTCGCCGCGCAGCGACTGCACGGTTTGCTGGAGTTGGGCGTGGGAACGCTGGAGCTTTTCCGTCAGGTCGGTGTACTGGCGGATGATCCCGCCGAGCTGCTCGATCCGGGCGGCGTTGGAGGCGTGGATGTCGGCGATCGCGTCCATAGTCGTCAGCGGTGCAGGTCCAGGCCGGCCCGCGCCTGGCCGTAGGCGGCGGCGGCGTAGGCACGGTTGAATTTTCTCGCGGCGGCGGCCTGGTTGATCCCGCGGCCCAGGTTCAGCTTGCGCTGATGCAGCACCAGCGTGTCATCCCGGTCTGCGGCGGCGATCTCTTCCAGCAGCCGGCGCGTTTCCCGCACCAGCGATTCCGCTTCGGTCCGCCGGTCATCCGGCAGACCCGCGGTGAATTGTTTCCAGTTCCGCTTGGCCGGGGTGATGATCAGCTCCAACTGGGCCATCTCCTCCAGAAGCCGCTGCCTCTGCCCCAGCAACGCCAGCAGGTCCTCGGTGCGCGAATTCTGCACGTATTCATGCTGCGTTTTGGTCAGCTTGCCCAGACGCTGGTAGCAATTCAGTTGCCGCCGCATCGCCGCCAGAACCTCGTCATTTGCCATAAAAAGCTCCCGGGTTATTCACCACATTCCCGAGTCGTTGGTCCATTGCAGCCATTGGTCCCAATATTTTTTCGGCATGGAAAAGGCGCCATCCTGGAAGGCCTCGGCGGGCATGTGCTGAAGCATCCACTTGGCGCGGTTGTTGGCCGCCTTCGCCTCCTCGGGCTTTCCCAGCGCGAAATACGCGTTGACGATCTGCACGTACGCCGACACGCTCGATGGATCGTCCTGATAGTTGAACGCGGCATCGTCGTAGAGCTTGATGGCATCCTCGTAATTGCCCAGGTCGTACATGCAATCCGCCCGGTAAAAGTGGGACAGTTTCTGATACAACTTGTCCATGTCGTCGGCGGGCGCCGAAGCGCGATAGAGATCGACGACCTGGTCGTACAGGTTTCGGGCCTTGAACAGGCGGTCGCGCCTGGCGGCGGCGGCCTGAGCCACCTCCGTCGCCACCGCGCTCGGCGCCGTCTGCGCCGACGCCAGCTTCGCATCCAGCAAGGCGGCGCTCTTCCGATAGCTGTCCGCCATCAGAAAGATCATCTGTGCCTTCTGCTCGTCGTCGGGATACCTCTGGGTCAACTCCTGGAGCCGGGCAATCGCTTCCTCGTACCGGCCGGTGCGGTAGTACAGTTGCGCTAACTCCCGCAGGGACTGGCGGAACTCCTCGGCCTTGGGATCGACCAGCGGATTGTTCTCCACCACGCTCAGCAGCGTCGCCTCCGCCCTGCCATATTGCACCGGACCCTTGGCGATATACGCCTCGGCCAGGGGAATCGCCGCTTTGCTCGCCGCCAGGCTCTTGGGATACTCCAACTGAATGCGCTGCAATGCGTCGATGGCCTTGTCGAGATATCCCGCGGCCTGGTAGGTGCGGCCCAGACGCAACACCGCATCGGGCGCCGTCCGATCGCTTGGCCGCTCCGCCACAAACAACTCCAGCGCCGCGATCGCCGATTGAGGATTGTTCGCCTTGTCGTAAAGATCGACCCCCTTCCAGAGCGCTTCGGCGTAGCCGTGATCCTCCAGCAGCGTCAGTTGCCGCGAATACAACACGTACGCATCGCCGGCCTTGTTTCGCAGGTCGATGATCTGCTGTCCGCGGCGGATTTTTTCGACGGCATTGGCATCCGGCAGCGTCGCCTCGAGCTGGGCGGCGCGTCTTTCGCACAGGTTCCCCAGGCGGGCGAGAAATCCGGGCGGGGGTGACGGCTCGAGGTCCTGCTCGTCCGCCATCACTTCCAACGCGGATTGATAATCTTCCGCTTGTGCCAGAAGTTCGCTGGCTTCACGGAACGTGGAGATCGCTTCGGACTTGTATATTTTGCTCGAAGGCCGGCGGTCAATCCGCCAAACCAGATCGTGGAAATCCGTCAAGCCGCCATCGGTCTGCTGAGACATGATCCGGCAAAAACCCCTGCCAAGCAGCGCCAGCGGCGCGGCCTTCGACTCCGGATTCGTGGTCAGCACCGCCTGGTAAAACGAGATCGCCGTCGGGGCATCCCCCCGATCCTGGAAAATCCGGCCAAGATAATACGCGGCATCCGCGTCCAGCGGATGGCCGACGCGAAGCTGGTCCCTGGCCAGGCGCAGATATCGCTCGGCATCATCCGGCAACCCTTCGCGGTAGGCGCAATAGCCCAACTGGTAATTGAACGTCCCCTGATCCACCGGATCGGAATCCAGGTGGGCCGCATCCGCCAGCAGCTTGCGCGCATCGACGAACTGTTTGCGGTCGATCAAAACTCCCGCGCGCTGATCCAGCGCCCAGGCGCGCTCGACGTCGGTCAGCTCCGGCTGCTTGAGATAGTCCGCCAACGAGACGTCCGCGTTGGCGAAATCGTCGTCGGCCAGTTCCAGGTTGATCAACTTTCGCCGCAGGCTCAGCGATTGATGCGAGTCCATCGCGATGGCCTGGCGATAATGCTCGGCCGCTTCGGCGCCGCGGCCCAGCGCGGCGTAACTGTCGCCGAGGCGGCGATGCATGTCGGCATCGGGGTTGACTCCCATTTGCAGGGCAAGTTCCGTCTGCTCGATGATGCGCTGATGATTGGCCGGAACGTCAATCCTCTGCTGCTTTTGTGCCGCTTCCAAAGCCTGCGCGATCAGCGCGTGGATGGGGCCCTCCTTCGCCGGCTCCAGCTTCTCCGATTCCAAGATCCGGTCGAGTTGTTGCAGCGCCGCATCCGGACGATTCTGCTTCAAATAATCCTGCGCCACGGCGATCTTCTGATCGAGCGTCGCGCCCGGGCCGGGATTGATGAACAGATAACCCGCGTAGATGAACAATCCCAGGGATAAAACGAAAAGGGGGAGTTGCCAGAGTTGCGAAAAACGCCGCGCCGATCGGCGGAAGCGGGAGGTGGCCATGGCATCCCTGCCTTTCACGACAACGCCGGCCTTCCTGACCGGCCGAACGAAGTATAACCTTCAATGGACGGAAGGCAAGTCTACGATGCGGGCGAATGTGTGGGCATCTGCCAAGATTTCCGGTGGAGGAAAAATTGAACCGCCAAGACGCCGAGACGCCAAGGGGGAAATGTGTCCGAGAATGGCATAATTTTCCTTGGCGTCTCGGCGTCTTGGCGGTTCAATCGTCTTTGGTCCCGGAAAGTTGGCAGACCCAATGTGTCGCCGCCGCAGACTTAGCTCCGTATCCAAAAAACCGCCCCGTCGTTGCGATGCGACGGGGCGATGCGGAGAGAGAAAATGCAGGCCGAAACAGGGCCGGAGCCTGATTATTTCGACAGGACCGGGCGCTGATCGGTTGCGGCCTCGGTGTCCTTATCCAAATGCCTTGGGGCCGTTCGCCCGGAACGCTCCCCGGCGCTGGCGGAGAGGGACCCGCCCCGCGGATGCGTCGGCAGAATCACGATCTCGACGCGGCGGTTCTGTGCCCGCCCGGCCTCGCTGGAATTGGAGGCGATCGGCTGTTGATCGGCATAGCCCGCCACGCCCAGCCGGGCCTTGCTTACCCCGTTTTTCACCAGTTCCGCCGCCACCGAAATCGCGCGATGAGCCGAGAGATACCAGTTGTCGAAGTTCCCCGCGTCGATCGTCGATTGGCGGGTGACGCGCTGATTGTCGGTGTGGCCGGCAACCATCAGCTCATAGCCGACGGCTTCGGGCGAATTGAGAATGCCCGCGAAGCGCTGGAGCGTCTCGACGGCGCGTTCGTTGACGTCCGTGCTGCCGGAGGCAAAGGTCACGTCACTCTTGAACTTCACGACGCCGCGGGCGGGATCGAACGTCACGATGTCGGGATTGGCGTTGGCGAATTGCGTCAGTGCGTTGCTCAGATCGGCCGGAAGCGCCCGCTCGCCGACTTCAACCACCTGCGCGGGGCGATTGAGCAGGTCCTCGTACTTCTGCGTGATCGCCGCGTTCTGCGCCTGCAACGCGGCGACCTGCTGGGA
>JBEKIV010000311.1:0-4074 GCA_050011595.1 Tepidisphaeraceae bacterium
TGAACCCGTTGTGATCCTGCCGCCAGACATGCGAGGCCAGAAGGTAGTTTAGCGAGGCGATCTTCCGCCGCCACGGCAGGTGCGACGTGACCTTGAGCCACTTGGCGTGCTGGTTGAACATCGAATCGACGATGTGGATGAACGCCTCGTAGCAGTTGAAAACCCCATGCCGCCCGGTGAGCAGGTAGCCCTCGAGCCAGCCCTCGCACTGGTGCTCGCTGAGCATTTCCATCACCCGCCCCGTGGGCGAGAGGAATTCGTCGTTCGGCACGGTCGCGGCGTCCCATTGGCGCTTGGTCGCTTCGAAGAGGGCCTCCAGGCCGTTGGAGAGCGTCTCGTCGGGGCCGAAGACCCGGAAATTCCGCTCCGCGGCGTTCAGTTTCGCCACGTCGCGGAGGAACGGCCCGAGTACGTGCGTGTCGCCGATGCCGCGCACGCCCGGCGCGGGCACGTCCACCGCGTAGTCGCGGAAATCCGGCATCCGCAAGTCGCGGAGCAGAATGCCGCCGTTGGCGTGGGGATTCGCCCCCATGCGTCGCCGGCCCTGGGGTGCAAGCTCGGCCAGCTCCGGTTTCAGGCGGCCCTGCGCATCGAAGAGCTCCTCCGGCCGGTAGCTCCTCAGCCAGTCTTCCAACAGCTTGAGGTGTTCGGGGTGGGTGGCCGGGTCGGAGAGCGGCACCTGGTGCGAGCGGAAGGTGCCTTCAACCTGCCGGCCGTCGACCGTTTTCGGCCCCGTCCAGCCCTTGGGTGAATTGAGGACGATCATCGGCCAGCGCGGACGCGCGACGCTGCCGCGGACGCGGGCCTCCCGCTGGATGTGTTCGATCCGCTCCACCGCCGTGTCGAGCGCCGCGGCCATGGCCTCGTGCATCAGCTCGGGCTCGTGGCCCTCGACGAAGCAGGGCGTCCACCCGTAGCCGCGGAGCAATTGCTCCAATTCCTCGTGCTCGATGCGGGCCAGGATGGTCGGGTTGGAAATCTTGTAGCCGTTCAGGTGCAGGATCGGCAGCACCGCGCCGTCGCTGGCCGGATCGAGGAACTTGTTGGAATGCCATGCCGTGGCCAGCGGTCCGGTTTCCGCCTCGCCGTCGCCGACGACGCAGGCGACGATGAGATCAGGATTGTCGAACACGGCCCCAAAGGAATGGCTG
This sequence comes from Tepidisphaeraceae bacterium, assembly GCA_050011595.1. Taxonomy (GTDB): domain Bacteria; phylum Planctomycetota; class Phycisphaerae; order Tepidisphaerales; family Tepidisphaeraceae; genus PALSA-1353. The sequence goes on from JBEKIV010000311.1 coordinate 1,152, forward strand.
AGCGAATAGCCCAGCTCGCCGCCCTCGTGGATTGAGCCGGGGCACTCCGGCGATGCGTGGCTGGGAATTCCGCCGGGAAACGAAAACTGAATAAAGAGCTTGCGAAGCCCGGCCTCATCGCGACTGATTTCGGGATAGATCTCGCTGTAGGTGCCTTCAAGATAGGTGTTGCCGACAACGGCCGGGCCGCCATGGCCGGGGCCGGAGACGTAAATCATATCGAGGTCGTATTTCTTTATCACCCGGTTCAGGTGCGCGTAAATGAAGTTCTGCCCGGGGGTGGTGCCCCAGTGTCCCAGCAGCATGTGCTTCACATCCGCCAGCGTCAGCGGCCGCTTCAGCAGCGGATTATCGTAAAGGTATATCTGCCCGACGGACAGATAATTGGCGGCACGCCAATAGGCGTCGATCTTGCGGAGCAGCGGATCGCTGGCGTCGAGCGGTTTCAGCCCGTTGCCGTGAGGTTGGAGGTCGTGTTCCCTTAGGTCGATTCCCATGGTTTGTTCCTGTAGGTTGATTCGATTCCCGGTAATCTATGCGATCTTTAGGCGACTGAATACGGAGACCTTCACCAAATCCAGGACAAAGGCGAATGCGATTGCGCCGGCAAGCACGCTGCTTAACACCCAAAGCGGCAGGGACATCATGAGCCAGCCGCGCTCGGCCAGTGCCGAAGCGATCAGCAGATCGGCGACGGACGATAAGACGAGCCAGCGGCTGGGACGGGGTAACGACCAAATTCGCCGACGGGCGCGCACGGCATAGGTGGTTGCCTGATTTCCGCATACCAAGACGAAGAACGCCAACGTCTGCAACGTTGCGATGCCCAGCCCTAAGCGGAAGTGGCCGAGTGCCAGAACGCCGATGCAGAACGCCAGTTCGGAAACGCCCATAAAGATGCCCGCGATGGTGAGGTTGCCGATGCGCCAGCTATTTGGCAGTGGCGACGGGCGGACGTTGTCGGTTGTCAACGACATACCCAGAACGTCACCCACCATCATCACGATGACCATCAGCATGGGAGTGAGGATCGCGTGCCCGGTCATGATCAGGCCGATGCCCAGGAACAGCACCTGCACGATCTTCTTGGTCATGGAGTTCAGCGTGTAGGTCAGGATGCGCTGAAACGTGATGCGTCCTTCCTTGACCGAGGCAACGATGCCGACAAGTCCTGGATCGGTGAGCACCACGCCGGCGGCGGACTTGGCGACATCGGTGGCGGTCGATACGGCGATCCCGATTTGTGCCTGGCGCAGGGCGGGCGCGTCGTTAGCGCCGTCGCCGCACATGCCGACCGTGTGGCCACCTTGCTGGAACGCCTTGACCAGTTTGTATTTGTCCTCAGGAAGGACGCTGGCAAAGACCGCGAAATCCTCGGGGTGAACTTCGCTTGGGATCGGCCCAGGTGGGCACAACGCTCCATCGAGACCGACGGCGTGGGCGACAATTGCCGCCGTTTCGGGGGCGTCGCCTGTCACCATCACCGTACGGACGCCCAGTGTTTTCAGTTCCGCGACCAGGGCAGCGGAATCTTCGCGGGCCGGGTCGCTGAGCGCGATCAACCCCATGAGCTGCATCGCCGATGGCGGTCCCGACGCAACAGCCAGCACGCGAAAACCCTTCGACTCCAGATCACTTGCCGCCGCCGGCGCGGTGGGTGAAGGGGCCGCGAGAGGGCCGACGGCGGCGAAGGCGCCCTTGATAATGCGAATCGTTACATGGTTCGCATCCAACGCCGTCGCTTCGGACATCTTGGTTGAAGGATCGAACGGCACGAAATGAGATAGCTTGGGCTGATCGGAAGCGACTTTTTGTGACGCGGCGGAACGAACGGCCCCGTCCACGGGGTCCTGTCCACCGTCGGAGCTGGCCAGCGCCGCCATCATCAAGATGTGCGACTCGTCGAAGCCCGGCATGGCGCGGACCTCCGTGACCGTGAGTTGGTTCCGCGTGAGCGTTCCGGTTTTGTCTGCGCACAGCACATCAATCGAGGCCGCTTCGTCCACGGCCGAGAGCCTGGTTGGCAAGACGCCCTGGCGTGCCAATGCCCGTGCCCCCAGAGCGCTGGCCAGCGTAAACGTAGCCGGCAGCGCAACCGGGATCGACGCCAGGACCGCCGTTAAAACCAGGGGGACGATCTCTCTCACCGGCATCGCATGGGCCAGGGCATACGCTACCAGACCGACGATCAGGATGCCGTTGAAGACCGCGAGATTGCGCACCACGCGCAGCACGGCCTTTTGCTGTGAACTGACGACATGGGCGGTGCGAACCAGCTCCGCGGTGCGTCCGAACTTGGTGTTCTTTCCCGTCGCGGTGACCCGGGCCACCGCCTCGCCGCGGCGCACCAGCGCCCCGGCATAGGTTTGGAACCCCGGCCCGGCTTCGGCGCCCATCGACTCGCCGGTGAGCATGGATTGATCGAGCAGGACGTTCCCCTCGACGAGGCGCACATCGGCGGCAACCACGCCGCCGAGGGATAGCTTCACGATGTCGCCCGGCACCAAGTCGGCGGCAGGGCAGTTTTTCCACAGCCCGTCGCGGCGGACCGAGGCGGTCAGCGCCAGCCGCTTCTTCAGGGCGGCGAGCGTTGCCTGGGCACGTCCCTCCTGAAAGAAGCCAAGGGCGGCGTTGAACAACAGGAGCATCGCGATGATCGCGGCTTCAATATACTTGCCGAGCACCAGTTCGAGCACGATCGCCGCTTCCAGCATCCAGGGGATCGGCGCCCACAGTTTCTCAATCGCCATTCGCGTCGGATGCGATGACGTATCGGGCATGGAGTTGGGGCCGAACTGGTCTGAACGGCGACGAGCCTCTTCGCTCGTGAGACCGTCCGGCGACTCGTGACCGGAGCGGTTGGCCGAAGCATCAATGGCGGCGGGTACCGCAACGGGTGATGCGGGGGGTATGACCATGTGCG
>JBEKIV010000312.1:0-4009 GCA_050011595.1 Tepidisphaeraceae bacterium
AGTTGCGCGAAGAAATCAAATTGAATTTCTTCGCGCAACTTCGCGCTCTTCGCGTCTTCGCGGTAATCTGCATCTGACGCTCCCCACGCGGAAATCATCAACGCAAAGGAACGTCGATCGCGTCGCCGGCATATCGCGCGATCTTCGGGGAAAGTGCCAGGGCATTGGGTTGCTTATTCTCGGGGACAAAGAAAACGTCGAACACGCGCCGCGGCAACATGGAGGCAAACGAGCCTTTCCGCTTGCCGATGGTCAGAACCTTGGATTGGTCGTTCCAATGGAGCCGGATCAGCGAGAATTCGCCTTTCTCCCATGCATTGGTCAGGCCATCGTCTTCGTAAAGACTGAACTCGCCGTCGGCGCCCGGGTAGATATAAAGTGAAATGGGGTCGGCCGGCTTTTCCGCGGTGTATTGCAATTCCGGACCCATGGGAACGATCGATCCGGCGCGGACAAAAATTGGAATGGCATCATAAGGCGCCGCGGCGGTGACCGCCTGACCGCCGCCGAAAGAATGGTTCGTCCAGAAATCGCACCATTTCGCGCCGGCGGGAAGGTAGACCTGGCGGCTGCGGGCGCGATAGGCGGTGACCGGATTCACCAGAAACGCCGGGCCGAACATGTATTGATCCTTGACTTCCCGGGCCACGGCGTCGGCCGGGAAATCCATCGCCAATCCGCGCATCATCGTGTAATCGTTCAGGGTCACCCAGCCCGCCAGCGAATCGATATAGGGCAGGAGCCGATATCGCAGGCGGTCGAACCGGAGTTGGGCCTTGTAGGCCGGGCTGGAATCCCCGCCGAATTCCCACATCTCGCGATAGGGAAATTCGCCGTGGACGCGAAGGATCGGACAGAACGCGCCGAACTCGAACCAACGCGCGTTCATTTCGCACCATTCCTCAAAATCCTCCTGCGTTGTGGGATCGCCGTTAAAGCGCTCGGGAACCGAGAATCCGCCCACGTCCATCGTCCAATACGGCACGCCCGAAATGCAAAATCCGATTCCCGCCGCGATCTGCGCCCGCATGGCCTGCCAGGTGGATGACGTGTCGCCGGACCAACTGGCCGAGGCAAAACGCTGCTGGCCGGCAAACCCGGATCGCGAGAGAATGAAGACCCGCTGATTGGGCGCGGCCTTTTGCTGGCCCTCGAACACGGCGCGGCATTCCATGAGGGGATAGGCATTGAGCACGCGTGCGCCGGGACCCAGGGCGGTGGGAGTCATGTGGGTGCGCTGCCCATCGAGCGTGGGCCGCGGCGTAAGATCCGGCTCCGTCGCATCGAGCCACCAGGCATCGACGCCCTTGTCAAACAAGCTCGGCAAAAGCTGCTGCCAGAACAGGCGGCGCGCTTCGGGATTGAACGCGTCGAAGAAGGCGTAGTTGTACCCCAGCCAATCCCGCACGTCCTCTTGCAGGTTGCTCGGATAGAGGTATCCGCCCTTCTCCATCTGCCGGAAGTTTTCCGTTCCCGGATAGAATTTCCCCCAGACCGAGATCATCAGCCGGGCGTGGTTGCGATGGATTTCGTCGATCCATGCCTTCGGATCGGGAAACCGGTCCGGATCGAATTGATGCGATCCCCATTCTCCTTCGGGCCAGTAACGCCAATCCTGAACGATATTATCAAACGGAATTCCGCGATTGCGGAATCCGGCGACCACGTCGAGGCTTTGGTCCTGGGTTTCATATCGCTGCCGCGATTGCCAGAGGCCGAAAGACCATTGCGGCATCATGGGCGCGCGTCCGGTGAGCCGGCGATAGCCGGCGATCACGTCGTCGATCCTCGGACCGTTGATGAAATAATAATCGACTCCCTCGCCCACTTCCGACCAGAGAGAGATCGGCGGCTGGGATTCCGCACCCGGCGTCTTCCACTGCAACTGAATGGTTGAACCCCCCTGACACGACCATTCCACCTTGATCGGATATCGCCGATTCGCCTCTAAATGAACTCGGGCTAAATCCTTCCACGGCAGCCAGCTTTGCCGCCAATAGTCCATGACCATTTTGCCGTCGATCCAGACGTTGATCTGCCCATCAGCGAAGGCTTGGAACTGATAATCGCCGGTGGCGGGCGCCAGGATGCTTCCTTCCCAGCGGACGCTCCCTTGGCGGGACAGCAGCAATCGCGACGCCAAATCGGAAAACGTACCGGCCATGTCCGAACGGCGGCGGCGTTCAACGTCAATCTGTCTTTCCATTCGCCGGGCGCGCAAATCATGGAATTGCGGATCGGAGAAATAGCAAGCCGTCCACCCTCCCGGCTTGCCGTCCGCATCAAGCAGATTCTCGGTTGGAATTGCTTCAAACAGCCGGAGGTCTCCGAATCGTGTGAAGGAGGGGTTGTCCCAGAACAGGCCGAAGCCCCGGCTTGAGACCAGCAGCGGAATGACGATCGTGCCGTTATGCTGCCAAAGATCGAGATCGTAACCCTTGAGGTCGGTCAACCCCAACTGGTTTTCACCAAGCCCGTACAGCGATTCATCCTCGTCCGAATTCCATTGCTGTTGCACGTGAAAAGTATTTTGTCCCTGAACGGAAGCGGGAATGAGGCTGCGCCATTTTTCCGTCAGCAGAACTTTCCCGTGAGCGTCGAGGAAAGTGACGTTGCCGGTCGCAAAATCAAGACGGGCTTTGAGCCGGCTTGTGGAAAGGGTCAACTGTGACGAATCGGCCCGGACCTGAACCGGCTGAACCGTCTGCGGCAACACGGAAAGGCTGGGATGCGCAAAGAAACGGCGATCCCTGGAAAATGCGACGCGGATGATATCGTCGGACATGGCCTGGAGTTCCAGCCAGCCGTCGGACCTTTCGACCACGGCGCGGTCGTTCGACACGCCCCATTGGACGGGTGGAGCAATTTTCAAATCGCCGCCGCTCCTTGGCGCGCATGCAACCAAGATCATCGGCGCCAAACACAATAAGAACCCGCGTCGCATCATTGGACGAAACCGCCAATCGACCCATTCCCCGGCTTTTACCGCAGTTCCGTGATCGGGGCCGGGTCCATGTCGTCAAACGCCTGGTTTTCTCCGCCCATGGCCCAGATAAAACTGTAATTCTGCGTTCCCGCGCCGGCATGGATCGACCAGCTTGGTGAAATCACCGCCTGCCCGTTTTTCACCAAAAGATGCCGGGTTTCCGTCGGCGTGCCCATCACGTGCAACACCCGCGCCGATGCGTCGAGGTTGAAATACAGGTAAACCTCCGTCCGCCGCGAATGCGTGTGCGGAGGCATCGTGTTCCAAATGCTCCCTTCCTTCAATTGCGTAAAACCCATCACGAGCTGGCAACTGGCGATCCCCTTGGGATGGATATATTTGTAAATCGTCCGCTGATTGGCGTCCTTGACCGAGCCGAGGTTCGTCGCTTCGGCATTCGCTTTTTTCGCGTGAGCGGTCGGATAGTTCGTGTGAGCGGGATAACTCATCAGGAAGAACCGGGCCGGGTCGGCGGAATTTCGACTTTCAAATTCGATCTGTTTGCTTCCCCGGCCAACGTAAAGACCGTCGCAGTTTTCCAGGACAAATGATTTCCCATCGACGATCACGTTTCCGGATGCCCCGGTGTTGATCAGTCCGATCTCGCGCCGCTCGGCGAAGTATTCGGCCGCAAGCTGCTCCTTGCTCGTTCCCAGGGACAGTTTCTTGCCCGCCGGCACGATCGAGCCGATCACCGCCCGGTCCACGTCCGTGTAATACAATTCGACCGATCCGCTCTGGAAAAGGTCTTCGATGAGGAACGATTCGCGCAGTTCCGCGGTGGTCATGCGTTGATATCTTGTTTGGTCGGCGACGATTCTGGTTTTCATGTTGAGCGCCCTTTTGTTCAGGCCGTGGACGGCGGCGATTGAGCCTCTTCGAGCTTCATCGGCTCCAGGTGGGGAAGCATGAGGTGGATGATGAGCAGCACCGATACGTACGCCAGGCCGGCGATGGCGAAGGGGATCATATAGCCGTTCGTCCTGCCCACGACCACGCCGGTGAACTTCTGAAAGATGACTC
>JBEKIV010000313.1:0-4007 GCA_050011595.1 Tepidisphaeraceae bacterium
CTTACGTCCGCGGAAAAGAGGGTTGTGCCTGCCGATTTCAGGGCTGGAATCCGCGTTCCTGTTATGGAAAGCGAGCCCACCCTGAGATGTGGGTAAGGATGAGGCAGCGCCGTGGGCGTTCCCTGCAGAATTGGCGCGGGTGGATTTTGACCGGTGTACACCGACTTGCAACGCGCTGTAAGGAAATCCCTTCACGCCGCTTCGATTGCCCCCAATCGGCCGGATATCCAGGCCGTCGCGGTTTGGACGCTGCACGGCGGCGAGAACAGATATCCCTGCCCGTCGTCGCATTGCACCGATTGCAACATCGCCGCCTCCTCCATCGTCTCAATGCCCTCGGCCACCGCGCGCATCTGTAGGTTGTGGGCCAGGTCCACGATCCCCTTCAGCACGGCCACCGCGTCCCGGCACGAGCCCTGGCCGCTGACGAAAGACCGGTCGATTTTCAGCACGTCCAGAGGATAGTCCCGCAGGCAACTCAGCGACGAATACCCCGTCCCAAAATCGTCCATGGCAAGATGCACGCCCATTTCCTTGAGCCGCGGCAGCATCACCCGCGCCGATTCCTCGTTGCAAATGGCGCTTTCGGTCAGCTCCAGTTGCAGGCTCTGCGCCTCCAGTCCCGTTTCGCGCAAAACCCGCGAGACGAGCGGCATCAATTCGCGGTCCGCCAACTGACGCCGCGAAAGGTTGATGCTCATCGTCAGCGGCAGGGGGGCGAAGGCGCGCCGCCATTCGGCCAGTTGCCGGCAGGCGCCGGCGATGATCCATCGGCCGATGGGCACGATCAATCCCGTCTCCTCGGCGATGGGCACGAATTCTTCCGGGCGGATCATTTCTCCGCGGAATTGCCAGCGCAGCAGCGCTTCAAATCCCTTCAGGCTGCGGGTCTGGAGGGAGACAATCGGTTGATATTGCAGCACCAGTTGCCCGCGCTCGATGGCATGGCGAAGGTCGTTCTCCAGTTGCATCCGTTTCGTCGCCACGGTGTGCATCGCCGGATCGAACATCGCGAAGCGGTTTCCCCCCGCGCCTTTGGCGCGATACATCGCAACGTCGGCGTCGCGCAGCAGTTGGGTCGCCGATGCCGCGATCCCAGAACCCGCGACCACCCCCATGCTCGCCGTGATTACGATTTCCTGACCGTTGAGCGGCAGCGGCTTGGACAGTTCCGTCAAGAGCCGCTTGGCCACCACGGCGGCGTCTTCAGGGGCCCGCAGGTTCTCCAATACCACCGTGAATTCGTCTCCGCCGAGACGCGCCACCGTTTCCAGGTCTTCCTCCGCCCGGCCCACCGTGTCGCCGGCCCGCAGGCTTTGCATCAGCCGCTGTGCCACAGTCACCAGCAATTGGTCGCCCGCCGAGTGATCCATGCTGTCGTTGATCACCTTGAATCGGTCCAGATCCAAATACAAAACCGCGAAATGATAGTTGCCCCGCGACCGCGCGCGGGCGATGCAATGCTCGATGCGATCCATGAGCAGCACCCGGTTCGGCAGCCCCGTCAACGCATCGTGCATCGCGGCCTGCACCAACCTCCGCTGGGCTTGCCGCAACTCGATCTGGTTGATCACCTGTCTGGCGAGCACGTGAAGCGTCTCGGCCTGCCCCGTTGAAAGGGAACGCGCCACCGTGTCCATCACGCACAGCGCGCCGATGGCATGGCCGTCCGTCGTCACCAGCGGCGCGCCCGCGTAGAACCGAACGTGCGGATCGCCCCGGACCAGCGGATTGTCGTGAAATCTCTCGTCCTTCATCGCATCCGGAACCACCAGGAGATCGGATTGCAAGATCGCGTGCGCACAAAACGCCACCTCCCGCGGCGTCTGGCGCGCCTCGAATCCCACCCGCGATTTGAACCACTGCCGGTGCTCGTCAACCAGGCTGATCGCCGCCATCGGCGCCTCGCATACCCGCGACGCCAACAACACGATGTCGTCAAAGGCGATTTCCGGCGCCGTATCCAGCGCCTCGCAGCGGCGCAACGCCGCCAGACGCTCGGATTCATTCGTTGGCACGACGGCTGGGATCATTCGCTTCCCCTGAAATCAACGCCGAATTCCGGAACTACGGCACCACAAAACGTCCGCTGCACCACTACACTTCGACAGTAAATGCAGACTACTTTGTCCGAAACGTGAGCCCCCGCCTTATCGGACGTGAAACCGAGCAAAATGCCCTGAAAACGGTCGGATTCCTCACCGATCAGTTCATCCAGTCCTTCGCCGCCAGCATCGTCCAGACCCCGAACGCCAGCAGGCTGATCAGTAGGGTGAGATATAAACGGCGCATGAATCGGTCGAAATCCGCCGTTCTCCGGGAATCGCGGCTGAGGAATTCCAGAAACCGGATGCGCTTGGCGATGCTTCCGTGGCACCAGCTTCGGGCGGCGATGGGAATGTTGTTCACCGCCGCCACTCGCTCCAACGCCGAGCAGAAAACCGCGGCGCCGTGGCGGCCCACGTGGTCCGTCGCGGCGTGTTCAGCCTCCGCCAGCACCGCCGATTGAACCTCCCCCTCCGCCGAACTGAAGGGGACACGACCCTTAATATTAAGGGTCGTGTCCCCTTCAGTTCCACCCTGGATCGTCCGGGCCGCGAAAACGTCCGCCTGCCTCTCAAATTTCCGGCTGACGAACCCGAAGGCCAGCGCGAACAACCCGATCGCCGCCCCCAGCATAATGGCCATCTGCACCGATTCCGCCAGCCAGACGTGCCCCCCATGCCCCGACTCCAGCGCGTCCGTCAGCAGCTGCCCCGGCCCGGCCATCGCGAACATCATTGTCGCCATCGCCGCCATCAGCCACGGAAGATGCCGGTGCGTCACGTGCCCGATCTCGTGTGCGAAGATCGCTTCGATCTGCTCGTCGTGCATTGTTTCCAGCAGCAGATCGCTCAGCAGGACGTAGCGGAAACGAGACACAAAACCCATCACCGCCGCGTTGCCCATCTGGTTTTGCGTCTTCCACAGCAGCACGCCCCGAATCCCCACGCCGTGCCGCCGCGCGGTCGCCACCAGCCTCCGCCGCAAGGCGCAATCCGGCATCGGCTCGGTCTGCAACACCCGACGCAGAATCTCCGGACTGAAAACCAGGAACCCCCCCAACGCCGGCAGCGTGATCAACGCTTCACCCATGTCCTGCCGGCCGGCCAATATCGGAATCCGATGAAAGATCGGCGGTAAAACCAGAGACAGCCCGTCGTGCAGAAACAGCAGCAGCAGCGCCGGCGCGATCGTGAACAAAAGCTGCAACCGAAGGTTCACGAAAAAATAGTCTCGAAAGGACGGCGGCGGTTGCAGCGGGAGGTCCTCGTTGAGTTGAATCAGGATATTCTGCTCGCGCAACGCCCGGTCCGCCGGGAACTGCGCCCACCACAACCCCATCCACGCCAAAAACGACGGCAGGCATCCCAGCACCAGGCCCGGGATGTCCAGCCCCAATCGTCCCACCGGCGTCCGATCCAGAACGCCGCAAATCAACTCCTTCCATCCCAGGGCGAAAACCCCCGCCGCCAGCCAAAGCGGAAGAACGATCCGGCTGGCGTAGATCACCGCGTTGAACGTCCGCAGCCGCCGCTGAACGTGGTTCAAGTGCGCCCACCGCGCCACGTGCCGGCTCCAGACCGCCAGGACCGCGATCATTCCCACGTGGGTTCCCAGAAAAATCGCGCACCCCACCCCGGGCTTGATCCCATCCGCCGCGGGAAGCGCGGGACTGGACAACCAGATCACAAAGATAACCAGCGGCAAAAAACGCGACATCTTCTCTCTCGATCAAGCTATCGGAGTTCTTCCGGATTGTCGAGAAATTTTAGGCCTGACCCCCCCAGCCCCTACCACCCGATGTTCCCGGTCTGGAGTTGATTGTAGGTGCTGGACCCACCCCAGCGGAAGTTATTGCCGCCGCCGTTGGTGTTGCCGGTGTTGCTGTTGCCGTTGTTCAAGTTGCTGGAGGGTTCGTTATCGCCGCCGGAGGCCGACGCAACATCCAGCGGTGGCGGCTGGGG
>JBEKIV010000314.1:0-4001 GCA_050011595.1 Tepidisphaeraceae bacterium
CCGATCGGAAACGCCATTCCCATGAAAAACCCCGCGGGAAACAGCAGCCCCAGCGCCACCGCAATCCGTACCGGCGTCCACCCGCTCTGAAACGATTCCACACACGTCGGGCTCACCAGCCCCAGCACGATCAGCGTCCCCATCAACCCCAGCAGCCGAAGCCGCGCTGAGCCGAACAGGTTTTCGCGGTTGATCCCCGCGGTGGAAAAGCTGCCGATGCCGCTGGATACCAGCAGCGAGAAGAGCACCACCGTCAGGCTATAAGCCGGATGCCCCAGCAGCACAACCAGCCGCTGCATCTGCGCGATTTCCACGATCATGAACGCGACGCCAATGAGCGCGAAATACAGCGTCGGCCGCAGCCCAGGCCTCTTGCCTTTCCCGCCGCCGCAAGCCGATCGGATCGCCAGCGGCATTAGGATAAACGCCGCGCTGAACATCCCCACCACCCCGAATAAACCCAGCAGTATCAGCAGCCCGCCCTGCACGTGCGCTCCGTTCCACAGATCGCCGCGAAACAGGCCGCTCGGCCGCGAATTATCAAAAAAGAACGGCTTATTGTCCGTGGGCGGAAGCAGATTCACCGGCAGCTTCGCCGTCGCCGCCGCGATATCCTGCGCGCACACCACCGTCCGCAACAGTTCATCATGACACTCCAGCGGGCTGAACAGAATATGAAACCCCCGCTCCGCTGCCACCCGGTTCAGCCGCTGCAGTTCCGCCGGCGTAAAAGGATCGACCGACGCCAGCAGCGTCGCCACCGCCACGTTGTGGCTGTCGTTCGGATCGATGTTGTAGGCGATGGCAATATGATCTTGCGGCCGCGTCGCCCCATGCTGCCGCAGCGCCTGCGCCGCCAGTGCCGCCAGCCTCGGCAACTCATACGGGCGGCTGTGCGAATACCATCGCGAAACCGAAATCATCCCCCCCGGGCGCAGCCGCGACAGATAAACGTTCCACGCCTCCGTCGTGTACAGCGCATTCTCGCTCAGCACGAACGCGCCCGCCGCCGTCGCCGCCCACGTATCTACCAGCGAAAGCTGGATCAGATCGTATTTCTCCGGCGTGCGCGCCAGGTAGCTGCGCGCTTCATCATTGACGATCCGTACGTTCGGCAGCCGATCCAGATGCCCCGTGAAATCGCCAAACGTCTGGCTCATCGCCTGGTAAACCGCCTGATTCATCTCCACGCCCGTGATCGACTTTTCGTGGAAATACAGGCTCGAAAGCACGTCCCGCCCGCCGCCGCTGCCGATGATCAGCACATCCGAGCCGCTCTTCACATGATGCGCCAGATTCGTCACGTCCCACGCGAGATACCCCAGGCCGCTCAGATCGCCGCCAAATCCCGTCAGGCTCGTCGCCGCCGACGCGTCAATATCCAGCACCAGCGACAGGCTGCGCCCCTGGTTCGGCATCTTCGCGCTGAATCCCCACCCGACCGGCGCCTGCGGTCCCCTCGCCCGCTCCCACACCCGCACGCGCGAATAGGAATTCCATCGCTCATACAGCGGTGTCGGCTCGTCGTGGTCCTTTGCCCACGCCAGCCGCACCAGGCTTTGCCCGCCACCGTGAATTACCAGCGTATTCAGCAGCACGAACCCCGCCGTCGCCGCCGTCGCGATGCACGCGATCCGCTTCAATCCCACGATCTCGCCATCCACCGCAAACGCGATTGCCCCGCCAAAGGCAACCGCAGCCGTCGCATAAACCGCCGTCGGCCCATCGCTCGCCTGTAGAAGAAACCCCAGCACGATACACCCCAGCGCCGCCCCGCACAGGTCCGCCGCATACAGCCGGCTCACCTGCATCGGAAACCGCGTCAACACGAGAGAAATCGCAATCCCACTGAATGCGAACGGAATCGCGGCGATCAAATACGTGGCCGCCAGCAACGGCAGCGCCGCCAGCGAAAGATTCGGCGGCACCCGCATCGCCCGATGCGCCTCGATCGAAGCGATCGCCCACATCCCCATCAGCAGGCAGCTTGCCGACATGTGTACCCACGTCCGCTCCCGCCGAAAAACCCCCGGCAGCACGTGCACCATGACCGCGCCCGCCGTCAATCCGAACATCGCCAGCGACACGGCCACGAACGCATAATTGTTCCACAGCGTCACGCTGAAGATGCGCGTCAGGAGCAACTCAAACGCCAGCGTCGCCAGCGACACCAGCATCACCCCCACATACGCTCCCCGACCCGCGTTTTTCAATTGATCCATACCTCGCTCGTTGCCAACAAAAAGTGATTTTCTTGCGATTCACACCGTACGATTCATCTCGCGTTGGGGGTGTTTCCCCTTCCCTTGCCGAACCCGATCACCAGATATCCCAACAATCCCGCCATGATCAGCGGTGGCCGCAGGATGGGGATGGAGGACTCGTCCGGCAGGAGGCTATGTGTCAGGGCCAATCCCATCAGCACGACGGCGAAGCAGACGTAGCCGGCGGAGTTTCGAAACATCCGCAGCATCAACAGGCCGATGGGCGCCAAAAGCATCACGTCGCAATAGGACAGGCGGACGGGAAGGAACAACTCCGCCGATAGCACGCACAAAAAAGCGGCGGCCAATTTCTCGCCCGGCTCCAAGGCCCGGCGGAATCGCAGAAGAACGGGGAACAGGAGGCAGATCAGGACGGCGCCAGCCTGGCTGACGGTCAACCAATGTTCCCTTCCGGGCGCCCAACCAAAGCAATTTGCCAGCGGCTGCAAAACATCCGATGCGAACGTCACGTTCGAATCCTGCAAGTGGAGAATGCGTTTGAATGTCATCCCTTCCACATTCGCCGGCAGCGGCGGCAATTTGGCTCTTTCGCTTTCCAAATAGTCCGGATTCCAGGTGAGTTGCGATTGGATCGAAACGGCCCGGAAATAGCTCTGCCACAAACCGAACCCGCTGAGACGAATCGAGCCGGCGATGCAGACGATGGCGACGATCGCCGCTCCCACCGCGGTTCGGCGAAGTCCCAAAACCCAAAGCGGCAGCAACGCCGCCAGCGGGGTCAATCGCATGGCCGCCGCCAGCCCTAGGGGAATGCCGTGCCACCATCGGTCCGCGGACGACGGTTCCTCTTGCGCGGTGGATTTGCCAAGGCAAAACCGGGCGGTCAATGAAAACAGGAACAGGATGAACACGTAATACTGTCCGCGTTCCAGGTGGAACCGCCAAAAGGCGCCGTCGGCGAAGAATAACAGGGCTACCGCGGTGAAAACGTTCTTGAGCAATCCGTCGCGCATCGTTCCGCGCAACAGGAGGATTGATCCGGCCAGGGCGCACCACTCGGCGCCAAACCAAATGTATCGCTGGACGCCGTAGGGCAAATTCGCCAGCGGCGCATAGAGACAAAGCAGCGTGGGGGTATAGGTGCATCGGCTGCAAACCGCGGCATACCGGTCGGGGTCCTGCAGGGCATCCGTCTGATCCGTCTTGGCGGCGATGAAATAGGGATCCAATCCGCGCATCATTTCCCGCGCCCCGACGACGCGGGCGCGCAGATCGGTCCCCGGATATCTCCGGACGTCGTCGAGCGTGTTCAAAAAACAGGCGAGCGAAATCCCCGCCAGCGCCAGCCATAAGCCGGCGCGAAGTCGCCAGGCGGCGGTATGCACGGATTGGTCTTGGGCGCGGGTGAGCATGGGGGCGGCGACGGCCATTCGTCCCCATGCTTTTCGTCATTTAAGCGAGGTGAATTTGCACCTTCGCCAAAGTCGAGCACAATGTCCGATAAGCAACGCTCGCCGCTACGAGCAAACCCGCTCCGATATGCAGAAACAAAAAAGCTCGCGGGGTGGCAGAGAGGGGGGGAACTCTGCCGGGGAGTCCCGCGAGCATAAAGAATAGGTTAACTCATTTGCACTCCCTCGACAAGTGGTTTGGCGACGCGACTACCTGTTTTGAATCGGCCCTATGGGGATCGGGCTGTGGTTACCGAGTGAATTTGCTCTTGGAACCATTCCATCAGCCGGTAATAGGCGAATTTTATTTTCCGCCGACCTGGAC
>JBEKIV010000315.1:0-3993 GCA_050011595.1 Tepidisphaeraceae bacterium
CGCGATCACCTCGTGCTTCCGATAGCGAAGATGCCGCAACCCCTGCCGCAACGAATCCATGTCGTCGAAGAAATCGCTCAGCACCACCACCAGGCTGCGATGCGTCAGCTTCTCCGCAAGCTGCTCCAGCACCCGACCCGTCCCCGTTTTCTTCAGCCGCGGAACCAGCAGAAGCTCGTGCGTGATCGTCTTCCATTGTCCCGGCGAATTGCTCGGCTTGAAATACCGCCTCAGCTCGTTGTCGAAGATCGCCAATCCCACCGAATCCTGTTGCCGGATCGCCAGGTACGACAACGCCGCCGCGATCGCCGTCGCGTGATCGTATTTGCTCCACGACGCCTGGCCCTCGCCCACCGAGCCGTACCCCATCGATTCGCTGGCGTCCACCACGCAGATCAGATGCAGGTTCGTCTCTTCCTGGTATTGCTTGAGATAAACCTTGTCGGTCTTGGCAAACACCTTCCAATCGACGTGGCGGATATCGTCTCCCGGCACGTATTGCCGGTGCTGCGCGAATTCCACCGATATTCCGTGATAGGGCGAGCGATGCATGCCCGCCATCAGCCCCTCGACGATCAGCCGGGCGCGCAAGTCCAGCGACCCGATCCGCGCCAGCGTCCGCGGCTCAAGATAACGGCGATAATCGGTGGCGGATTCGGACACGCTCCGTCCTAACGTGTCGCCGCCAATTCCGCGGGTGAGTATGTTAGAATCATGGAAATACCGAGAGTCGCTTGGCGCGACAGCACCTGATCAACAACCGCCCACACTGAGTCCTGTCGCTGAAGTTGCGTCATTTTCGCGAACTTCGGCGAGATAATCTCAAGACGGTATCGGCCCTTTGAATTGATCCTTTCATAGCCGACTTCTCCACCGAATTTCTTTCGGAGCGACGCGGTCAACTTTTTTAGGTCACTTGCGCTCATTTTAGTTTCTCCTTTAAGACACGAACCCGTTCGATCAACTCCTCGGCCTCCCTATGCTGCATCGTGTGGCTAGAGTACCGCGCCTGGATCGTCCATGTCGCGCAAATTTTCTTTAAGTCCTCCAGGTAATTTTCCCCCTCGCGCTCACCCTGCTTTTTCAATGCGGCCTCTAATTCTTCCAATTTTGACAGCATCCCCTCCAAATCATGCTGCTTCCATATAAGGAACCAAATCTCCCGTTCCGCCGAGGATAGATCGTTCATTTCATGTTGTCGCTTTCGGGCAATCTGAGGGTGCTTGCGTACCAATCTTGCCTTGAGCAGGATTTCAACTACAAAGCCGACCAAATATGCGGCGCCGTTTGCTCGGGCATTCTGCTTAGTCTCGCATAGCGTCTCGGCATCATCGAATCGACGATCAGCAACAGTCCTCATCGCCGAGGGCTTTAGCTGAGGCTGTCTACTGTAGATAGACGCTGCCATAAATTCCTTCACGCCGCCGGCGCATCCTTCATCATTCGCGCCGCCGTCCGGTCCAGCTCGTCATACTGCTGGCGCGGGATGTGCTCCAGAAGCCGGCGCACCAGGTCGTCGCTCTTGATCCCCTCGGCCTCGGCGTTGAAATTCGTCACGATCCGATGCCGCAGCACCGGCAACGCCACCTGCCGGATGTCCTCCGTGCTCACGTGATACCGTCCTTTGAGCAGCGCCCTCGCCTTGCCCGCCAGGATCAGGTATTGGCTGGCGCGCGGCCCCGCGCCCCATCCCACGAATTCATTCACGAAATCCGGACACCCCCCTTCCGTGCGCCGCGTCAGCCGGCTGAATTGCAACGCATACCGGATCACGTGATCCGCCACCGGGACCTTCCTCACGATCTCCTGAAGCTGCAAAACCTCCTCCCCGCTCAGCACGTGCTTCAACTCCACGCTCCGCGACATCGTCGTCAGACGCACGATCTGGAATTCCTCGTCCTCCGTTGGATATCCCACGTTGATGTTGAACATGAACCGATCCAGTTGCGCCTCCGGCAACGGATACGTCCCCTCCTGCTCGATCGGATTTTGCGTCGCCAACACAAAAAACGGCTGCGGAAGCCGATGCTGTTTCCCACCCGCCGTCACCTGGTGCTCCTGCATCGCCTCCAGCAACGCCGCCTGCGTCTTCGGCGGCGTCCGGTTGATCTCATCCGCCAAAATCACGTTTGCAAAAACCGGCCCGCGCACGAATCGCAGTTGCCTCCCTCCGGTCGTCTTGTCCTCTTCAATAACCTCCGTCCCGGTGATGTCCGACGGCATCAGGTCCGGCGTGAACTGAATGCGGCTGAAACTCAACCCCAACGTCCGCGACAACGTCGAAATCAATAGCGTCTTGGCCAACCCCGGGACGCCCACCAACAGCGCATGCCCCCGGCAAAACAACGCGATCAGAAGCTCTTCGATCACCCCTTCCTGCCCGACGATCACCTTGGCCAGCTCCGACCTCATGTCGTGGTAACCTTTCTGGAGCTTTTCGACCGCCGCCAGTTCGTCCCCCGCCAAGTCGCCCGGCTGGCCTTCCACGATGCCGAGTTCTGATTCCATGGTCCCAACCTCTCTTTTTATGTTGCTTGGCCGCTGTCGCCGGTTGTTTCTATCCCAAGAACTGGGAACAATCCATAGACGCGCCGATGGCCTGGGAAGTTTCAAATGCCTGAACTGCCCGAAGTTGAGACAATCGTCCGAACTTTGCGCCCGCGGATCGTCCACCGCCGAATCGACGCCGTGCGCATCCTCCGTCCGGACATCCTCCACCCCCCGAACATCCCTCTCGATTCAAAAATTTCACGCCGCACCATCGCCCACCTGCATCGTCGCGGCAAAAAGATCGTCTTCGAATTAGACGACGCCGCCCGCTTTTACGTCCATCTTGGCATGACCGGCCGGCTGAGCCTCGACCCCTCCAACGCGCCCCTCCATCCCCACACCCACCTCATCCTGCAAATTGCGCAGACCGAACTTCGCTTCGTCGATCCCCGCCGATTCGGCGGCGTCTTCTGGCTCGGAACCGACGGCCGCCCCGACGCCGGGCTCGGCCCCGAACCCCTGAAGATCACCGCCAAACAACTCGCCCGGCGTCTGTCAAAAACCCGACGAACCATCAAAACCGCGCTGCTCGATCAAAAAATGCTCGCGGGACTGGGAAACATTTATGCCGACGAATCACTTTTCACCGCCGGCATCGATCCTCGAATCCCCGCCAACCAACTTTCCAAACCCCAGATCTCCCGCCTGAACCGCAGTATCAAATCCATCCTGAACCGCGCCATCCGCCATCGCGGCAGCACCCTCCGAGACTACCGCGACGCCGACGGCCGGCCCGGCGATTTCCAGAAAATCCACCGCGTCTACGATCGCCAAGGAAAACCCTGCACCCTCTGCCGCACGCCGATTGTGCGGATTGTGCTCGGCGGCCGCTCCACCCATTTTTGCCCGAAATGCCAGCCCGCTTGATCCAAGCAAGAAGCCCCGGATGTACATCCGGGGCTTCGAATATCCAGAACATGAACCCAGACGAACTCTACTTCAGCAATCCTTCCTTCTTCGCCATCCCCAGCACCAGATCGACAACGCGGTTGCTGAAGCCCCATTCGTTGTCGTACCAGCTCACCAGCTTGAAGAACCGCTTCTCGCCCTTGAGGTTGTTTTGCAGCGTGGCCAGGCTGTCGTAGATGGATGACCGCGCATCGTGAATGAAATCGGTGGAGACGAGCTCCTCATCCGTCACGCCCAGGATGCCCTTCAAATAGGAAGTGGACGCCTTTTTCAAAAGTCCGTCGATTTCTTCGATCGACGTGTCGCGGGCCGACCGGAACGTCAGATCCACCACCGACACATCCGCCGTCGGCACGCGGAACGACATGCCCGTGAGCTTGCCCTTCATGGCCGGCAACACTTCGCCCACGGCCTTGGCCGCGCCGGTGCTGCTGGGGATGATGTTGATCGCCGCCGCCCGCCCGCCGCGCCAGTCCTTTTTGCTCGGGCCGTCCACCAGTTTCTGCGTCGCCGTATAGGAGTGAATCGTCGTCA
>JBEKIV010000316.1:0-3961 GCA_050011595.1 Tepidisphaeraceae bacterium
TCCAGTTCGCTCCACCACAACGGCGGCACGAGCAACACGTCCTTCTCAATGCGACGAAGCACGGCAAGAGCATCGGCCGTTCGTTCTTCCTCAAACAGCCACGCCAGAACCACCGAAATGTCGGCGACGAGACTCATCGGCGGCCTTCCTCGATCAGTTTGCGGATGGTAACGCCCTTGGGAAGAGGCGTGCGGGGAAAGTCCAAAAGGGACTTGACGGCCTGATTGACTTGCTCGCGCTGATCGACGGCATCGGGCGAGATACGCGCAATCGGCTTGCCGTGCCGAGTGACGACGACCGTCTGGCCATGCTCGACGGAATCGAGAACTTCGGCCAAATGAGTCTTCAGTTCGTAAGCGCCGATTTTTCGCATAAAACATCCTGGTCTAAAGTTTAGACCAGAATGCCATAGGAACACGATCAGGTCAAGATCGTGAAGTAGGTTACGTCGATCGCTTCCCGGAACGCGGCTTGCCGTTGGGCCTTGGTTTGATGCTTGTGACGAGCAGTAGATCGACGGTTTCTATTGTTCCGTCCTTTAATGCAATTCCGATGGTTCGACCGGTAGGGGTGATCGCCAACAATTCGGGGTGGTCCACCGGCAGACGCCTACTATCGGCCAAATGAATATCGAATGGGTGAAATGGACGGGCCTGATGAGCCCGGCGTAGCTGTTCGACGGTCATGAACTGACCGTAATATTCATGTCCGGCTGGGTCAAGAAAGGGACTGGTTCCGGCGAGTCGGATGAGTTCCGCATTGTGGGCGGTACTAATGTGGCGAGCGCAGCGCTTCCGCCGCCTTGACCAGCTTAAGTGCCGCGGGCAGGAGCAATCCAAGCAAAAGAAGCATGAGCGCGATGACGACCAGAAGCTCAACCAACGTGACGCCAAGACAACGCCGCAACATGGCCCGCCTCTTGCGTTTTCTTTGTATATGACGCGATGCGAAGGCGGGAATTGCTTCACCGACGAGATAATTTTGACGCGGAGCAAAGAATCGCCGAAAATCCGTTAGAGTAGGTTCTGATCGCCGACGAGGAGTTTTGAATGCCGAAATTGACGGTGGAAGGCGTGGGAACATTTGAGGTCCCGGCGGGGAAGCGGCTGGTGCTGGCGCTGCTGGACGAGGCCAAGATCGACCAGATGCACGCCTGCGGGGGCAACTGCAAGTGCACGACGTGCCGGGTGAGGTTCATTTCCGGCGAGCCGGATAAGGTGACGCACGCGGAACGATCGGTCTTGTCAGCCCGGGGGTTGGGGGCGACTCACGGATTGCGGCTCAGTTGCCAGATCACCTGCGATCATGACATGCACGTCATCGCGGAGAGCCGGCTATCGACCAGCGGGAAGTCCGATCCCGGCCCGCGCCCGGCGGATCAGATTGCTCCGCCGCCGGTGTGGACGTGAAAGCGACAAGGGTATGGACGGCGGGAAGAGAAAATCGCCGGGAATTGGGTCTCCTGGCTTGATATTCGGACGGGGCAAGTCCACAATGAGGAACTGAACTTGGCGGCCAGACCGATAACGGGTCCGGCATCCAAGGGCAATATTGATAGTAATCGTCGGCCAATGGACTGGCCGATAGACCGAACGGTTTTTCCGGTGGCGACGCACCGGGACGTTTCGGGCTTAGGGAGATGCCGCCGCGAAAGGCAGTGCCTTCGCTGTCGGCGGCTTTTCCGGCCCAAGGACGGGCAGAGATGGACAGTTTTCTCATCCACGGCGGACATCGACTCAAGGGGACAATCGAAGTCAGCGGCAGCAAGAACTCCGCGCTTCCCATTCTGGCGGCGTGTCTGATGGCCGAGGGGAAAAGCACGCTCAAAGGCGTTCCGAGGCTATTGGACATCGATTCCATGTCCAAGCTGCTGGGGGAGTTGGGGTGCCAGGTTTATCGCCACGAGCCGGCCGACCCCGATATCCTGGTGGGTCCGGCGCTCAACGGGCCGCTGGATATCGAAGTCCAGGACGAGACGCAATGCGAGGCGCGGTATGACATCGTCAAGACGATGCGTGCCAGCATCTGCGTGCTGGGTCCACTGCTGGGCAAGCGCGGCAAGGCGATCGTGAGCATGCCGGGGGGGTGCGCCATCGGCGATCGGCCGGTGGATTTGCACGTGCGCGGGTTGCAAAAGCTGGGGGCGCATTTCCGGATGGAAAACGGGAACATCGTGGGCGAGGTGCGCGGGCGGCTGAAGGGATGCCGGATGTATCTCGGCGGGGCGTTGGGGCCGACGGTACTGGGGACCATCAACGTCATGTGTGCCGCGACGCTGGCCGATGGAGAAACGATCCTGGTGGGGGCGGCATGCGAGCCGGAGGTTTCGGACTGTGCGGACATGCTCATCAAGATGGGGGCGAGAATCAAAGGACACGGGACGCCCGAAATTCGCATCGAGGGCGTCGAAAAGCTGGTAGGCGCCGAGCATCGGGTCATTCCCGACCGGATCGAGTGCGGCACCTTCATGATCGCGGCGGCGATCACCAATGGGGAATTGGCGCTGAAGAATTGCAGCCTGGACCATCTGATCGCGGTGACGGATCGGCTGGACGAGGTGGGCGTGCAAACGCAGCGGGACAGCGGGACGGTTTATGTCACGGCGGCGCGGCGAATCAATCCGGTGGAGATGACGACCCAGCCGTACCCGGGATTCCCCACGGATTTGCAGGCGCAGCTCATGGCCCTGCTCTGTCTGTCGGATGGAATCAGCGTGGTGACGGAGCGGATTTTCCCCGACCGGTTCCTGCACGTGGGCGAGTTGAACCGCATGGGCGCCCGGATTCGCAAGGAGGGTCCGACGGCCATCATCCAAGGCGTGCGCGAACTACAGGGCGCCAACGTGATGGCCAGCGACCTGCGGGCCAGCGCCGCGCTGGTGTTGGCGGCATTGGTCGCCAAGGGGTCCACGCGCATCGACCGCGTTTATCACATCGATCGCGGATACGAGAAGATCGAGCAGAAACTCGCGGCCGTGGGGGCGCATATCGAGCGCGTCAAGGAAGGAAGGGCGTCCCTTTCAATGACGGCGGCCGTGGCGTGAGATTGAATGGGTCATTGGTCACTTGTCATTTGTCACTCGTATCGCCGATTCCGAATTGTCTTGCAAATGACCAATGACAAATGACCAATTCAATCTCACGCTGCGGTAACGAATTCGATTTGGCCGATGGGCGGCACGAGGCCGGCGTCGGCGCCGCGTTTGAGGAGCGTTGAGATCGCTTGGCGGCCGCGGGGACCGTAATCCAGCGTCCAATCGTTCACGTACATGCCGACGAATTGGTCGGCCAGCTCGCGGTTCAAATCGCGGCCGAATTGCAGGGAATATTCGACGGCCTCCTTGCGATGATCGAGGCTGAACTGGATCGACCTCTTGAGAATGTTCGTAACCTCCTGACAGACGTTCTTTCCCAAATCTTTTCGGATGCAGTTGCCGCCGAGGGGAAGGGGCAAGCCGGTTTGCTCGTGCCACCAGGCGCCGAGATCGACCACCAGATGCAGGCCAGATTTTTGATAGGTGAGTTGTCCCTCGTGGATAATGAGGCCGGCATCGGCCTTTCCGTCTTTGACATACCGGATGATTTCATCGAATTGAACGGGGACGGCCCGGAACGCCTCGCCGGCTTTGCCAAGGCACAGTTGCAGAGCGAGGAATGCGGTGGTGAGTTCGCCGGGGATGGCGATGGTCTTGCCTTTGAGGGCGGCGATTTTTGTGGGCTGGCGAGTGATGACCATCGGTCCATATTGATCGCCCATGCTGCTGCCGCAACTCGTCAGCGCATAACGGTCGGCCACATATGGGTAGGCGTGGACTGAAATGGCGGTGATTTCCAGTTCGCCGCGGCGAGCCCGCTGATTGAGAGTTTGGATGTCCTGGAGGACGTGCTCGAAGCGGTATGGGCCAGTGTCCAACAGGTTTTTGGCAAGCCCATAAAACATGAAGGCGTCATCGGGGTCGGGG
>JBEKIV010000317.1:0-3828 GCA_050011595.1 Tepidisphaeraceae bacterium
GCTTGAAAACACCGCCACCGCGCAACCGGCGAAATAGTAAACGCCGAAGATCGTGCTGTACCAGAGCGGGTCCAGGGACATGATCCAATCCCACGCGGCGAACGTGAGCGTCAGTCCGAAAAGCACCAGCCCCAGCGGCGCCCACCACTGCATCCGCCGCGTCAGTTCGATGTCGCCCGTCCGGTCCTGCTTGACCGATTGCTTCCAATACCAGGTGCCCAGCCAGGACCAGATCACAAAATAAACCACCGCGCGGCCGACGAAAAACCCGCGCTGGAGCCACCAACCCTTGAATCCCTTGTCCACGCCCCAATCCTTCACGGCCCAGGGATAGAGCGAGCCGTGCCCCACGATGACGGCAGCCAGGATCGGCACGGACAGCACGCCCATGAGCGGCAGACTCGAGGCGAACCATTCCGAGATTCTCCGGACGGTCACGCTCCAACCGGCCTTGGTCACGTGCTGCAACAGCACGAAGAACAGCCCGCCCAGCGCGATCGCCAGGAAGAACATGTATCCAATCAGATACGAGTAGAAGAACCTGCGGAAATCGTCCCCGGCGAAATATCCCAGGACCACCGCCGCCACCAGGCCCACCACGCCCACCACCTGAGCGCCGACGTACAGTCCGCCGGACTGGTCGCCCAGGTTCAGCTTCTCCACTTCCGGGGAATGTTGCGCTTCAGTTTCCACGTTCTATTTTTCCTGTAGCGTATCCTGCTGCGTCCGGCTCAAGATCGACGGCGGCGCTCCGCCCTGGCTGAGTTGCAAGGCCCGCACGTACGCCACGATCGCCCACCGGTCGTCCACGGGAATCTGCGACCCATAGCTGGGCATGCTCCGAATCCCGTTGGTGATCGTATTGAAAATCTGCCCATCCGGCTCGGCGCGGATCGTGTCGCTGGTAAGCTGCGCCGCCGGCGTCCAGTTGACTCCGATCGGGTGCGCCGGATCGGTGTCGGTCGCCTTCAATTCCAGCGCCCGCTGGTTGACCGGGCCGTGCCCGGAGCCGTCGTATCCGTGGCACACATAGCAATAAATGTTGAACCGCTCCTGCCCGCGTTTCAGCAGGCGTTGCATGTTGTTCACGGGATTAGAACCCCTCTTCCCGTTTAGAAGCTCGGCCGGCAGGGTATCCGCGAACACGACGGTCCACTTCCCCGTCCCGTCGTTCTGGCGCACGAAGCCGCGGTAATGATTGTCGTCCTCTTCCAATGATCCGTACGCGACCGTCCCCGGAATCTCCGGCCGCATCGCACGGTCGTCCTCGAACAGCCAATTCGTCATCTGCTCCCTGAGCTTCGGCTGGATGCCCATGTCCTGCATGAGCTGAATCCGCGGGTCGGCCGAGCTGGAAACCCGCGCCCGCGAGATGATCGCCAGCGGCAGCCACGTCGCCACCACCCCGATCAGCGCAATCGCCACCATCCAGAACGGCGGACGCGGCAGCCGCGGCATCGGCAACTCCACCGGCGCGTAATACGTCGGGCCGTACTGCGGCTCTTCCGGCGGATGCGAACTGTTCGATTCCTCAGACATTCATCAATCCTCTATGCGCTCCACTGCGGTCGCTCCAACCGATTTCAAAAACTCCTCCGTCCCCTTCTCATTAAACTGCGAATCCGATTCGTCGATCCAGATGAAGAATTTGTCGTCCGTCACGCGGCGGAATCGGGCGCTGTTGAACAGCGGATTGTAGAGCAGCGGCAGCCGGTTGAGACCCAGCATTCCGAACACCGCCGTCAACGCCGAGAACAACACCGTGCATTCAAAGATGATGGGGATGTTCGCCGGCAAGCTGAACAGGGGCTTGCCGCTGACGATAATCTGGTAGTCGAAAGCATTGCAGAACCATTGCAGCGCCAGGCCCGACGCCAGGCCCGTCAGCCCGCCGCAGAGCACCAGCCAGGGCAGAACCGTCGGCCGGATTCCGATCACCGCATCGATTCCATGGATGGGGAACGGGCTGTGCACGTCCCAGACCTTGTACCCCGCCGCCCGCGTCTTCTGCGCGGCGGAAACCACGGCGGAGACGTCCTCGAACTGGCCAAGCAGGCCGGTCAGCACCGGCTCCCTGGAGAGCATCGACTCTTCATCGTGCGTATCGTGCGTCTCTTGGACTTCGGTCGGCATAAAACCAAAACTCCTCACCGATTCTTCAGCCGCGGGGCGTCCCGATCCGGATCGTGATGCTCGTCGGGACGGTAATCCGTCCGCTTGGCATCCTCGCCGTGCAGTTGATGGGCATGCAAATGCGCCTGCGGCATCACGGTCTTCACTTCCGCGATCGCCACCGTCGGCAGATACCGGCAGAACAGCAGAAACAGCGTCATAAACAATCCGAAACTTCCCGCCAGCGTGCACAAATCCACCCACGTCGGCCAGAACGCGTGCCAGCTCGAAGGCAGAAAATCGCGAGTCAGGGACGTGATGATGATCTCAAACCGCTCGAACCACATCCCGGCGTTGCCCAGCATGGCCACGATCCACAGCAGCAGCATGTTCGTCCGGACCTTCTTGCTCCAAAGAAGCTGCGGCGCGACGACGTTGCAGAAGGTCATCATGCACCAGCTCCAGCAATACGGACCCAGGGCGCGGTTGTGGAACGTGAACCATTCGTGCGAATTGCCGCTGTATGCCGCGACGAAGAATTCCGTCATGTACGCGTATCCCACCATCATGCTGGTCGCCAGCGTGATCCGGGCCATGTTGTCCATGTGCCTCGGGGTGATGATGTCTTTCAGCCCGAACAGCGCCCGGGCCGGGACCGCCAGGCAGATCACCATCGCAAACCCGCCGAAGATCGCCCCGGCCACGAAGTACGGCGGAAACACCGTCGTGTGCCAGCCCGGAATCTGTGACACCGCGAAATCGAAGCTCACCACCGAGTGGACCGAAAGCACCAGCGGCGTCGCCAACGCCGCCAGCATCAGATACGCCCGTTCGTACCGATGCCAATGCCGGCTCGATCCGTTCCAGCCCAACGCAAGAAGCCCATAGACCACTTGCTTGATCTTACTTTTGGACCGGTCCCGGAACGTCGCGATGTCCGGCACCATTCCCACGTACCAGAACAGCAGCGACACCGTCGCATACGTCCCCACCGCGAACACGTCCCACAGCAGCGGCGAGCGGAACTGCGGCCACAAACTCATCTGGTTCGGAATCGGGAACAGCCAATATGCCAGCCACGGCCGGCCCACGTGAATGCCGGGGAACAATCCCGCGCAGCAAACCGCGAAGATCGTCATCGCCTCGGCCATCCGGTTGATGCCCGTCCGCCAGTTCTGACGGAACAAATACAAAATCGCGCTGATGAGGGTTCCGGCGTGACCGATCCCGACCCAAAACACGAAATTCACGATGCCGAATCCCCACCCGACCGGCTGATTGTTGCCCCACACTCCGACGCCCGTGAGAAACAAATATCCGATCATGGCCCCGAGCAACCCGAGCAGCGACAGCGAAATCCCCATCGCCACGTACCACGCCTTGGGCGGCGCCGGCCGCTCGGCGACGCCGGCCACCGTCGCCGTCACCGCCGCGAAATCCTTGTTCCCCGTTACCAGCGGCGCCCGGAACCGCGGATCGTCGGTGGTATTATCCGCTTCGATCCCTGCGGCGATGCGGGCGAATTCGGTTGTTGGAACGCTTGCCATTACGCCTCCACCGGATTGCTCACCTTGGCCAAATACTTGTTCCTGGGCTTGGTCGCCAGCGCCTCATCCAAGAGGCCATACGCCCGCGGATCGTTGTGCGAACGCAAAACCTTGGATCTCCGATCGTTCAAATCGCCAAACACAATTGCCTGCGTCGGGCACGCCTGTT
>JBEKIV010000318.1:0-3820 GCA_050011595.1 Tepidisphaeraceae bacterium
TCCCATTCCCTGCGGTCCAAAATCCCAGGGACCGACGTAGTTGAGCACGCCGTACTTCAGGTCCGATTCGAATTTCAATTGCCGGCGGACGTAATCGTTGAACGTGCCGGTATACACCGGCAAATAGAGCGACAGGCTCGGATCGTATTGGGGGTCGGAGGCCAGGGGATCGGCGTCAAGCCCGGTGATCCGGGCGTCGAAACGTCCCAGGACCAGTCGCGAGTCGCTCAACAACTGCTTGCGGAACGTGCCGGGATCGATTCGCAGATTGGCCCGATCGATCAGGTCGGGCGTTAATCCGGTGTAGCGGGCGAGGTGGGCTACGACGTCCGCGCGCTCCTCCTTGGTTAGCGCCCCGCCCTTGGCCAGCGCCTGAACGTAATCGTGCAGGGCGTATTCCCGCACCTCGCCCAGGAGACGGTCTTCGTCGGTGGTTTGCAGCTTGTGGTGATACAAAGCGATGGCGGTGTAGGACGGAAGATACAAAGCGAACGGCAATTCGTTGCCGTCGCCCGGGTCCAGCGTTGCCATATTCAGGACCGTCGAGATCAGGATGATGCCGTTGAGATCGATGCCATAGCCGTCCAACAGTTTGGCCGAGAGTGCGGCGGCGCGGGTGGTGCCGTAGCTTTCGCCGGCCAGGAATTTGGGGCTGTTCCATCGCTCGTACCGGGTCAGGAACAGCCGGATGAAATCGCTGATGGAATCCAGGTCCGGCTGCACGCCGTAGAACTCCGACGCCTTTTGCCCCTCGGCGGGCCGGCTGAATCCCGTGCCGACCGGATCGATGAAAACCAGATCGGTCGAGTCCAGCCAGGTCTGATCGTTGTCGATGAGCCGATGCGGCGGCGCGGAGGGGATTCCATCCGCTCCCAACTCCACGCGTTTAGGCCCCGCCGCCCCCAAATGCAGCCAAACCGCCGCGGCCCCGGGGCCGCCGTTGAACACGAAGGTGATCGGCCGGTCTTCCGACCTTCCCGCCGGCTCTTTCAGGTAGGCCACGAAAAAGAAATTCGCGCGCGGCTTGCCCGCGTCGTCCTTCACCATCATTGTGCCGGCCAGCGCCTGGTAGTCGATCGTCGTCGGGCCAATGGCCAGCGAATGATGGGTCACGGAAATCTTGTCTTCCGCGCCGGCCGATTCCGGCCGGGTCGCCGCCTGGCCGGCCGGCTCGGTCGATGGACTGGTCTGTGCCAAAGCCGATGCCGTCGTCAAACACATCGCCAAGATCGCTATCCACTTCTTCATGCACGTGTCTCCGTTTCGGATTTCGGATTTCGGATTTGATTCGTCATTCGGATTTCAGATTTCGGATTTCCAATTTATCTTCCCCATGATAGCCGCAAACCCGCCCCTCGTGGTACATTGCGGCCAACACCATGATCGTCGTACAAACCTTGGCCGATTGCCGCGTCGAGCGTGAGAAGCTTGGCCGGTTGGCGCTGGTCCCCACCTTGGGCGCCCTTCACGCCGGGCATTTGTCCCTCGTTGACATTGCCCGCAAGCACGCCGAGAAGGTGGCCGTCAGCATTTTCGTGAATCCCACGCAGTTCGGCCCGCGCGAGGATTTCACCAAATATCCGCGTCCCATCGACGCCGATCTGGCAATGTGCCGCGAGGCCGGCGTCGATCTGGTCTTCAATCCCCCGCCCGAACAGATGTATCCCCCCCACGCCGTTGCCCAGGTGCATCTGGACATGCCCAACCTCAGCGGCGTCCTGGAGGGCCGCATCCGGCCCCACCATTTTCCGGGCGTCTGTCAGGTCGTCGCCAAGCTGTTCAACATCGTGCGTCCCCAGGTGGTCTGCTTCGGCCAGAAGGATTACCAACAGTTTCTCATCATCAAGGCCATGGCCGCCGCTTTGGACTGGCCGATCGAAATCATCCTCTGCCCGACGCTGCGCGATCCCGACGGCATGGCGATGAGCAGCCGCAATCAATATCTCACCGCCGGCGAGCGCGAGCGCGCCCTGTCGATCAGCAAATCGCTGTTCGCCGCCCGCGATGAGTTCGCCAAGGGCGTGCGGCAAACCAATCGCCTGCTGGCGACGATGCAGAACATTCTGCTCGATCCCGGGAGCCAGGGCCGAGTCCCCCTGTCGGTGGATTACGTCGCCGCCGTGGATGCCCAGACGCTGAAGAACGTTGAAGTGGTATCCAAGCCGACCGTTCTGGCCGTCGCCGCCCGGGTCGGAGCCACCCGTCTGATCGACAACGTTGTGCTCGTTCCCTAACGGCCCGCTGCGAAAGATCCCCCAAACTCAGGCACGATTCTTGATCCAAGAGGATAATTCATCGGCCACTCGCGTGATGACGCTGTCCCAATCCTTAGCGCGGGGCTGGCGGAACAATCGCATCGAGGGATACCAGGGACTGTCCTGGCGCTCCAGCAGCCAGCGAAAATCCGGCACGTACTGGAGCATCACCCACACCGGCCTGGCCAGTGCCCCCGCCAAGTGCGGCACGGAAGTGTCGGTCGTAACGATCAAGTCCATCAGCGACATCACCGCCGCGGTATCGGCAAAGTCGTTCAAGTCCGGGCCGAGATCGATCAATTGCAATCCCGCCGGCGGATTTCTCGCCTGCTCCCCAGCCGGACCTTTCTGGAGACTGTAAATCTTGACTCCTTGAACGGCTGCAAATGGCGCCAATTGTTGCAAGTTCAGCGATCGCGTTCGATCGTCCTTGAACCGAGGATGGCCCGCCCACGCCAAGCCGACCCTCAACTGCCCATTGGCGGAACCGAGCATTCGACTCCATGTCTCCACCAGCTCCGGGTCGGCGCTTAGATAGGGCACGTCGTTGGGAATGTTGCCTAAATTCGTCCCGAAAACACGCGGCAGACTCAACAGAGGACAGTGAAAATCAAAGGCCGGCAGGGGCTGCCCTCGGACCACGATTTGGCATCCCGTGGCCACTGTCTGAAAGAGCCGTTGCAATTCGGCTTGACATTCGACGACGATCTTTCCACCCCGCCGGATCACCAGCGGCACGTAGCGGATGAAGTGAATGGCATCCCCGTAACCCTGCTCGGCGTGGAGCAGAATCGTGCGATCTTCCAATGGGCGGCCATCCCATTGCGGCTGAGTGAAGTTTCGCGGGGGCGACGAAAAATCGTTGCATTTCCATCGCCATTCATACTCTTCCCAGCCTGGTTGAAAATCCCCACGCGCCAGCAACGCTAAAGAAAGGTTGTGGTGGGCTTCGGGCAAGTTGGGCTTGAAAGTGATGGCTTGGCGATACGCGGAGATGGACTCATTGAGTTCCCCTTTGTCTCTCAGAGCAATGCCGAGGTTGTTGCATGCGTCGGCGTAGTTGGGCCTGAGGGCAATGGCTTGGCGATAGGCGGCGATGGCTTCATCGAATTTTGCCTGAGCTTTCAGCGCAATGCCGAGATTGTAGTAGGCTTCGGCATAGTTGTTCCTCAGGGCGATGGCCCGGCGACAGGCGGCGACGGCCTCATCCAGTTGTCCTTTTTCTGTCAGGGCATTGCCGAGATTACTGTGCGCTTCCGCGTATTTGGGGTTGAGGTCGATGGCCCGGCGGTAGGCGGTGATGGCCTCATCCAGCCGTCCCTTGTGCTTTAGAGCATTGCCGAGATTATTACTGTGGACCTCGGCAAAGTTGGGGTTGAGGGCCAAGGCTCGGCGATAGGCGGTGATGGCATCATCCATTTCTCCCTTGTCATATAAGGCGATGCCGAGATTGTAGTGGACGTCGGGCAGGTTGGGATTCAGGGCAATAGCCTGGCGATAGGCGGCGATGGCCTCATCAAGTTGCCCTTTGTCTTTCAGGGCGGTGCCGAGGTTGTTGTGGATTT
>JBEKIV010000319.1:0-3783 GCA_050011595.1 Tepidisphaeraceae bacterium
TTGCGCACCGTCGTTCGCGTCGATCCCAAACTCTTCCGCGAAGTCGTGAAACTTTCCCGCTCGCGCTACGACACCGACCGGGCCACCTATCACGTCTCGGCCACCCTGCAATCCGCAAAGGGCGCCGACGAAATCGCCGACGCCCGCGCGTTGGAGAAGGCCTATCTCGGCCTCTGGTCCGACACCCCCAAAGGCAAGGGCCTATCCGATCCCGGCCGCCAGATCGTCCACTGCACCTTCGGTTCCGTCCTTTGCGATCCAAAGCTCGGGCCCCAGGTCAAACAACTCGTCGCCGAGAATCAGGCGCTCTACACGCAGATTCTCGACGAGCATTTTGGAAAACATCTTGAGGCGCTCAAGGCGGGAATGTGAAGAATGTCATTGTCAATTATCCACTGTCCATTATCCATTAGGATTCACTATGCTCACTATTCGTAACCCCAAAGACACCAAGTTTGACCTGGTTAGCCTCGGCGAATGCATGATTCGCCTTTCTCCACCTGGGCACGGGCGGATTGAATTTGCCAACAGCCTGGAAGTCTGGGTCGGCGGCGGGGAATACAACGTCGCCTATGCCCTGGCCCGCCTGGGCCTGCGCACCGGATTCGCCAGCCGGCTCGTGGACAACCCCGTCGGCCGGATCATCCTCAACCACGCCCGCAGCGTCGGCATGGACGTCAGCCACGTCGCCGTCGCCAAGTACGACGGCGTCGGCCGCGCCGACCGCATCGGCCTGAACTTCACCGAAGTCGGCACCGGCGTCCGCGCCTCCGTCACCATGTACGACCGCGGCCACTCCGCCGCCAGCAACCTCAAGCCCGGAATCATCGACTTCAAAAAACTCTTCAAGGACCAAGGCGCCCGCTGGCTCCACACCGGCGGCATTTTCACCGCCTTGTCCGACGGCTCGGCCGCCGTCTGCAAGGAGGCCATCCTCGCCGCCAAGGAATCCGGCGCTATCGTCAGCTACGATTTGAATTTCCGCTCAAAGCTCTGGACCAGCCAAAAAGCCCAGCAGGTCACCAAGGAACTGGTTCCCCATCTCGATTGCATCATCGGCAACGAGGAGGATTTCCAGAAAGTCCTCGGCTTCGAGGTCGCAGGCGTCGACGAGAATCTCTCCGCTCTCGACACCTCCGCCTACAAGAAAATGGTCGAGAAGGTGGTCAAAACCTATCCCAACGTGAAAGTCGTCGGCACCACCCTCCGCGAAGTGAAGAGCGGCCTGATCAACAACTGGTCCGCCATCCTCTACGTGGACGGGAAATTCTACGAGAGCCGCCGGTTCGACAACCTTGAGATCGAAGACCGCGTTGGCGGCGGAGACGGCTTTTCCAGCGGATTCGCCTACGGCTTCCTCACTGGCAAAAACCCCCAGGAATGCGTCGATCTGGGCGCCGCCCACGGCGCGTTGCTCCAATCCACCCGCGGCGACACCAGCCAAATCGACCTGGAAGAACTGAACCACGTATTCAAAGGCGGCAGCGCCAGGATTAAGCGATGAGGGAACCCCGCGGAGCGGGGGGCTAACAGGTCGGAAATAACGTCGATTGGCCACCGTTAGCCCCCCGCTTTGCGGGGGTGTATTGCCGATCGAGACTGAGCAAACTTGGTCCACTTTTTTCCATAGGAGTGTAAAGTCCGTGAAAATCCTATTAACCACCACCAGTTTCCAGGACACCCCCGGCCCGCATCACGATGCCCTGAAGAAATCCGGCTTCGAAATCGTCGCCGCCCGCGGTCCGCTCACCGAAACGCAAATGCTCAATCATGCCCGCAGCGGCTTCGACGGATTTCTCAACGGCGACGACATCATCACCGCCAAGGTCATCGATGCCGCACTCCCGCGCCTTCGCGTCATCGCCAAGTACGGCATCGGCCTCGATTCCATTGACGTCAAATATGCCACCGCCAAGAAGATCCCGGTCCTTTACACCCCCGGCGTGAATCACACCACCGTGGCCGAGCACTGCTTCGGTCTGATGATCGCCCTGGCCAAGCATTTCTGGCCGCACCTTCGCTCGACGAAGAACGGCGAATGGAAGCGAATCACCGGCCACGAATTATTCGGCAAAACGATCGCCGTCCTGGGCGTCGGCCGGATCGGCAAGGAGATCATCAAACGCGCCGCCGCCTTCGATATGAAGTCGATTGGATACGACGTTTATTGGGACGAGAATTTCGCCAGGCAATACCACGTCCCGCGCGCCTCGACCGTTCTGGATGCGATTCGGGATGCCGACGTCGTTTCGCTCCACATGAATCTGGACGACAAGAACCGCGGCATGTTCAACAAGGATTTGCTCTCGAAGATGAAAAAGGGCGCCTATCTGATCAACACCGCCCGCGGCGGACTGGTCGTCGAGAAGGACATTGCCGAAGCCTGCAAGAGCGGCCACCTCGGCGGATACGCCGCCGACGTATTGGACAAGGAGCCGCCGCCCCCCGATCATCCGTTCCGCGAGATCGACAATATTATCGTCACCCCGCACGTCGGCAGCCGCACCTTCGAAAGCGTCGAGCGCCAGGCCATGCGGGCGGTTCTGAACCTCGTGAATTTTCTCAACGGGGATAAAGATTACATTCAGGCGAATCAATTCTGAGGATCAAATGCAACACAGAGGACACCGAGAACACAGAGAGCACAGAGAAACGCATTGAAAATAATTTCCTCTCTGTGTTCTGGTGTGTCCTCTGTGCTCTCTGTGGTAATCTTTTCATTAGAATCTCAAAACGGAGCAACAGATTATGAGTCAAATACCCGTCGCCGACATCGGCCTTCTCGGCCTGGCCGTCATGGGCGAGAACCTGGCCCTCAACATCGCCGATCACGGCTTCAAGGTCGCCGTCTACAACCGCACCACCGCGATCATGACGCGATTCATCGCCCGCGAAAATCCGCCCGGCGGACTCGTCGGCTGTGTAACCGTCAAGGAACTGGTCGCCACCGTTAAGAAACCCCGAAAGTTCATCATCCTCGTCAAAGCCGGCGGCGCCGTCGACGCCGTCACCAAGGAACTCATCGACGCCGGCATCGAAATCGACGATATCGTCGTGGATTGCGGCAACTCCCTCTGGACCGACACCATCCGCCGCGAACGCGACTACGCGCAGAAATGCAAATTCTTCGGCTCCGGCGTCTCCGGCGGGGAACTGGGCGCCAGGTTCGGTCCTTCCATGATGCCCGGCGGCGATCCCGACTCCTGGAAACATCTCAAACCCATCTGGGAAGCCGTCGCCGCCAAGGTCGATGCCAAGACCGGAAAGCCCATCGAAAATTACGCCCCCGGCAAGCCCGTCGTCGGCGGCGTCCCCTGCACCGCCTACCTCGGCCCCAACGGCGCGGGCCATTACGTCAAGATGGTTCACAACGGCATCGAGTACATCGACATGCAACTCATCGGCGAGGCCTATTGGCTGCTGGTCAATCTCCTGGGCATGAAGCCGTCCGAGTTGTCCAAGGTCTTCGCTCAATGGAACCAGGGCGATCTGGATTCTTATCTCATCCAGATCACCGCCGACATCCTTCAACAAAAAGACCCCGTCCATCCCGAAGGATATCTGGTCGATTACATTCTCGACGCCGCCGGCCAGAAGGGCACCGGAAAATGGACCAGCACCAACGCCCTGGACATGGGCATCCCCGCCAACGCCATCGCCGAGGCCGTCTTCGCCCGCTGCCTCTCCGCCTTGAAGGAGGAACGCGTCGCCGCCGCCAAATCCCTCAAAGGCCCCGACCCCGCCTACAAAGGCAACCGCGACGAACTCATCGCCGCCGTCCGC
>JBEKIV010000320.1:0-3781 GCA_050011595.1 Tepidisphaeraceae bacterium
CCGGCGGAGGTCGGCATAACAGAAGATTTCGAACGCCTTCCGATCGTGGTTCGACAGCAGCGGAATCGTGAAGAACGATTGGCAATGCTCGCGGAAATCCGGCGACACGTAGCCGATGCGCAAGCGCCGGTCGGGATCGCGGTTGTTGTTTTGCGGCTGAATGAATCCTCTGAGCGGTTCGGCGTGCTGTTGGTTCCATCGGCGGGCTTCCTCGTCGATCATCCTGGCGTCGTAGCCGGGATGAAACTGAAGGGTGTAGATCAGATTGCTGTGCGGCAGCGCGTAACCAGGCCTAAGCCGCGTCGCCTGCCGAAAGGAAGCGATGGCCTCGTCAAGTTGTCCCACGTTCTTCAAGGCGTTTCCGAGACCGCAGTAGGCATCGGGGAAATCAGGCTTAAGCCGAATGGCCTGCCGACGGGCCGTGATCGCCTCATCAAGTTGCCCGTTGCTCTCTAAGACACTGCCCAGGTTAAAGTGTGCGTCGGCAAGATCAGGCTTGAGCCGAATGGCCTGACGATGGGAAGCAATGGCCTGATCGAATTGCCCCATGTCGCTCAAGGCGTTTGCGAGATTGCTGTGCGCTTCGGCGTAATCAGGCTTGAGCCGAATGGCCTGCCGATAGGCTGCGAAGGCATTTTCATGTTGTCCCATCTTTGTCAGTGCGTTGCCGAGGCTGTTGTAATAAATCGCATTGGTCGAACGAATCGCGATCGCCCGACGGATGAAGTCCACGGCCGCGTCCAAGCGGCCCGCCTGTACGGCCAGCACCCCCAACAGATGCAACGCATCCGCTTGATTGGGCTGCTGGGCAAGGATTTCGCGATAGATCCGTTCCGCTTCCGCCAGGCGGCCGGCCTGGTGATGTGACAAGCCGGATTCGAGTTGCTGCCGGAGAGTCATTTGCACGGACATTGTAGTGCCGAAATCCGAAACGAGCATGGCGAATCCAGCCCGGATGACGAAATCCGAACTGATTTTTATTCGGCCATCGTAGGCAAAGCGCGGAGCATTTCGGCGATTTTCAGTTGCGGGCGCGACAGCGGAAAGCGATGCAAATCTTTAAGGCGAATCCAGCGGCGATTATGGAGTTGCGCGACGGTCCGGGCGGTCGCGGTAAATGCGGTGAAGACGTATCGGCGATGAGTCAGGGCGTGACGGATTTGGCCGATTTTGCGGAGTCCGGCGATGCGCAGTCCAATGCCGGGGCCGATGGATTGGGGGGTCGGGCGGGCGTGCAACGCTTCGATGGTGGGGAATTGCCAAAGTCCGGCCCAGCGGCCGGTGCGGGGGCGGCGCTCCAGAAGCCAGCGGTCCTGGCGATGGACGCAGATGGTCCATCGGGCCAGAGTTGGCGCCGGGGGGGATTTCCGCGGTGGCGGAATCGTCTGCTGCAAACCAGCCGCGGCGGCTTGGCAGAACCGCCGCAACGGACAGGTTGGACAGTTCGGTTGCCGGGGGGTGCAGATCGTGGCGCCCAGGTCCATCAGGGCGGAATTAAATTGGCCGCAGTGACGCACCGGGAGGATATCCTCCGCCAGTTGCCACAATCGCCTGACCGTTGCGGGCAGGCGGGGATCGGCCTGGATTTTTTCCAATCGGCACAGGACCCGCGCCACGTTGCCGTCGAGGATCGGGGCGGGTTGGTCGAACGCGATGGAGGCGATTGCCCCGGCGGTGTACCTTCCGATGCCGGGTAGCGTCTGCAAGTCACGGACGGATCGAGGGATTTGGCCGGCGAACTGGGCGACGATTTTGCGGGCGGCGGCGTGGAGATTTCGGGCGCGGGAGTAATAGCCCAGTCCCTGCCAGAGCCGCAGGACGTTCCGCTCGGATGACGCGGCGAGGGCGGCCACGTTGGGGTAGGCGGCCAAGAAGCGACAGAAGTACGGCACGACGGTCGCGACCTGAGTCTGTTGGAGCATAACCTCGCTCACCAGCACGGCATAGGGATCGACGGGACCATTGCCTGGCGGTGGCGGACGCCACGGCAGATGACGACGATTTCGGGCGTACCATGCGAGCAATGCCCGAGCCAGACTGGGCCGCCGCATTTTGAGCGGGATGTGAGTTCTCGCGTTCACCGACGATAAATACGGAGGATTTTTCGGATTTTTTGTTGCAGCCATGGGAAATTAGTTTATTTTAACTGATACATCGGATGTGACCGGGGCATAGAATGCAAGTGGGGAGAAGAATGCCCAGCATGCATGGAGGATGCCATGAGGTCGCCGCGTATCGATGATTTTGTCCGCTTAACGTCGGACATTCCGGAATTAGCCTTGAGCCGAGGTGAAGTAGGCGTTGTGCGCAGCACTTGGTTTGCGCCATCTGTAGCGTACGAGGTGGAATTTCACCAAATCGGACATGACTACCAGACGCGTGCTCTGCTCCAGGCGGAGCAGGTGGAGGTGGAGGATGGGCCGATCTTCCATTCCAATGGGCCCGTTTCCGTGGAGGAGGCCATCACGGCGTCCATGGAGGTAGCTCGGCATTGAGCAGGGCGATTTGGGATTGACGCGACGTGGCGTGGGGCGGTTATGTTGTAATCCGCAAAGGCGAACGTGGCGGCGTGGCAATAATCACGACGAAGGGGTGGTCGTTGATTCCGGCCAATGCGAAGCCGACTTAACCGGCCTTGCGTTTCTTGGTCTGTGCGACTGCCCGACGAATTGCCTTATCCAGCTTGTCGATGACTCTCACCGTCGCGGTCTGTCTGCCCGATTCGATTCGAGAAATGGTTTCCTGGCGGACGCCCGCCAGCTTGCCAAGCTGCTGCTGGCTTAGCCCGGCGGAGCGGCGATCGGCAATCAATCGCCGCGCGATAGCGGCGCGAGCGAAGTCAATGGCGTTGCTCGTGCCGTCGGCGTCCACGGGCGGGAAGGGCGGACCCTGATCGTTCAGGCGTTCGTATTCCTCAATGGGCACTGCGACACAACGACGCCCCTTGTGGGTGATGATATCCAGACTCATGTCACACCTTCAGTCATCGTAAACGTCCCGGCGATTCTTGACGCGAATCACGGTTACACGCTTCGCCCGGTCGTCCACGGTAAATATCACGCGCCAGTCTCCCGTCCGAATGCGGTACGCCCCCTTGAGCGATCCCCGAAGCGGTTTGACCCCGCTCACATTCGGCCAGCGGGTAAGCCGATCAAACACGTCCTGCACTCTCACCTGGATACGCAATGGGAGCGATTTGAAATTCTCCCGCGCCTCTTCGGCGCTGCGTATCTCGTACATCGCCACATTATGTCATTAAAAGTCATAGAGTCAAACAAAAAACCGGCATAAAACCGGCACAAACCCGGCGTTCGGCCAGCAAACCGTTTTGGGGTGCCGGAATGAGTTGGGGGTGACAAATGCTGGTGGTGCGTCGATTTCTTGGTTTGTGTCCGGTGGGGATTGAATTTGATTTTCGAATCGACGATATTCTTCTCCTTGCGGAGAAAGGACTTCCGGGCGTGTACCGAAGTGGACAAACGGGTCAGACTGTAAATCTGATGGCTTAAGCCTTCGTAGGTTCGAATCCTACCGCGCCCATTTGAATGGGATGCAAGCTGGATTTCATTTCCCCAGCGTCCGACACACCGCATTTCCCGTTTTCCGGTAGTGAGTCATTTTGGAATATTTTTGTGTTTGCCGCGAGATTTGGATCAATACGGCGAGCAAGCAACCTTTTGCGTTGTTCATGTAAGTCGTTTGGTGATGAGTCGTCGTACGGCCACGATGAGCAGCTTTGCGGCAATCCACAACGCGACCCGACGAGGTTTGCGCACCCAAT
>JBEKIV010000321.1:0-3755 GCA_050011595.1 Tepidisphaeraceae bacterium
CCATCGCGATCCGGGTCCGCACCTTCGGCCGAAGGGCGCGTCGGTGACGGACATGAACTGGACGCCGCCGGCCGATCCGGCGGACGCCGCGGCGCTGGCGGCGAAGTGCTTGAACGAGTATTCGATCCACGACAAGGCGTACATGCAGAGTTGTTCGACGTGCCATCGGTGAGACCATGAAGCATCATTCGGCGCAACGTGAATATTGGCGCAGCCTGGCCCACCTGGCGGATATGCCCGAAGTGCGCGCCGCGGCGGAGAAGGAGTTCGCCTCGTACGAACCGGAAGAGATGCTGGCGATGCCGGGGTTGACGCGGCGGCGGTTCATGAAGCTGATGAGCGCGTCGATGGCGCTGGCGGGGATGACGCTGACGGGATGCCGCCGCTGGCCGCAGGAGAAGCTGGCGCCCTACACCAGCAATCCGCAGAATCGGATGCCGGGGGTTCCCGAGCAATATGCGACGGTGATGGAAATCAACGGCGTGGGCAGTCCGTTGCTGGTGACAAGCTTCGACGGGCGGCCGATTAAAATCGAGGGGAATCCATCGCACCCGTATTCACAGACCGTGGCGAATCGCGCCGGGGCGTCGGATGCCATCGCGCAGGCGTCGATCCTGGAGATTTACGATCCGGACCGGAGCCAGGCGGTGATCAACCGCGCTGGAAGCACGCAGGTGGCGAGCGATTGGGGCCGGTTCACCAACTGGATGAACGCGACGATTGATTCGCTGGCAACCAACCAGGGCCAGGGTCTGGCGATTCTGGGTGAATCGACCTCAAGC
The DNA here is from genome assembly GCA_050011595.1 of Tepidisphaeraceae bacterium. Taxonomy (GTDB): domain Bacteria; phylum Planctomycetota; class Phycisphaerae; order Tepidisphaerales; family Tepidisphaeraceae; genus PALSA-1353. Next base: position 783 of record JBEKIV010000321.1, read on the forward strand.
CTGACGACGGCCCGGCTGAAGTCGGCGGTGCTGAAACGGTTTCCAAAGGCGCAATTCTTCGAATATGAGCCGCTGAGCCGGGACAACGAACGCGCCGGCGCGAAGCTGGCATTGGGCCAGCCGGCGCGGCAAGTGGCGCATCTGAACAAGGCGATGGTGCTGGTGTTGCTGGATGCCGATCCGTTGGGGACGCATCCCGCGCACGTGCATTACGCATTTGACTGGGCGTCGAATCGCCCGAACGCCAAGAGGCAAATGAGCCGGGTCTACGCCATCGAGAGCGCGATGACGATCTCGGGAAGCGTGGCGGATTGCCGGCTGGGGGTGCGGCCGTCGCGGATTGGGGCGATTCTGCCGGTCCTGGCGGCGCGGCTCGGCGCGGGCGGAATGGACATGACGCTGGCCGCCGAGGAAGAAGCGTTCATCAAGCATCTTCTGGCGGACATCGCGGACAACCCCGGCAAGAGCCTGGTGCTCGTCGGTCCGCAGCATGCTCCGGAATTACACGCGCTGGCATTGGCGATCAACGACAAGATCGGGGCGATCGGATCGACCGTGACGCTGGTGGAGGAGCCGGATGCAGACCGGGCGAGTCATTTCGAGTCCATCGCGGATTTGACGAACAAATTGAAGGCCAAGCAGATCGACACGCTGGTGATTCTGGGCGGGAATCCCGCGTACGATTCGCCGGCCGATCTGGATTTCGCATCGGCCATGAAATCGGCTGGAACGTCGATTCATCTGAGCCTGTATGACAACGAGACGTCGCACGCGGCATTGTGGCACGTGCCGCGGGCGCATTTTCTGGAAGCGTGGGGAGACTGCCGGGCGTGGGATGGGACTCTCGGCATCTGTCAACCGCTGATCGAGCCGCTGTATGACGGGAAGACGAGCGACCAGGTGCTGGCGTTCCTGGCCGGGGAACCGGAAACCGAAAGCGACGCGATCGTGCGCAAGACGTTCGCGGAAATGGACGATGCGGCGTGGAGACAATCGCTGAACGATGGATTGGTGAAGAACAGCGGATTCAAGCCGGTTTCCGCGTCGATCCAGACCGCCCCCGCGCCGGTTGCCGCGGCCCAGCAAGGGTACGAGGTTCGATTCCTTCAGGATTCGAAGCTGTACGATGGGCGGTTTGCCACCAGCGGATGGTTGCAGGAGATCCCAGATCCGCTGTCAAAACTCGTGTGGGACAACGCGGCGTTGATCTCCAAAAAGGATGCCGAGACGCTCGGCGTGGGGATCGGGGACGTGCTGGAGATCACGGTGGGAAGCAGTTCGGCGAAGATCGCGGCGTTTGTGTTGCCGGGACAGCCGGCCGGCGTGATCGGGCTGGCGCTGGGATATGGGCGGACGCTGGGGGAGCACATCGGCTCGGACGTCGGCGTCAACACTTATGCACTGCGGAAAAGCGGCGCGATGTTCTTCGCGCCGGCGCAGGTGAGCAAGACGGGGGACTATTACGAGTTGGCCACGACGCAGGACCATCATCTGATCGACCAGCTTGGCATGGAGATGCGGCAGAAGCAGGTGGGGGAGAAATACAAGAGCGCGGAAGTGATCCGCGAGGCCACCGCCGCGGATTTGAAGCGGGATCGGGACCTGTTCGCGGAAAACGAGGACGGGACCGTCTCCTTGCAGCTTTACCAGCCGCCGCCGGAGTTGAACGATCCAAACGAACAGCACCATGCCTGGGGGATGTCGATCGATCTGTCCAAGTGCATTGGATGCCATGCGTGCGTGGCGGCGTGCCAGGCGGAGAACAACATTCCGATCGTCGGCAAAGACCAGGTGCTGAAGAATCGGCAAATGCACTGGATTCGGATCGACCGGTATTTCAAGGGCGAGGCGGACGATCCCAATCCGGAGGTGGTGTATCAGCCGGTGGCCTGCCAGCATTGCGAAAATGCGCCGTGCGAGCAGGTTTGCCCGGTCGGCGCGACCGTTCACGACACCGAGGGGCTGAACGTGATGGTGTACAACCGCTGCGTCGGCACCCGGTATTGCAGCAACAATTGCCCGTACAAAGTGCGTCGGTTCAATTATCTGGATTGGCACAGCCTGGACCCGCGGCACGACAAATATCCCAAGCCGTGGCTGAATCTTCCCGATCAACAGCAGATTGAAACGGTCCCGAAGGTCAAGCAGATGGCGTTCAACCCGGAAGTGACGGTTCGGATGCGCGGCGTGATGGAAAAGTGCACGTTCTGCATCCAGCGGATTCACACCACGACGATTTCCAAGCGAGCCGAAGGCAAAAAGCTGAACGACGGGGACATCATGACCGCCTGCCAGCAGGCGTGCCCGACGCAGGCGATCGTATTCGGCGATTTGAACGATGGGAAGTCCAGGGTTTTGCGTTCACACCGCGATCCGCGGGCGTACAGCTTGTTGGATGAGGCGCTGGCGACCAAGCCGAGGAACAGGTATTTGGCCAAGGTGAGTAATCCGGTGGAGGCGTAATGGCTAGTGTTCCGACAACCGAGTTCGCCCGCATCGCCGGAGGAATCGAAGCGGACAATACAACCGACGATCCGCGGTTCCGTGCGCCGCTGGTGACGGGGAACAAGGACTTCGCGGGGGTGACGGCGACGGTGGCCGGCGTGGCCGAGCGGCCCGCGCCGCCCAAGGCGTGGTACGTCGCGATGGGGATTTCGCTGTCGTTGCTCGGATTGCTCGGGGCCATGGTCGGATATTTGTTCCTGACCGGCGTCGGAGTGTGGGGCAACAATCAGCCTGCCGGGTGGGGATTCGGCATCGTGAATTTCGTGTTCTGGGTCGGGATCGGTCACGCCGGAACCCTCATCAGCGCGATTTTGTATTTGTTCCGTCAGAACTGGCGGACGGGAATCAACCGGATGGCCGAGGCGATGACGATCTTCGCGGTGTGCTGCGCGGGATTGTTCCCCGGCATTCACGTGGGCCGGCCGTGGCTGGCATATTGGCTGTTCCCGATTCCGAACCAGATGAGTT
>JBEKIV010000322.1:0-3733 GCA_050011595.1 Tepidisphaeraceae bacterium
CGTCGCCGCTGATGGATGCGCCGCGCTTCGCCCGAAACGTCGAGAGCGCCTATCGCGAGATGTGGAAACATTTCATATCATCGCCGCTCTAAAATGCCCCAAGGCATCTATGCCACGAAATGATGTCCGCAATGCCATTGCTTGCGCCGCCGCTGTCGTCGCGGCATTCCTGATCGTCAACCCATTCGCACAGATGCCGTTCGACGATGATTGGTCGTACGCCTTCGTCGTCCGCAGACTGCTGGACACCGGCCGCATTGACTACAACGGCTGGAGCGCCCCCGTCATCCTCACGCACGTGTTGTGGGGCGCGATGTTTGCCCGAGTGTTCGGCTATTCCTTCGTCGTCCTGCGTTTCAGCACGCTTCCCTTCGCCGCCGGGTCGGCGCTGTTCTGTTATCTCCTGGCTCGCCGCGCCGACGTCCGGGCCGCCGCCGCGATTTTTCTCTCGCTTTTGTTAGGCCTTTCTCCGCTGTTTCTTCCCCTGGCAACGTCGTTCATGACCGATGTCCCGGCATTGTGCTACAGCCTGATAGGTCTCTATGTCTTCGTGCTGGCCGCCCAAGCTCGTTCAATTCGCGCGGCCCTCGCCTGGCTGTCGGTCGGCGCTCTTTGCGGAATGATTGGCGGCATGGGCCGGCAAACCGTCTGGGTCGTCCCGCTGTGCATCATTCCCTATCTCGTGGTTCTCCGCCGGTCCGAACCCCGCTTCATCGCCGGCGCCGCCCTTGCCTGGCTCCTGATCGTCGTCGATGTTGTGATAACCCTCCGATGGTTCGACCGCCAACCGTGGGTCTATCTCGATCCACCCATACTACAATGCCTCCGCCTGGGGCTTGTTCATCCGCAGATTACCATTACCAACGTCCTCATGGTCGGCTTCACGACCGTCATGTTCGTCCTCCCCGCGGCCCTGGCATTTGACATGGATTGCATCTTCCGGCTGTGGCGAATCCGAAAGACCTGGCAGGCCGCGGTCGTCGCCGCCGTCCTCTTGATCCTCTCGGCCGCCATGTCGCTGAAGCCGCAACTCGGCATGGGCCCGTGGCTCTACAACATCGTCACCGTCAAGGGAGTGATCGGAAGCTTGGAGTTATCCGGCCGGCGGCCCATCGCCCTGCCGCTGGCGGCGTGCGGATTCGTCTCCGCCCTGGTGTTGACGACCTGTTATCTTCTCGTCACCCGCTGTGTTGAATTCGCCCTCACGCCGCGCGCTTCCCTATCCAGACTCCGCCATTTCTTTTTAACGCCCGAAACCCGCCCGGTATTGGCCATTTTTGCCTTCACTTATTTCGCCCTGTTGATCGTGCGTTCCGCCCAGGACCTGCTCTTCGACCGCTATTGCCTGCCGCTGATCCCGTGTCTGGCCATTCCCCTGCTGCGCGGCCGTAGGCCGGCGATCGGCTGGCCCCTTCTGGCGGTCTACATCGCCTACGCCCTCGCTTCCACGCACGACAACCTCGCCCTCGCCGCCGCGCGCCGCGCCGCCGTCGAGCGACTGGAATCCCACGGCGTGCCCCGCACCCAGATCGCCGCCGGATTCGAATATGATTTCTACACCCAACTCGAAGAAATGGGCCACGTCAACCGATATGGGATTACCAATCCGCCCCATGCGTTTGACGCATCGCTCGGATATACCCCGGCCCTGAAATGCCTTTACCGCCTCGAATACCCCCGCGCCGCCGAGACCTTCCCTTCACCTCTGGGCGCCGTCGATTACATCGCCTGGATTCCCCCCTTCCACCGCACGGTTTACATCGATCAATTCAGACACCCCTGGTGGCTCAATCCAAACCGGCCGAAAGACATCCCCTACCCGCCCAGTTTTGAAACGGCTTATGAGGATTGATGCCGAGTCCTGAATTGCCTTTGGTTTTGCGTCGCCTTACCGCAGGCTTTCCAATATCGCGGTTCGCACGTTGACCGGCACCGGAGCATACCTCAACGGCTCCATCACCGAGCTGGCCCGCCCCTGGCTCATCGAACGAAGCTCGGTCGTGTATCCGAACATTTCGCTCAGCGGCACTTCCGCTTCGACCATCCGCGTGTTGCCACGCTGATCGCTGTTCACGATCATCCCGCGCCGTCGATTCAGGTCGCCGGTCACGTTGCCGACAAATTCCTCCGGCGTCGTCACCACCAGCTTCATGATCGGCTCCAGCAGCGTCAGCCCGGCCTTCTGGCAGGCCTCCTTGAACGCGATCTGCCCCGCCAGTTCAAACGCGATCTGGGAACTGTCCACCTGGTGATAGCTGCCATCGGTCAGCGTCACCTTCACGTTGATCAGCGGATAATTCGCCAGCACGCCCGTCTTGGCGGCCATGCGCGCGCCGTATTCCACCGAGGGAATGTATTCCTTCGGAATCGATCCGCCGAATACCTTGTTCTCGAACGCAAATCCGTCCTTCCATCCCCATTTCTTGAGCACCTCCGGCGCCACCCCGATCCCGTTGAACGGCTCGATATTGATCGTGCAATCTCCGTATTGACCGCGCCCGCCGGTCTGCTTCACGTGCTTGCCCCTCGCGTTGAACGCCGGTCCGACGATCGTCTCCTTGTAGGCCACCTTCGGCCGACCGACGTTCACTTCCACCCCGTGATCGCGCGTCAGCCGCATCCTCAATATCTCCAGATGCAACTCCCCCATGCCGGCGATGATGGTCTGGCCCGTTTCCTCGTCATAATTCGCCTGGAACGTCGGGTCCTCGCGCTTCAGGGTCGTCAGCGCTTCCCCGAGCTTTTGCTTGTCGGCGGCCGTCTTCGGCTCGATCGACATGCTGATCACCGGCTCCGGAAACGTCGGACGCTCCAGAATGATCGGATGGTCCGGATCGCACAGCGTATCCCCCGTCAGCGCCTCCTTGATGCCGATGCACGCCACGATGTCCCCCGATTCCGCCACGTCGATCGGGTTCCGGTCCGCCGCGTGCATTTGGAACATCCGGCTGATGTTCTCCCGCTTGCTCCGGTTGCTGTTCAGCACCCGGCTCCCCTTCTCCAGCCTGCCGCTGTAAATACGCACATACGTCAAATCTCCGTGCTGGTCGTTCACGATCTTGAACACCAATCCGCAGAACGGCTCGTCCGGATTCGCGTGCCGCTCCACCATCTTGTCCGGGTTCTTCACGTCATGCCCCTTGATCGGCGGCATGTCCATCGGCGAGGGCAGATAGTCGATCACCCCATCCAGAAGCCGCTGAACCCCCACGTATTTCAACGCCGAGCCTGTAAACACCGGGTGCAGCTTGAAGTTGATCGTCGCCGCCCGCAGCGCCTTGCGAATTTCCTGCTCGCTCGGCTCCTGGCTGACGAGATATTTCTCCATTAGATGGTCGTCAGTCTCGGCGACCTTTTCGATCAGGTCGTGCCGCCATTTCGCGTACCGTTCCTTCTCGTCGGCGGGAATGGGCTTCTCGATCGACGTCATGCCGCGGTCCTTGTCGTCCCCCACGGTGTAATAAATCGCCACGCCACGCAGCAGATCGATCATCCCTTTGAACGTGCTGGCCTGGCCGATCGGAATCTGCACCGCAACCGCCGGAGCGCCCAGGCGCTCGCGGATCGACTTGAAGCTGAAATCAAAATCCGCCCCCACCTTGTCCATCTTGTTGATGAAACAGACCCGGGGAACGTTGTACTTGGTGGCCTGCCTCCAGACGGTTTCCGACTGCGCCTCGACCCCTTCCTTGCCATCGAACACCGCCACCGCGCCGTCCAGCACGCGCAGCGA
>JBEKIV010000323.1:0-3718 GCA_050011595.1 Tepidisphaeraceae bacterium
ACGCCCGCCGAGTGGGAGGCCACCGGCATCCCCACCGGCGACGTGTATGAGAACGTGACTCTGGGCTCCACCTATTCGGTCAACGCGGACGGCTTCACCGCCGGCTCCAATTTGCCGACGTCATAGCCACGGTTCAATCAGGTTCCCGCGCACCTGAACGGGGGCGTCCAAAGACGCCTCCGTTCGCCTTTTGGTGCCGCCGGTCGATAAAAGGGGGACATCCCACCTTATTTAGATAAGGTCCAGTGTCCCCCTTTCCAAAGCACTGCCATTATATTTCGCCGGTTAACCCCCCCGCTCCTAAAAGAGAGGCAGCCTAGCAGTATCGCCGCATACGCCGGGAGGGGCACGAGAATCACTGTCGCAATTGTCTTTGCTGCCCCCGCCAACTCAGCCCAAACAACACCTACAATCCACGGTAGTTGCCCAACCGCAGCGCACAGTGCGATGACCCCAAGTGTGTAACCCTTCGGCTTGCGCTCATCCCATATCGAACGATAATTCAGGGGGGGCAACGTCGTCGCCCGCCTTCCCCTCCCCCTCCCTGCCTGTATCTTCTCGCAATACCATTCTATGTTATTAAATACATATTCAATATCTGAACACGCACCGTCAAGTGTTGCTTGGTCTTGGAACGACAAGGGGGACATCCCACCTTGTTGACGGGCCTTGATGCTGCCGATACCTTGCCGGCATGGCCAGGCAAGCTCGCGGCGCGATCGATGACGGCATTTATCACGTGCTCAATCGGGGCAACTGCCGGATGGATATCTTCGAGAAACCGGGAGATTTCCAGGCGTTTTTAAAGCTTTTGGAAGAGGGCCGCCGACGCTATGACATGCGAATTCTGGGGTATTGCCTGATGGACAATCATTGGCACCTGGTGCTTTGGCCGCGGCGGGGGCGGGACCTGTCGAAGTTCATCGGCTGGGTTAGCACGACGCACGTCCGCCGGTGGCGCGAGCACCGGGGCAACGTCGGCGAGGGGCATCTCTACCAGGGGCGATTCAAGAGTTTTCTGATCCAGGAGGATGCGCATTTCCTGACGGTCATGCGTTACGTGGAGGGCAATGCGTTGCGAGCCAAGCTGGTGCGGCGGGCGGAGGCTTGGCCGTGGTCGAGCCTGGGCGCCGGGGTCGGCAGCGAGCAGACCAAGGTGCGACTGGCGCCCTGGCCGGTGGACAAGCCGCGGCGCTGGGCGGATTGCGTGAACGAGGCGATGGAGGACAAGGCGCTGGACCGGCTGAAGGTGAGCGTGGCGCGCAACCGGCCGTTTGGCGACGAGGGGTGGACCGCGCGCGTGGCCAGGCGATACGGGCTGGAATCGAGCTTGCGCAATCCGTGGCGGCCGGAAAAGGGCCCGAAAAACAGGCGAAAAGCGGAATAAGGTAGGATGTCCCCCTTTTTACGGAAAACGTGTCTGAAAGTGATGCGCGGCAAAGACGGCGTGGTCTTTGCGGCGGGGAATTTCCCCGAGCTATGCCTGGAAAAGATCGCCAACGCCCGGAATATTTGCATCGTCGGCTCGCCGGGCGCGGGCAAGACCACGTTGGCCAGGCAGCTCGCTCGCCAGTTGCAAGTGACGACGGTGTCGATGGATGACATCGCCGAGCAGCAGTTCCGCAAAGGACTGGGGATGCCGACGGAGGCTCGCTGGCAAGAGCTTCTGAAGGGCGCGGCGGCAGACGATCGGGTCATCACCGAGGGCAATTATTGGTGCAGTATTCCTCATCGCTTTGCCGCCGCGGACGTGATCGTTGTGATGGCGCCACCGATGGCTACATGCCTTTGGAGGGCGTTTGTGCGTGGGGCGCAAAATTTGGTGGGCGAGACCACGGCTCATCCGTCGACGCGCCTGTCGATGCTCAGCCGGATTCAATATTTTCTCAGCCCGAAGATCTATTTCCGCGCGGTCCTTTTTTGGGTGCTTCACCGGCATGATTTGCTCGCCGCCGTGCTGGCGCTGCCGTCGAATATTCCGGTCGTTGTGATCGCCTCATCCGAGGAAAGGGGGACATTCCTGATTGGCCAGTCGTTGGTTCATCGATAGCCCGCGTGGGCCGGCCTGCCGGCGCCGTGGGCATTGTGCGGTTTGTCTTGGCCCGGCATCCTAGGTTAAGTTGCGGCACGAGCAAAATGACGTCTTTAGCCAAGCCAAAGCCCTCTTGCGCCACGGCGGCTATCCGGCGGCTGGCGGCACATCCGCCTTGGCCGTGGATGCTGGTCGCGATGGGAATCCTGCTGCGCTTGCGGCGATATCTTCAGGACCGCGGGCTCATGCACGATGACGCACAATTGGCAACCAACATTTTTTCCAAGAGCCTGGCGCAGTTGCTTCGGCCGCTCGACCTCGGCGACCAGGCGGCGCCGGCGGGATTCTTGGTCCTGCAGAAATGCGCGGTGACGGCGTTCGGACACGGCGAAGGGGCGATACGATTGGTTCCCTTTCTCGCCTCGGTCATCGTCCTGCCCGTTTTTTTCCTGGGTATCCGGAGAATCGCCGGACGGACGATCGCGACGGCCGGCACGGCCTGGCTGGCGCTGGCGGAGCCGCTGGTGCGATATTCATCGGAGGGCAAGCAATATTCCACCGACGTGTTGTGGGCGACGGTGGTCCTGGCCCTGGCGCTGGCCGCCGACAGCTTGCCCGCGCTGGCGGTTCTGGGCGCGGCCGGGGCCGTCCTGCTGTGGTTCAGTCACCCGCTGCTGTTCGTTTTGGGCGGAATCGGCACGGTGCTGCTGGTCCAACACCTGCGGCAGGGAAAGGGCAAGCTGGCGTGCGCCGACGCCGCGATGGGCATCCTCTGGCTCGCCAGCTTCGCGGCCAATTACCTGCTGATCTCCCGGTACTACGTCAGCAACGATTTCCTGCGGATTTACTGGCAGAAGCAAGACGCCTTCGCTCCCTTGCCGCGGTCGCCGAGCGATTGGCTCTGGTATCCAAAGACGATTGTCGAGCTTTTTCACTATCCGCTGGGAATTTTGCCCAGCGGAATCTCCCAGGGCGTGCTGTTTGCCCTGGCGGACCGGGTCATCCTTTTCACCGCCGTGGCCGTGCTGGCGCTGGGCTGCTTCATCATGGCCCGACGATCCAAACGGGCGATGGGATTTGTGGTCCTGACGCTTTCGCTCACCCTGGCGGCTTCGGCGCTTCAGCGATATCCGTTCGCCGAACGATTGACGCTGTTCTTCGCGCCGCTGTTCGTGCTGCCGTTGGCGTTCGCGGTCGGAACCGAAGGGTGGCGGCAAAATCCGCCCCTGGCGGCCTTGCCATGGCTGCTGGGGGCGATCCTGCTGGTATATCCCGTTTACATCCAGGCGAAATATCTCATCCACCCCGAAGTGCGATACGACGCCAAGCCGGCGATCCTTTACCTCAAGGCCCATTGGCAGGCCGGCGACGCTGTTTACCTCCATTGGGGATCGAATGTTCTGGGCAACTATTATCTGGCGGCCCAACCCGCGCTGGCCGTTCCACGCGGCGACCTGATCGACGGAGCATTCCATCCCAACCCCAGCATCCGCCCCCGTCTTCTGGCCGATGACCTTCTTCAACTGGGCGGACGAGCCAGGGTCTGGATCGTTTTTTCCATGGGCGCCGCCGGCGACCAACAGTTCATCGAGCAAACCCTCGACCGGCGCGGCAAACTGCTGGATCATCAACAATTCAACGGTAGCGTCATCGATCTATACGATATGCGATAGACGTGTCCGAGAG
>JBEKIV010000324.1:0-3671 GCA_050011595.1 Tepidisphaeraceae bacterium
TTGCCGTCGGAGTCCAACAGCACCGGAATGGCCAGCTTGGAGTCGTTGACGAATTTCTGGATGGTATTCTTGTCTTCGTTGACGTCGATGGCGAAAAATTTTACGCCCCGCGGCTTGAAATCCTTGTAGATGGCATCCAGATGCGGCAACGAGGCGACACATGGCCCGCACCAGGTTGCCCAGAAATCCAGAACGTAAACGGAACCCTTGAGGCTTGGCGCGGAAACATCCTTTCCGTCCAGGCCTGGCAAACTGAAGGCGGGGGCGGGCTTGCCTTCAAGGGCTGAACCGGAAGCGTCGGCCGTCAGAGGCTGCGCGCCCGGCGGAGGAGACCAGGCAAATCTGCCCGCCTCGGCGCCAACGGCCGGAGTGTTCAGGTAGTCCATTGTCAGCAACGCGCTCTTGACGTTCTGGGCGCCTTGAAGCCTGGCGTTCTTGGCCAGGTCCGCAACGGCTCGACGCAACAGGTGCGTTTGGGGATCCACCACCAACGTCATGTCGTAGCGCGGACAGACCAGGACGATCGCGGGAAACGGCCGGCCATCGATTTTCACGTCATCGACGCTGAGGATTGAGGAGGCGTTTTGCGACAATTCGCCGGACGCGTCGCCCGCCAGCGCCAGGGCCAGGGAAAGGTCCTGATTGCGCAGCAGGTCGGCCACGTCGTCGCCCAGGGTGGACAGATCGACCTTGCCCCTGGGGGCATCAATGATCTGGTAGCGATTGTGTTCGGGGAGAAAGAGATAGATTTTTTCGCCGGTATTGCCGAGGAGGAGATCGCCGGTTGGCTGGGTGGTGGAGCTGGCGTCTTTCATTTCACTGCGAAAGAGTCCCGTTGAGGAATAAAGGCCGGTGAACTGTCCCTTGTTGGCGCTCTGAACTCCGTCGATGTCGAAGCGGCCGTCAACGGTCCCGGAAACGGCCAGCGATTTCAGGGAGGCGTATGCGTCGCGGAGTTGGTTCAGGATTTGCCGGGCCTGCGGCGCAATGGTGACGGCCGGCTGCGTGGCGGCCGACTGGCCGCTAGATCGGGACAAGGCCGCCAGGCCGATGACGATCACGGCCACGAAAAGCACTCCGAATGTCAGGTTTCGTCGCATGTGCATCGGCGGCTCCTTGGAGCATATTGTAGGGCGCGAATCGGTCCAGGCCAGTGGATTCACCAATTACCATCGAACAAGCTCCGCAGCGGATAAGTGCGGATAGCCCATGAACTTATTTGTTATTTTGTCGCGGCGCTCCTCGGTCATCCGCGGTGAGTCCCCGAAAAAAAAGAATGTTCCGCCAAGCACCAGAACTCGGTATGCTATAGGAAATTGCCGACGCTGGTCGGCTTAGAGATAGTCTCTTAGGTTTATGGGGTAAGTCCAAGGGCAATCGATCAATGGTCTGGCCAGTTGTTATTAGTAGTGGCACGATTCGATCCGGTTCCACCTGGTCGTTCAATGTCTGCCGATTGTTGGGGCAGTTGTTAGCCGATCGGCGCGGCGAGTCTTTGACAAGCGCTTATCTGGAAGGACAGAAGCTCGACCATTTCCTTCAGGCGGAGGCTTTTCTCGGGCAGGGGCCGGCCGTTTTCAAGGCGCATTTCATTGCGCCCATGGCGTTGGAATGGATTCGCACCGGCCGCGCCAAAGCAGTGTGCACTATCCGCGATCCGCGCGACTGCGTCGCATCGGACCTCGGGTTCACGGGCCAGGGATTTGATAAATCCGTCACCCGGGTGGTCAAGTGCCTGGGATATCTAAAATCTTACCTGGATTTTGGCCGCACATTGTTCATTCGCTACGAGGAGATGATGAACGATCGGTTGGCGCAGATCCGCCTAATCGCGGCGCACCTCCAAATTCGGATTGACCAGAAAGAAGCCGAGTCGATCGACCACCAGACCAACCTTGTCGCCGCCCGAAAGCACTGTCAGGAGTTAGGCAAGCTCGGCGATGATCGGACTCACATGGTGGTGGGTACCCATCGGCGGCATCACGTCACCTTGCTGCACGATAACCACGTCGATACCGGCAAGGTCGATCGGTGGAAGGAGGATCTGACCGCCGAGCAAGGTCGGCATCTGACACAATTATTCCGGGAAATTCTGCTGGTGCAGGGATATGAGACCCAAGCTTCGATCCGACCTTATCTGACGAACCGGCACGCAGCTCGTTAAAAACTAGCTGCGTCCTGGTTTAGAGCACGTTGCAAGTCGGTGTACGCCGGTCAAAACCCACCCACGCGAATTCTGCCTGGAACGCCCACGGCGCTGCCGTGGGTTTTTCTTCGCGAAACTGGGCATCGATCTGCAACCCGCTCGAGGCGCAAAACCCCCGAAATGTGATCGCCCCCCAGTTCTGCCGGCTTTGGGTTCAATCGTCGAACTCATCCCCGCGGAACGTATTGCCCAGATAAGCGCTGCGCACTTCGGGGTCGTTGATGATCTGGCGAGGAGTGCCGTCCTTGAAGACCTGGCCATCGGTGATGATCAGGGCCCGGTCGCAGACGCGAAGGGTTTGGGCGACGTTGTGGTCGGTGATGAGAACGCTTTTGCCGAACTCCTCTTTGAGCCGGCGGACCTCCCGTTGCAGGTCCTCGACGGCTATTGGGTCGACGCCGCTGAACGGCTCGTCGAGAAGAATGAGTTTTGGGTCGGTGACCAGTGCGCGGGCGATTTCCAGTTTTCGCCGCTCGCCGCCGCTGAGGGTGTCGGACTTCTGATTGCGCTGGCGGGTGAGGCCATATTGGTCAAGGAGGGCTTCGGCTTTCTGCATTCGCTGTCGCCGGGTGAGGTTGAGAGTTTCGAGGATCGCCAGGAGGTTTTGCAGTACCGAGAGTCGGCGGAAGTCGCTGCGTTCCTGTGAGAGGTATCCGATTCCGAGCCTGGCGCGCTTGTACATGGGGAGGAAGGTGATGTCGTTGGCGTCGAAAGCGACGGCGCCGCTGTCCGGCTCGACCATTCCCAGGATCATGCGGAAGCAGGTGGTTTTGCCCGCTCCGTTGCGGCCCAGCAGGCCGACCACTTCCCGCTGCTGAAGCAGAAAGCTGACGTCGTTGACGACGACCCGGCCGCTGTAGGATTTCACAAGTTTGGTGACTTCCAGGAGATTCATTATTTGCCCATGCGCGCCCCGGCGCGGGGCGAGTAGTCTCTCGCAGGCGGCGGGAAAATCAAGCCCGGACAAAAGTTGTGGATAAGTCGTGGATAAATCCACGCCCATTGCCGCTGAGGCCTGTAGATCAATGAATTACGAAAAACAGATGAGGAAAAGCTAACAAATACTTAAAACAGAGTTTAAATTTGGGGGGCTTTGGCGATACTTCGTAACATGATGTCACATAATTGGTTACATCTTCCTAATGGGTTGCAACGTCAAAAGTCGCTGTATTTTTCGGACCAAAATGGCGGTTGGGTGTCAAAACCCCTGGAATAATGGGCAAAATCGGCGCATCGCACCAATAAATTGTGGATAACTTTCCGTTGATATGAGGAAAACACAGGTGTTTTTTGCAGGGGAAATATCAAACATGGTATGTTCTTGCCCTTGCGTTGCACGCCCCGTGGGCACCCGGGGCGCATTTCGCTCGGGAAAGGCTCGGCGGAATTCTCTTCTTTACGTGCCGCGGTTGAAGACGCTCTCGGCGTCCATTCACGTCTGGAAAGGAGTGGCTGTATGGCCACC
>JBEKIV010000325.1:0-3638 GCA_050011595.1 Tepidisphaeraceae bacterium
GCACAGCCGTTAGCCCCGCCCGAATTCGTTGTCCCGTAAAGAGTGTTGCCCGAAAGGGTCACGCCGGCGCATGGGCCTGCGCCGTTGGAGCCGTTGAGTGAGGCCAGCACGGTGGGCGGCCCGCCGGTGACCGGGACCGAGAAGACTACGCCGTCGTCGGTGGCCCCGCCCCCGATAGTCGTCCCGTAAAGCGTGTTGCCCGAGAGGGTCAGGCTGCCCTCTGGGCCTGCGCCGTTGGAGCCGTTGAACGTCGCCAGCGTGGTGAGCGTGTACTGCGCCCAAGCAGGCGAAGCGGCCCCTGCGAGCAATGCGATGATTTGCACGACGCTTAGCTTGGACATAGCGGCGGCGTGCAGCGGAATGGTTTTGCGACTCATGGTTCTCCCGTTTCTGTCGGGCGTGAAAATCGGTCGTATTGCCAAAGACCAAGGCAGGCGGGAACAACTTTGCGGCTCAATAACAAGCTATCAAAATGACATTACAAATGAGCCGTTTCCAATATAGGAGGGTGATGACCAATATCAAGTTAAATTACATTAATCATCGCAGGTTAGGACACGGTTTATTGTCGCAGGGGACTTCGCAATATTGGAAGCGATTGTCGTCAATTACGAATCAAAAGATGCTGCACAGAGTGGAATAGCTCCGGATCGTTCGGCGACTATGTTCGGTTTAACTTCGTCGCGTGTTGCGATTAAGCGATTCTATAGAGAACGCGGTCGGGTATTCGGGTGTCAGCTATAAAGTTGTCGTCACGGGGGCTTTTTTTTGAAAAATTTGTGGGTTTGCGGCGAGATTGGATCAATACGGCGAGCAAGCTCGCCGGCTACACGAGGGTAGCCACGAATGGCTACAAAAGCGTCTGCGTTCTGCCTTTATGAAACTGAATCGCGCGGGTGAAGGACCACCTTCAGGCCGTGCCTGGGGCGCAGGGTGAATGTCGCGTCCGGCTCGACGGGGTGATCGGAAACCAACTCCACCCGAAAGCGCTGGAGGATCGTGGCCAGGACCAGGGGGCCTTCGATCAGGGCGAATTGCATGCCGATGCAAATGCGCGGGCCGCCGCCGAAGGGGAAGTAGGCGAAGCGGTGGCGATTGGCGGCCGAGGAGGGTAGAAAACGCGCGGGGTTGAAGCGCTCGGGCTGGTCCCAAAAATCAGGGTGGCGATGCGTCACCCACTGGCAGAGGATGATGATCGCTTTTTTCGGGATGGGGAAGCCGTTGATCTCGTCGGCGGAGATGGATTCGCGAAGCTCGCCCCAACCGGGGGGATAAAGCCGCATGGACTCCTCGAAAACGGCTTTGATCAGCGGGAGGCGCGGCAGATCGTCGATGGAAGGGCTGCGGCCTTGCAATTGGCCGTGAATTTCATCGTACACGTCGTTCTGGACATCGGGATGTTTTGCCAGCAGGTACCACGTCCAGGACAAGGCCGCTCCGATGTTTTCGTGCCCGGCGGTCAAGAGCGTAAGCACTTCGTCCATGAGCTGTCGCTGGGGCATGGTTTGGGCAGTCCGTTCGTCCCGGGCATTGAGGAGCATCGTCAGGAGGTCGTGAGGGGCGTTGGGATTAACGCGGCGAGCCGCGATCAACTCCACCACCGCACGGTCGAGCACCTTCTTGGCCTGGGCGAAAGAACGGTTGGATTTTGTGGGAAACCAGTTGGGCACCAGTTGCAGGGAATTCAGGCGGTCGCTGATATGGGCGAAGGCCGTGCGGTATGCCTTGCCGATGGCGTCGGCGTCGCCGGAGATGTCGGCGCTGAAGAGCGTGGTGCTGGCAATGCGCAGGCCGAGCTTCATCATGCCGTCGGCAATGTCGATGGGTCGGCCGGCATCCGCCTGGTGTTGGCGGACGAAGGCCTCGGCGGCTTGGACGATGAGGGGACTGAGCAGGGCCAGGGACTGGCTGTGGAACGCGGGCTGGGCGAGTTGCCGCTGGCTCCGCCAGGATTCGCCCTCGTTGGTGAACAATCCATTGCCGACCAGCAGGCCGACGCTGTTATAGAAGATGTCGGGTTTGCGGTAATTCTGGTGTCGCTTGTGAAGGACATGCTCGACGGCGTCGGGATGGGTGAGGACGTAGCAATGGAAGCCGGGGATGACGCGGATGCGGACGTAATCGCCGTAGTCCCGCCGTGCCTGGGCGTACAGCCCGAGC
This sequence comes from Tepidisphaeraceae bacterium, assembly GCA_050011595.1. Taxonomy (GTDB): domain Bacteria; phylum Planctomycetota; class Phycisphaerae; order Tepidisphaerales; family Tepidisphaeraceae; genus PALSA-1353. The sequence continues at coordinate 2,161 of JBEKIV010000325.1, forward strand.
GGATCGCATCGCATCTGGTGAAGGCAGCCCCCGAGCCAGTGCCCGCGCGGTCCTGGGAATGTTTTGCCGGCCGGGGGATGGAGCGGGGCGGCTGGTTTGTCGATCGTCGGCACGGCATATCCTCAATCAATGACGTGCCGGCGGTCAACTGCTGGCTTGGAGGAACTTGACGATTTCGCGGGCTTCGGGCCCGGTCAGGTTGGCGCGCAGGCGCATGTGGTGAACGATCACGTCCCACTGGGCGGCGCTGAACTCTTCCGGCGGACGGGCGTTGTGACAGCGCGAGCAATTCTCCGACCAGAGTTGCACACCCGATTTTTGGGGAGGAGGGCCGAAGAGCGCAAAGCTGGGCTGAGACGCGGGGGCGACCGTTTGGACGGCGGACGGATTTTGGTCGGAATTGCAGCCGTACAGCACCATGCCTGCCAGGACGCCGCCAAAGGCGAGAACGGCAAGGAACTTGGTTTTGGTTTTTGTTTTTGTTTTGGTTTTCGCATTCAGCATGGGAGCTCCGCATTAAAGTCCGATACCGACTTGAAAGATAAATTCGTTCGGATCCCCACCCTTCTCCTGAGCCATTTCGTAGGCGGTTTTGACGGCGCAGTAGGGAGTAATCCAATAGTCGATGCCGAAGGTCCAGCGTGATTCGGGCTCACTTTCCACTGCCCCGTTAACCACGACAACCGGGGCGTGCAGACTATCGAACCGGCAAAGGAATTCCAAATTGCGGAGGATTTTGTTGTCCGCCTCGGTGGGACGATAGGCCAAGGAGAAGTAACCACCCTCCCGGTAATTGTCGAAGGTAATCGGACCGAAGCCGAGGACGCCGGTGGGATCGTAGGTCTCTGGAGTGACGCTGGACCAAATCCATTCCGCGGAAAAGTCGAATTGGCCGCCGAGGACTTTGACCAGGGGTTTGAAGTGAAAATCGGCCGCTTGGGAGAACGCGTGAACGTCGGGGAAGCCATCGGGGTTGGGCATGGAAAACTGAAGCGAATAGCCCATTTCCATGTCGTAGAAGGGAAGGAACCCGATGCGTCCGCCCACGGCCTTGTTGCCATTCAGGTCGGTGTAGTCGTTGTAATTGAGTTGCCCGAGGGTGCCGGTCGAATCGTCGGTGGCTAGATTGGGTCCGTTGGCAACGTACACGTCGTATGTCCAGCGGGTGGTTCCCGATGGAATGGCGCCCTTGGCGAAGAAGCCGACTTCCGAAATGGGCGCAATGGCGTCGAAGGCGAGGGGATCATCGGGGAATTTGTTGATCCAAGGGGGATCAAAGTGATTGTGATATTGGCCAAAGGGTACGGCGAACAATCCGGCGCCGATCGCGAGATAATCGCAGACCTCGTAGGAAATGTCCGCCAGATTGACGACCAGGGTCGAGTTTTCATCGCCTTGCGTGGCCACAACGGGGGCGATGTTCAGATCGAACGCCGCCTCGATCAGGAAATGCGAGTCGGTCGGCTGCCAAAGGATCA
>JBEKIV010000326.1:0-6234 GCA_050011595.1 Tepidisphaeraceae bacterium
AAGCTCGACGTAATACATTCGAGCCGAGGAATGCTCATTTTCGAGCGTCGGCTACACTGGGAAATGGAACGATATGCCTACTCCGCAGGGTGGACTTGGGACGCGCGACCACTCAATACGCGCTACGACTTCGCGTGGTCGGATTACACGACTCGTCGCGTACCCCGTTCGCTTGGATTCGGCTTCTACAAAGGAACCGAGTACGACTGGCGGGGCAACCCTGCGCTGCCATCCCCAAATTTGGCCGATCCACGTTACCAACGCGAAAGTTTTACCACTCTGATTTTGCCTGATTGGGCGTTTATGGCAATGCTCAGCATTGCTCCAATATGGCTGTCTTTTCAAATCGGGCGCAGATTGCGAGCGACGGCGTACCTGGGCCGCAATGCGTGCGTTCAATGCGGCTACGACCTCCGCGCCACACCCGACCGATGCCCAGAATGCGGAACGATCCCGGACAAGGCGGAAAATTCAAAGTAACCCACTACCCGCAATCGTCTCCGTTGGACATCCGCCCCCCCGTCTGCTATATTTCCCGCCCCTCTTGCCGGAGGGATTTTTGCGGATTTTCCGAGGATTTTTCGATGGCGTATAAATTCAAGCCCAACAAGAGCGTCGCCAAGCGCCTGCGGCTCACGGCCACGGGAAAGCTCAAGCGACATCACAGCTTCACGTCGCACCTGATGAGTTCCCGCCCGGCGTCCAAACGGCGGAAATTGCGGCGAGCGGAGATTCTGTTCGAAGGCCACGCCCGCAACATGCGAAAACTCATGGGCGTCAGCGGAATTCATCCGGGAAAGGTTCGCCACGAGCGCGAGCTTGCCGCCGCCAAGACCGTTGAGGAAAGGAAGTAAGTCATGGCCCGATCGACCGGCGGCCCCACGCACGCCCGCAAACGCAAACGAGTTTTGAAGAACGCCGCCGGATTTCGCGCGGCTTCCGGAACGCTTTACCGTCCCGCCATCGAGTTCACCCGCAAGGCCGGCGTTTACGCCTACCGCGACCGCCGCCAGAAGAAGCGCCATTTCCGCACCCTCTGGATCACCCGCCTGGGCGCCGCCCTGCGCGCCCGCGGCATTCATTACAACCGATTCATCCCCGCTCTCATCGCCGCCGGGATCGAACTGAACCGCAAGATGCTCAGCGAACTGGCGATCGGCGACCCCGCCGCCTTCGACGCCATCGTCGAAAAGGTCCGGCCGCACATCGTTCAGCCGATGGCGAAGGCATCGGCGTGATTTGAATTGTCAATTATCCATTATCCATTATCCATTCACTCCCACCCCATCGCCCGCTCCACGGCTTTATGCCATCCCGCCATCCGTCTCCGGCGTTCGGCGTCGTTCATCGTCGGCTGCCAGGTCCGATCGGCGCGCCATTTCGAGCGCAGATCGTCAAATCCGGCCCAGAATCCCACGGCCAATCCCGCCGCGTAGGCCGCTCCCAGCGCCGTGGTTTCGCGCACTTTGCTGCGGATGACGGGAACGCCCAGCACGTCGGCCTGGAACTGCATGAGCAGCGAGTTGGCCGTCATGCCGCCGTCCACTTTCATCGCCGCCAGGGCCGTCCCGGAATCGGCGGTCATCGCATCCACCACGTCCCGCGTTTGAAACGCCACCGCTTCCAGTACGGCCCGGGCGAGGTGATGGCGATTTGAAAACCCCGTCAATCCGGCGATGATCCCGCGCGCATCCGACCGCCAATAGGGCGCAAACAATCCTGAAAACGCCGGCACGACATACATCCCGCCGCTGTCGGCGACTTCGGCCGCCAGCGATTCGATTTCCGCCGAGTTACCGATCATCTTCATGTTGTCGCGCAGCCATTGCACCAGTGAGCCGGCCACGGCCACCGAGCCTTCCAGCGCGAACCGCGCCGGCTGTCCCGCGCGCTGGTAGGCGACGGTGGTAATCAGCCCCCGCGCCGATCGCGTCGGCGACGTCCCGGTATTCAGGAGCAGAAAACAGCCGGTGCCGTAGGTGTTTTTCGATTCGCCCGGCTCGAAGCAGCACTGCCCCACCAGCGCCGCCTGCTGATCGCCCAGATTGCCGCAGACCGGAATCTCATCGGCGAACGGCCCCTCCGCCGTCGTGCGCCCCCAAGCCGCCGGATCGATCGACGGCGTTATCTCCGGCAACATTTTCGGCTCGACGCCCAGGCGATCGATCATCGAATCATCCCAACGAAGCGTCGCGAGGTTCATCATCATGGTCCGGCTTGCGTTGGTGACATCGGTGACATGCCTTCCGCCGCGCACCCCGCCGGTGAGGTTCCAGATGAGCCACGAATCGATCGTGCCGAACAGCGCATCTCCGCGTTTGGCCGCCGCCCGCGCGCTGGGGACGTTTTCCAGAATCCACCGCACTTTCGGCCCGGAGAAATAAGTCGCCAGCGGCAACCCGGTCGCGCCACGAAACCGGTCGATCCCCCCGTCGGCCGCCAGTTCATCGCAGAGCGTTTTCGTCCGCGTATCCTGCCAGACGATCGCATGGCAAAGCGGGTTTCCCGTATTCCGATCCCAGACAATTGTAGTTTCGCGTTGATTGGCGATGCCCACCGCCGCGATTTGTCCGCCCCTGGCGCCCGAGGCCGAAACGGCCTCGGCAACCACCTCGCGCGTCCTTTGCCAGATTTCCAGCGGATCCTGTTCGACCCAACCTGCCCGCGGAAAGATTTGCCGGTGTTCCTTCTGTGCGCAGGCCACCGGGCCGTCATGATCGAAGATCATGCATCGCGTGCTGGTTGTTCCCTGATCGATGGAAGCGATGAATCGAGGCATGGGTGAACGATTGGTCTCCCGTTCATCCCTTATCGATGCTCCGCAGCGTCGGCAGCACGCGTTGCCTGGGCAACGGGTTTTCCCGACGCCCAGCTATACAGCACATCGGGGTCGATGTCGTAGCCGTTGGGCCAGGTGATCGTGTGCAGATCGCGGTCGATTCGGGCTTGCCTGAAATACTCTGGCTTCTGCAAGGCGGCGCAAAGGCCGCCCCGACCCTTGATATAGGGGGAAAAATCCACCGTTGCCACCAGGTTATCCGCGAACGCGAGCCGCAGGCGAAAATCAGCCTCATAAACCAAATCAACAATCTCTGGGGCCATCATCGCTCCTAGTCGTCCAACGGAGTTATCTTAGCCGGCATCTGGTCGGCTTCCAGTAATTTCCAGTTTGCCAGCAATTCCAGTTGGTGCAATGCGGCCCACTCCAGAACCATCGATAACGCTCGCCGTTCCAGCGTGCCTTCCAGAACCTCGATCGGATTGATACCCACCATCGCCGCTTGCGAGCCATAACGCGCATGAAAATGCGGCGGTGGATGATCATGGCCATACATTTGAATGACAATCCCGTAAAAGCGGCTGATTTCCGGCATCGTCTCATTCTCTCCGGATCAGGAAAAGCGAAATTGCATCATAAGCCAACACAATCTACACCCAATCGGTCAACCCGCCGGGCTTTTCTTCCATTTTCCCGTCGCCAGCGTCGCCGCCGCGATGGCGATGATGCAGATCAAACCAACGGCATATCTTGTCTGCCCCGAATACCAAACGGTCATGTCGGACGTGATCGGCAGGAATCGCAAGAGGCTATACCATTGAAACATGATGGCCGGCCCGAACAGCACCAGCGCCGCCGACGCCAGCCATTTGCGGCGCAAAACGATCAGGAAGATGACCATCGCCAACAGATACAGCAGCCCAATGTAAAAAGCGTCCAGCAGCGCCCACAGGGCAACCGCCGTCGGATTCTGCGTGAAGAGGAATCGAATCATGGAGCTCAGGTTGGGAATGGCCGCGGCGTAACCGAAGTGCATCGGCAGGATATTGGTCAACTCCCCCAGGATCGACGCCGCCACGCCCACGGCCAATCCGACCAGAACGTGCGACGCCACCAGCGGATCGGTCAGCCGGCCCGCCAGCGCCCGGCTCCAGGAAATCACCGTCTCCGGCCAGGTCTTGCGCACGTACGGCTCCAGCGCCAGATAAAACATCCAGACGATCGCCGCCGGCACGAAAATCGTTCCCAGCACGCGGAAGAACGACCGCATTTCCAGGAACAATTCCGGCACGTGGTTGGCGCACAACAGCCAGACGAGCATACCCAACACGAGAATCAGTCCGGCCAGCTTCTGCGCCCCTTCGGAATCCATCTGCCCCGCGCGGACGTTGCGCCACGCCAGCACCAGGCTGCTCACGGTGGCCACGATGATCAGCGTCGCCTGCAACACGATGTTTCGGCCGGTGGGAAGATCGGGATTGGCCTCGATTCCCATCCGGTCCGCATCGTCCTGCCACGATTCCCTGACGTCGAAAAATATCGGCATGCCGCGCAGCGCCGCCGCCTCCACGTGAATCCTCTCGCTCGGATTCTCCGGATATGCTCCGTCCCACGCGAAACGCGCGCTGGCGTACATCGGTGGAATGTCCGTCGGTTCCGCAGGCTTCAAATCCTGCTGTCGCAATTCCGCCGCCTGAAACAACGCGGAAAAATCGACTTTCGGGGATGGCCCGGCCAATTTCTTGAAACTCGAATCCGGCATCGCTTCCAGCCTCTTAAGCCTCCCCTGGCCATCCAGCACAACCGTTCTCATTCCCGGCACGCTGCGAGCCGGCTCGTCCAGCGTCACCATGCCGATGTCGTCCTTGGAGATCATGAACTGCGGGCTTTGGCGATACCAGAAATAGACCGGCCCCGGCCGCGCCGCCGCCAGTTTTTCCCAACGTCCGCTGGTGCGATCCACCTTGTGAACCCAGGCGATGTATTGCTCGTCCAACCCAAATCCCTGCGCCCGGCTGCGCACGGGCGTGTCGCCCAATCCGGCATCGACCAGGATCTGCCGGGCGCGATCCGTCAAAACGGCCGGCGGCTTGATCCCGTCCCGAATCCGCGGCAGAACCATCGCCCGCCGCGACAGCAGCACCACCCCGCAGATCCCCACCACGGTCATCCCCAGCAGGATGGCCGCGCGGATGATGCTCAGCCCCGTCCCGCCGGCCGCCGCCACCATCTCCGGGCTGGGCGTCTCCCCCGCCGCCAGCATCGCCGCCAGCGGATCGCCGCCCGGCAACGCCGCCGCCACCGCCAACGCGCTTCCCGGCCGCTTGCTCGGATCCTTCTCCAAACATCGCAGGATCACCCGCTCCGCCAACGGGTCCATGTCTTGGATGAACGTCGAGGGATGCGTTGGAGATGTCTGCCGGTGCAGGCGGGCATATTCCGGCATCGAGTGGGCGGAGAACGCCTGCCGGCCCGTGAAAATCTCGTACAACACCAACCCCAGCGAATAAATATCGCTCCGAACGGTCGCTTCACCATTTGCGAATTGCTCGGGCGCCATGTAGGCCGGCGTGCCCGCCGCCGTATCGTTGCCCCCTTCCACCCGACCGCTGATGCCAAAATCCGTGATCCGAACCTGACCCCGGCCGTCCAGCATGATGTTGGCCGGCTTCAGATCGCGATGCAACACGCCCTTGTCGTGCGCCGCCTCCAGCCCGGCGCAAAGCTGCCGGGCAATCTCCACCGCCTTGTCGCGCGGCAACCGCCCGATCCGCCGCAGCAGCGACGCCAAATCCTCCCCATCCACAAATTCCATGGATATGAACTGCTCCCCATCCACCTCCCCCAAATCGAACACCCGGCAAACGTTCGGATGCGTCACCTGCCGCGACAGCCGAACTTCGCTATGGAATCGCTCCAGCCACGATGGATTGTTCTCAAACGAAGGCGGCAAAAACTTCAGCGCCACCGGCTGATCGAGCGTCAAATCCTCCGCCCGATATACCTCGCCCATCCCCCCCAAACCCAGCAGGCTGATGATCCGATACCTCTCCGCGATCACCGTCCCCGATTCAAATCGCCCCCTGGGCGTTGAATTGCCCGTATCCCCATGCGAAGTCCCGCTATGCGATGTATGCGACCGATATTGCGATGCCGCCGACTTCCTCGGCGTGCTCTTGAGCACCGGCGCCGGCTCCGCCGGCGGGTCCGGCTCCGTCGCCATTTCTTTGGGTTCTTCGGTCTCAGCCAGAAACTGCGTCCCCAGCGGCTTGGATGCCTGCCGATGGGAATGCAGCAGCGACGCCACCTCCGCCTTGAGTTCTTCATCATCCCCGCAGAGACGATTCGCCTCTGCGTCCTGCTCCCCTTCCGGACGGTCGCACACCGCCAGAAACACTTCCTTCACGCGCTGATATCGCTCGGTAGTCATGCTTGCCTGAAATGATATTTTATCC
>JBEKIV010000327.1:0-3583 GCA_050011595.1 Tepidisphaeraceae bacterium
ATTGGGTGCGCAAACCTCGTCGGGTCGCGTTGTGGATTGCCGCAAAGCTGCTCATCGTGGCCGTACGACGACTCATCACCAAACGACTTACATGAACAACGCAAAAGGTTGCTTGCTCGCCGGCTACACGGGAAACTGATCCACTGCCTACTCCACCTGCAAGACCACGTTGACGACGTGGAGTTGACCCTTGCGGAGAATGTCGATCCGCGTGTTTCCGCGGCGGTTGGCGATGGCGGCGGCGAAGGTCGGGGCGTCGCCGACGGATTCGCCGGCCAACTTGAGGATCAGGTCGTCCGGCTGTAATCCGGCGCGTTCGGCGGGGGAACCGGGAATGATCTGCTTGATTCGCAACGCGGGCGTTACGCCGAGAGACGGATTGAGTTGGCGTTCGGGATCGTCGGGAGCGACCGTGTCGATCTCGACGCCGAGGAATGCGCGGCGAACCACGCCGTGTTCGATCAATTCGCTCACCACCGGCGAGCAGGCCGAGGCGGAGAGGAAATGTCCGCCCTTGGTGAATCCGGCGATCGTGCCGTCGATGTTCACCAGGGCGGAAACGTCCGGCTCCCAGCCTTCCCACACCGTCAGCCGATTGCCCGCGGGATTCAGCGACATCACCAGCAGCAGGGTCCCGGCTTGCGGAGCCTCGGCGGAAACCATCGCGGATTTTGTCTTCACCTTGCCGTTGATCCGAAGCAACGTCAGGTCCGCCTGGCGATCGGAAGCGACGAACGAAGCGGTCGCCCATCGGCCGTCGCCGATGGACACGGGGATGGGAAATTGGCACGCGGCCTGATCGACGTAGCGCGGAATCAGCAGGCGGTTTTCATCGTCCAACACGATCCCGATGCCATTGGGGGAGAACCGATCGAGCCGCAGGACGATCACGTGCGGAGCCTGTTGCACAACCGTCTGGGAGGACGCGGGAACGGTGGTAGGATGAATCTCTGCGGTGGCGTAGGGCGTCCCCGGCGAGCCGCGTTCGATTTCCACAAGCCGCGCCAGCGAGGCCGGATCGAGCCGGTTGGCCCACTTGGCCAGCGGATCGTCCTGGGGCAGCGAGACGTTCGTCGGCATCGGCAATTGGACGCGAACGATGCTTGGGGCGATCTGCTTGAATAGGGTCTGGGTCTCGTGATTGAGTTCATCGAGCAGCGGCCGGGACGTTGGCAGGTCTGCCGATTGCGCGGGCGATCGCGTGGGAAATAGAATCAAAAGAAGAGCGCAGATGCCCACGGCGGCGCCGCGAGCGCGGCAGAACGGCTTGAATGCAGTTTCAGACATTCTCGCTCAAAACTTATTCGTCGGGACGATATTGGAATCCCCTCCGCTGGGCGCGGCCGACTGGGCCGCCTGGACGTCTTGCACAAATCGCCTCGCATCGTCCATCGAATCGAATTGCTTGACCATAACCAGCTTGCCCGACCGGTCGCGCACTTCCACGGCAACTTTGTTGGCCAGCGGAATGCCTATGTTGCCGCCGCTGCCGGCGGCTGCGATATGCGGCGCGCTCGACGGCATGCTTGCCATATTGGGTACCCCGCTGTACCGATCCCGTCCCAGCCAACCGACCGTAAATCCGAAGAGGATCAGCGCCGCCGCCGACGCCACGATGCGAACGGCATTGCCGACCCAATACATGAAATCTTCCCGGCGCGTGGCGCGCATCAGTTTCGCTTGCAAGCGGGCAATGGAGGAATCATCCGGCTCAAGGCTGTTCCACACCATCGACCGCACCGCATGATCTTCGCGCAAATGGTTCAGTTCGCCCATCAGGTCGCGTTCGACCGCCAGCCGGCGCCAAAGCCCCTCGCATTCGGCCACGGGGAGCTCGCTATCGAGATAGGCATGAAGCAATTCCAGGTCACTGTCGTTGACTGCCATAGTTCTCCTGCCTTCTGAGAAAACCCCGTTCAAGTCTGCTCGGCATAAGCCCGCAGCAATTCAGCCAATTGCCGCCGGCCGCGATGAATCCAGGTTTTGACCTGGGGAATACTTGCGTCAAGTGTTTCGGCGATCTGGGCATAGGACATTTTCTCATACTCGCATAACACCAGCGCCGCCCGGAAGTTCTCCGGCAATCGATCGATAGCGCGTCGGACCTGAATCACGGTCTCGCTCTCGATCATGTGACGGCTGGGCGACTGCGATGCGCTGCTGGGGTCGCCCGTCTCATCCGGCAACACAGACATGTGAGGCTGCCGCAAAATGCGCAGCGACTCGTTCACAACGGTTCGCCTCATCAGGCCACCGGCCTCGCGCCAGTCATATCGGTCGCGGTGCTGGTACAGGTTCATAAATGCCTGTTGCACCACGTCTTCCGGCGAGGCCCGGGTCCCGACGATGGCCCTGGCTATTGCCAGCAGCCGCCGTGAATGCAGCCGCACCGCACGCTCGAACAACTCATTTGTGCTTAGTGCGGCAGGTTGCCGACCGTTCTCTTCCAGTGACACGCGCTGGCTCCAGCAAAGTTACAGCCTTTATAGCCCTGTACTTGTATCTTATCTTATCGGTCGTCCGCGAATTTGTCGCGGACCAACAGTCTTCGGAAAGGAAGGATACGTGACTTTGCACAAAATCCCCCGCCGGATGCTCGGAAACCAGGGTCTGACCGTCTCCGCCCTCGGCCTGGGCTGCATGGGAATGTCCGAATTCTACGGGTCCAGAAACGACCAGGAGTCCATGCGCGTCATCCATCGCAGCATCGACCTGGGCATGGAGTTCCTCGACACGGCCGACATGTACGGCATCGGGGCCAACGAGGTTCTCGTCGGCCAAGCCATCCGCGACCGACGCGGCAAAGTGACGTTGGCGACGAAATTCGGCAACGTCCGGGGGGCGGATGGCAGTTTCAAGGGCGTCAACGGCAAACCCCAATACGTCCGCTCCGCCTGCGAGGCCAGCCTCAAACGCCTGGGGGTGGAGGTGATCGACCTGTATTACCAGCATCGGGTCGATCCCAACACGCCGATCGAGGAAACCGTCGGCGCGATGGCCGAATTGGTTCGACAGGGGAAGGTGCGGTTTCTGGGGCTGTCCGAAGCCTCCGCTTCAACCATTCGCCGGGCAATGAAGGTGCATGCAATTGCCGCCCTACAAACCGAGTACTCTCTTTGGACGCGCGAGGTGGAGGCGGAAATCCTGCCCACCTGCCGCGAGTTGGGCATCGGGTTTGTCGCCTACAGCCCGCTGGGAAGAGGATTTCTGACCGGGCAGTTCAAAAGGCCCCAGGAGCTTCCCGAAGGCGATCGCCGCCGGCAATTTCCGCGATTCCAGGGGGAGAATTTTGACAAGAACCTCGACCTGGTGAAAAAGATCGAACAGATGGCGGTGAGAAAGGGATGCAAGCCGTCGCAATTAGCCCTGGCCTGGGTGCTTGCCCAAGGCCAGGACATCGTGCCCATTCCCGGCACTAAAAAATTGAATTATCTGGAAGAGAACGCGGGAGCGATCGACGTGAAGTTGAGCGAATCGGAGTTGAAGGAGATCGATCGAATCATTCCGCACGGCGTCGCTACCGGTGAACGTTATCCCGCGGAGGCGATGGGGGCGGTGAATAGGTAGGCGACATAAGTCCGAC
>JBEKIV010000328.1:0-3561 GCA_050011595.1 Tepidisphaeraceae bacterium
AACTAGGCAATTGATGGCTTTGATTGACGAGATTCCCTGCCCGCTGAAGCGGGCAGGCCGCCCACGAAGCGGCGTGGGCCTCAGCCCTCCGTTACTAGTCTGGACAACAGCGACAACGCCCTCTGGGCCTGCATGACATAGGGATTGGACTTGTCCCAGACGTATCCGGCCAAAGCCGAACAGATTTTGCGCATCACGTCGGGGTTCCTGTCCGGCGCGAAAAAGACCTCGGGGAGCGTGCCGTCATACCAGGCGTTCACGTAAGCGCGGAAGGCGTTGACGCCCTGGAACAGGTGATCGGCGTATTCCGTCTGCCAATTCGGACGTTGGCCGCGCAACTCCTTCGTGAGAACCTGTGCGGCGCGCATGGCGGATTCCATGGCCAGGGTCACGCCGGAGCTGAAAACGGGATCGAGAAATTCCGTGGCGTTGCCGACCAGGGCGAAACGCGGGCCGTAAAGCTGCTTGACGGAACAGGAATAACCGCCGATGCGCCGGGGCGGGAAGGTGAATTCGGTTTTGCCCAGCCGCGCCGCCGCGTTGGGCTCGCTCATGAGAATCGCTCGAAGCTGGGCGGCGGGTTCGCCGGGGAATCGTTGGTAGAACTGCGGCGTGGCGACGACGCCGACGCTGGTCTTGCCGTTGGAAAATGGAATGATCCAAATCCACGCGTCGTCCGGATGAATGCAGATCCAAATCTTTCCTCCCTCGGCTCCGCCGGGCCGCCGGTCGCCGGTCACGTGGGTAAAGAGCGATTCGCGGAACGGCTGGGTGGACGGCTTGTCCAGATTCAGCAGTTTGGGCAAAACCCGGCCATAACCGCTGCAATCCAGGACAAACCTGGCGGTGACGGAGCCCATCGCATGGTCGGGTTGTTCAATCGTGACCTGGGCGTGAGACTCGTCAAATTTCACGGCCGAGACGCCGTGCCCGTAGCATATTTCCACGCCGCGCCCGGCGACCGTATCCGCCAGGGTTTTGTCGAAATCCGCGCGGACCACCTGGAAGGTGTACGGCCAACCGTCACCGGACTGATTGGAGAAATCGAAATCGCAGGTCTCGGTTCCGCGGAGAAACACCGCGCCGGTTTTCCTCATGAAATGCTGGTCCTCGACGGCTTGGAGCAACCCGGCATCCTGCAACAAATTCATGACCCGGGGGAGCAAACTCTCGCCGATCACAAATCGCGGAAACTGCTGTTTTTCCACCACGAGCAGCCGAAAACCCTCGCGGTGCAATACCGAAGCGGAGATCGAGCCGGCGGGGCCGGCCCCAATAATCAGAACGTCAACGTCGGTAGTCATGGAGTTCCTCTTGAGTTTGGCCGTCGCCGCACGATCGTCGCGCGGCGTTAACTCTGTAGGATACCGGGATTGGGAGTTTGGCGCAACGGGTCTGCCGGAACTTCCCGCTGCCGAAGACCGGCCGGATGTTTGGGCACACCTGGCCCAACCTTTTACCCCGGCGCGCTTGACCAGTCCAAGGCAACTTGCGAGAACCACGATTCTATGAAGATCAAGAAAGCGGTGGTCACGGCCGCCGGGCGAGGGCAGCGGGCCTTGCCGTTGCAGACGCTGGTGGATCGGGATGGGCAAGGCAAGTCGGCCTTGCAGATCATTATCGAGGAGGCGCGCAGCGCCGAGGTCGACCAAATTGCGATCGTCATCTCGCCGGGGCAGGAGGAGGCCTACGCGGCCGCCGCCGGGCCGTATCGGCGGATGCTCGAACTGATCGAGCAGCCTTCGCCGGTTGGATATGCCCATGCGCTGTATTGCGCGCGGGAATTTGTCGGCGGCGAGCCGTTCCTGCATCTGGTGAGCGATCACCTCTACATCAGCACCGCTGGGCAGCGGTGCGCGCAGCAACTGGTTGAACTGGCCAAGGCCGAGTCGTGCAGCGTCTCGGCCGTGCAGGCGACGCGTGAAAGCATGCTGCCCTATTACGGCGCCGTCGGCGGCCGGCGCGTGGCAAAGCACAATCACGTCTATGAAATTGAGATGGTCCTGGAAAAGCCCACCCCAACCGAGGCCGAGCAATCGCTGATTATTCCCGGGCTGAGGGCCGGGCATTATTTGTGCTTTTTCGGCATGCACGTGCTGACGCCCGGGGTTATGGAATTACTCGCCGAGGTGGTGAAGAACGAGGCCGGGCTGCCGCTGGCGGCGGCGCTGGACGCGCTGGCGCGCAAGGAGCGATATCTGGCCATCGAAGTCCAGGGGCATCGGCACAATATTGGAGTGAAGTATGGCCTGCTGATGGCGCAGTTGGCGCTGGCGCTGGACGGCGGGGAACGCGACGAAGTGCTGGCCCAACTGGTGGATCTGCTGGCGGTTCGCGAGCGGGATCGGAAGTAATTCATCCTCCGAAAGCTGGAGTTATGTCAGGCACGCTCCGAAGCATCATCACCAGCGAAGACCCGCGGGTCCGCGATACGTCGCTGGAAGCAGTCGCGCGCCAGGCCAGCGCGGAGCAGCTTCTGGCCGAGTGCGACGAGCTGGATCGGTTCCGCCGCGCCGAGGGCAATTTGTATCACCGGGTGCGGGCGCTGTTTTTCCTGTACGCGATTCATCGTTTCCATCTCCCGCCCAAACTGCCGCCCCAGGCGCGCGGGTTGGTGCCGTTCGAGGGGTATAACCACGTTCTCTTGCGCCGATTCGACGAGGGAATAGACGTTTTCCTCGCCAGCCAGGCGCGGACCGGCCCAAACGATTCGATCAGCAGCGCCCTGGCGGCGGCGTATAAAGACCTGGCGTTCCAAACGCTCGCCAATCAAGTGCGCCGCAGCGTGAAGAGCGTGCGGGGGAATCAGTGGATGTTCCGCATCGGGCATCCGGCGGATGTGCCGCTACGTCTTCGCCCGGAACTTTTGCAGCCCTCCGCGGATGGAACGTTCCCGATCCTGGGCGAAAAGACTCCGGTGCGGATGGACCTGTCACACGGCGCCTGGAGCGACATTTTTTTCCTCGGGATGGATTATCCGCAAGGCGCGCGGGTGCTCAACGTGAGCATCGACCTGGCCGTGCACGGCCGGGACCCGTCGCCCAGGCCTCCGGTGGAAACGTATCTGCGGGTGATCGACGAGCCGGTGATCCGGCTGGTGAGCGTCGATCTGGGCGCCTCGGCGGATGTGGACAATCTCCCGGAGCTGTTCGATTTCGCCAAGGATTATCTGGGTCTGCTGAAGGCGGCGGTGATTGCGTCGGGAATCGTGCCGCCGGGAATGGAAGGCTCCGGCCAGAGCTTGTCCGATTTGCTTGCCCGGCTTGTGGGGCCCGGGCTGGGATTGGAAATCGTCAGCAGCGTGAACAACATTCCCAAGGGATCGCGCCTGGCGGTTTCGACGAATCTGCTGGGTTCGCTGATTTCGGTCTGCATGCGCGCCACCGGCCAAGCCGCATCGCTCACCGGAGAACTGGCCGAACATGAACGAAGATTGGTCGCGGCGCGCGCCATCCTGGGGGAGTGGATCGGGGGCAGCGGCGGAGGCTGGCAGGATTCGGGGGGCATTTGGCCGGGAATCAAGCTCATTGAAGGGGCGGCGGCGCAATCGGGCGATCCGGA
>JBEKIV010000329.1:0-3537 GCA_050011595.1 Tepidisphaeraceae bacterium
CCGCCATGGCAGCAGTTCCTGGCCCAACGCAACATCGAGATTCTTCATCCCGGCAGCGTGACCGCCGAAATCAGTCCGGCATCCGAAGTCAAAGCCGGCTTGTAAAAATGAGGAAATTCAAAGGAAAAAGGATTTACCAACATGCCCAAGAGCCAGATGCTCAGTCCGTCGGAGTTCCGAACCAAGAGCTCGATTCAGTTCCAGCCGATCCCGGTGAATCAGTACAGCCGCACCATCGCCGATCAACTGATTCATTATTCCCCCAAGGACCTTCTCCGCATTCAGCGCGACATGGAGATGATCCGCGCCTTTGAGAACATGCTCAACGAGATCAAATTGCGCGGCAACTTCAAAGGCGTCGAGTACAACCATCGCGGCCCGGCGCATCTGTCGATCGGCCAGGAAGCGTCGGCCGTCGGGCAGGCGTTTTTGCTCGGCGTCGACGACCACATTTACGGCAGCCATCGCAGCCACGGCGAAATCCTCGCCAAGGGCCTTTCCGCCATCGACAAGCTCGACGACGCCTCGCTCATGAACCTCATGCGCAACTACTTCGGCGGAGATTGCCTCCGCGTCGTCGAAACCGATTCCAAGGGTTCGACCAAGGATTTGGCGATCGATTATCTGGTCTATGGAGCGTTGGCCGAGATCTTCGGGCGCGAACCGGGCATGAACAAGGGAATGGGCGGTTCGATGCACGCCTTCTTCCCCCCGCTGGGGATTTATCCCAACAACGCCATCGTCGGCGGATCGGCCGACATCGCCGTCGGCGCCGCCCTCTTCAAGCACGTCAACAAGAAGAAGGGGATCGTCATCGCCAACATCGGCGACGCCTCCGCCGGCTGCGGACCGGTCTGGGAGGGCATTTGCTTCGCCACCATGGACCAATTCAAGCTGCTTTGGGACGAAGCGCATCGCGGCGGTCTGCCGCTCATCATCAATTTCGTCAATAACTTCTACGGCATGGGCGGTCAGCCGGTCGGCGAAACGATGGGCTTCCGCGTCCTGGCGCGTCTTGGCGCGGGCGTCAATCCGCAGCAGATGCACGCCGAACGAATCGACGGCTACAACCCGCTGGCCGTCGTCGACGCCATCGCCCGCAAGAAGAAAATCCTCGAATCCGGCGACGGGCCGGTGCTTTTGGATACCGTCACCTATCGGTTCAGCGGCCACTCGCCTTCCGACGCCAGCAGCTATCGCGACAAGGCCGAAGTCGAGGCCTGGCAAAAGGTCGATCCCCTTCTCACCTTCGCGCGCGACCTGATCTCCGCCAACGTCTGCACGCAAAGCGACATCGACGACCTCAAGGCCCGGTGCGACGACGTCGTTTTCCGCGCCTTCAGGAAGGCGATCGACGAAAAAATCTCCCCGCGCGCCGATCTGAAAAAGGCCGGATCGCTGCTGGAGAGAACGATGTTCTCCAATCAGAAGATCGAGTCGATGGAACCCGACCGCAAGCCCGAAACGCTGCTGGCCAAGGCGGAAAACCCGCGCGTGAAGCAACTGGCGGCGCGCAGCCGCTCGGCCTTCGACGACAAGGGCGTCAAACTCCCCAAGGCCAAGTGCATCGGCATCCGCGACTCGATTTTCGAGGCGATTTTCGATCGCTTTTACGTCGATCCGACGCTCGTGGCCTACGGCGAGGAAAATCGCGACTGGGGCGGCGCCTTCGCCGTCTATCGCGGACTGACCGAAGCCCTTCCCTACCATCGCCTGTTCAATTCGCCCATCAGCGAAGGCGCCATCGTGGGCACCGCCGTCGGCTACGCGCTGGAAGGCGGCCGCCCGCTCGTCGAACTCATGTACTGCGATTTCATGGGCAGGGCCGGCGATGAAATCTTCAACCAACTGGCCAAATGGCAATCCATGTCCGGCGGATTGCTCAAGATGCCCGTCGTCCTGCGCGTCTCCGTCGGCTCCAAATATGGCGCCCAGCACAGTCAGGATTGGACTTCGATGTGCGCCCATATCCCCGGCCTCAAGGTCGTCTTCCCCGCCACCCCGTACGACGCCAAGGGACTGATGTATTCCGCCCTCACCGGCACCGACCCGGTCGTCTTTTTCGAGAGCCAGCGCATCTACGATCAGCCGGAGGAATTCGTCCCCGGCGGCGTGCCGACGGGATATTACCAAGTCCCCATCGGCGAACCGGACGTCAAAAAGACCGGCAAGGACCTGACCATCCTCACCATCGGCGCCACGCTCTATCGCGCCCTCGACGCGGCCAAAATCCTGGAGGAAAAGCACGGCGTCTCCTGCGAAATCATCGACGCCCGCTCCATCGTTCCCTTCAATTTCGAGAAGGTGATCGCGTCGGTGACCAAAACTCGCAAGATTCTCCTGGCCTCCGACGCCTGCGAACGCGGCAGCGCATTACAGACCTTCGCCGCGAAGATCACACAGTTTGCGTTTGACGAGCTGGACGCTCCGCCGACCGTGGTGGGCGCGCGCAACTGGATCACCCCGGCGGACGAAGTCGAGGATGCCTTCTTCCCCTATCCGACCGATCTGATCGACGCGGTGCACGAGCATCTGATCCCGCTCAAGGGATATCAGACGGCGCGTCCCGCCGACAATCGCGAGCTGCTGCGCCGCAGCGCGGAAGGGATTTAGGACCGCGTTCACGCCAGCGCATCGCGGATGAACTTGACGTCGTCCTCGGTCAATTTTCTTCCCACGCCGCTCAGGTTGCACCTCGCCTGCCGCTCGTTGCGGAAGCCGGGGATGACGCAGCTTACCCGCGGCATCGCCAGCAGATAATTCAACGCCATCGCCGCCAGGTCTTCGGTCTTTGGCCCAAACCGCAGTTCGAGCATGTGAAGTTTCGGCTTCAGCTTGAGCAATTCCCCGGCTTCAAATTGCTTGCTGCCTCGCCGATGGTCGCCAGGCTCAAATTGCGGCGGTTTGGCCGGATCGAATTTGTCCAGGAGCAATCCCTGCGCCAGCGGCGAAAACGCCACGAACGTGAGCTGATATTGATCCATCAGTTTTTGCAGCCGCGAGCCCGGACGCACGAAATGATCGTCCAGCGCATTGGCCCAGCTTTGCAGGACGGCCGGCTTGACCACTGGAACGGCCCGTTCGAAATCCGCCTCGCTGTAGGCGCTTTGCCCCTTGACCCGAATCTTGCCTTCCTTCTGCAATCGGTCCAGCGCATCGGCCGCCGGCACCAGATATTTCGCGCCTGGCCCGAAATCGCCATGATGCAGATAGTAAATGTCGATGTAATCGCGTTTCAGGTTTTTCAGCGACTGCTCGCATTGGTGGCGAACGTGCACAGGATCGTACGCATGCTCGGCCGTTCCGGGGAAATGCCCGATCTTCGACGCGATGATTTGCCGCTTTGAATCGACTCCCAGCCGATCGAAGGCTCGTGCCAGCATGCGCTCCGCCCGGCCGTTGCCGTACACGTCCGCGTTGTCCCAATGGTTGACTCCGGCATCCAGCGCCGCCTTGATTCCCGCGGCGATCTCGTCCTCATTCACGTCGGCCCAGCCGTTCGGGGTGCCATTGACCCAATTCAACCCCCCCATCGTC
>JBEKIV010000330.1:0-3495 GCA_050011595.1 Tepidisphaeraceae bacterium
CAGTTTGAGATGGACCTGTGAGGGATCGACATCTGTCACAGCCGCCAGCATGACATAGAGTTCACCCCAGCGCAAGCGCAAGAATCTGCATTACGCGAACCCCGTGCCGAATGGCAGTGTCAAATTGACCCATCACCCATACAACTTGTAACCTTACGTCATGCCGACGGAACGGATTCTGGAACTGGCGACGGAGCACCACAAGGCCGGGCGGCTGGCGGAGGCGGAGGGGTTGTATCGACAAATCTTGCGAGCCGAGCCGGAGAATGCCGATGCGTTGCATCGGCTTGGCGTGCTGGCGATGCAGAGGGGGGATAATCCCGGCGCGATTGGATTAATTGAGCGAGCGGCCGCGGCGCGGCCGGGGGCGGCGAATTTTCACGCCAGTCTCGGCCAGGCACTGGCCGCGGCGGGACGAACCGATGACGCGATCGCCGCATTCGAGCGGGCTATTCAAATCCAAGGCGATCTGGCCGAGGCGATGTTCGGACTTGCCATGGCTCTGCAATCCGCCGGCAAGCGGGTTCGGGCTGTCGAAATTTATCGCCAACTCGTGGCGATCAAGCCGGATTTTTTCGAGGCGCACAACAACCTGGGCAACGCGTTGTTTGGACTGGGGAAAGTCGCGGAGGCCGCGGCGGCGTATCGCCGGGCGATCGAAATTCGCCCCGATTCCGCCGACGCGGTGGGAAATCTCGGCAGCGCCCTCAATGCGCTGGGGCGAACCGATGAGGCCATTGAGATGTTTCGCCGGGGAGTCAAACTGGCCCCGGATTCGGCCGTGGTTTGCAATAACCTGGGCAATGCCCTGTGCGCCCGCAAGCGATTCGACGAGGCGGTGATCGTGCTTCGCCGGGCCGTGGAGTTGAAGCCGAATTTTCCGCAGGCGGCGTATAACCTCGGCAACGCGCTTGCCGGTAAGGGTGAATATGCCCAGGCCGTCGAATCATTCCGCAAGGCCGTGGCCCTGGACCCGAAATACGTCGATGCCCACAACAATCTCGGCAATGCCCTGCAAGCGATCCGGAAATACAAGGAAGCGGCCGAGGCCTACCTGGCGGCATTGAAAATCCAGCCTGATTTTTACGTCGGATACAACAACCTCGGCAACGCCCTGCGGACGATGAGCAAAACGGATGACGCCATCACCGCCTTCCAGCAGGCATTGCGATTGCGCCCGGATTATCACCCCGCCCATTGCAATCTGGGCAACGCGATGAAGGATGCGGGCCGGCTCGATGAGGCCATCGCCTGTTATCGCCGGGCGGTGGAGCTTCAGCCGCGCGATGCCATCTCACACAGCAATCTTTGCTTGACGATGCTGTATCACCCGGATTGTGATCCGGCCGCGATTTTGCGCGAAGCGCTGCGCTGGAACGTCCTGCACGCACAGCCGGTGAAATCCGAGACTCGGCCGCATGAAAACCATCGGACGAGCGATCGCCGATTGCGCATCGGCTACGTCGGCGCGGATTTCCGCGAGCATTGCCAATCCCTGTTCACGATTCCGCTTTTTTCCAATCATGACCGAAAGAATTTCGAGATTTTCTGCTACGCGCAGGTGAGCCGGCCCGATGCGACGACGGATCGCATCCGCGGCTGCGTGGACGAATGGCGATCGATCCTGGGCCTGTCCGACCAGGCGGCCGCCCGCAAGATTCGCGAGGACCGGATCGACATCCTGGTGGATTTGACGATGCACATGTCCCACGGCCGCCCCCTGGTCTTCGCCCGCAAACCCGCCCCGGTGCAGGCCGCCTGGCTGGCCTATCCCGGAACGACCGGCCTGGCCGCCATGGATTACCGCCTGACCGATCCGTACCTCGATCCGCCCGGCGTGGATCATTTCTACAGCGAAAAATCGATTCGGCTTCCGGAAACATTCTGGTGTTACGATCCGCTCTGCGAAGAGTTGCAGCCCGGCCCATTGCCCGCTTCGACCAATGGATACATCACCTTCGGCTGCCTGAACAATTTCTGCAAAGTCACCGAGCCGACCCTGCAACTATGGGCACAGATTCTGTCGGCCGCGGCGAATTCACGATTGATTCTGCTTGCCGCCCACGGCGGCCATCGAACGCGCGTGCGGGAATATTTCCGCGATCGCGGCATCGATCCCGATCGCATTGAATTCGTCGAATTTCAGCCCCGCCGGCAATATCTGGAGGTTTATCATCGGATCGACATCGGCCTGGACACATTGCCGTATAACGGACATACGACGAGCTTGGATTCGTTTTGGATGGGCGTTCCGGTCGTGACGCGGATCGGCTCCACCGTCGTCGGCCGCGCCGGCTGGAGCCAGTTGTGCAATCTCGACCTGAAAGAATTGGCGGGGGAAAGCGACGAGCAGTTCGTAAAGATCGCGCTGGACTTGGCGGCCGATTTGCCGCGATTAAGCGAATTGAGAAAAGATTTGCGCCCGAGGATGAATCGCTCGCCGTTGATGGACGCCCCGCGCTTTGCGCGCAACATGGAAGCGGCGTATCGGGAGATGTGGAAGGGATACTGCGAATCCTGTGGCCAGTGCCAATAACACGGCAAGCAGTACGTGCCATTGCATCAAGAAATCTGCACCACGGAATCATAATCGGCTCGCGTCAGTATTCCGATTTGAGCTGACCCTGATTCCGTAGCGGCCGAAAAGCGTCCGTAACCTATTCCCATAACGCTAATTATATCTAGCCCGTAATTCCCCCGCGGGAACGGGTACTGTGCAAATACTTGCGGCAAATGTCGGATTTCACTTTATCCGCCTCCCATCCATGACGATTTACATAGGCGTTATGAACCCTACAGGCATCTCAAATTCTCTTTTGGGAAAAGCTCCGAAAAGGAATTGAGGTTTGGTGGTTTCAATGGATTGGCATAAGCAGGCAATAGCAGTCGCCTTGAGCGTTGCAAGCGCATCGGCGGCCTTGGCCGACACCCCGGGTTCCTCAACCCGCCGGGCCCCAACGACGCAAGAGGCGCCGGCTGCGGAGGGGTCGAATGAATTCATTAACTTGTCCCTCGAGCAGTTGCTGAACGTGGACGTTTCCAACGCCGTTGGTTTGACTGCCAGTGATGCCCGGCAACTGCCGGTGGACATGACGCAGCTCGATTCACGCGACATCCAAGAATCAGGCGCTAAAGACCTCAATCAACTTCTGGAAGATTATGTTCCAAACGCCCAGATCATAGACCACCATACGCCGGGACTCGATCTCGGATTCCGTGGAATCATCAGTGATCGCGAGGATAAATTCCTCTACCAGGTCGACGGCGTCACGCTCAACAACCGCCTGTTGTACGGCGCCAACGATGAACGGGATCTGCCTTTAATGGGCGACATCAATACCGTGAGCGTTGTCACCGGCCCCGCGTCGGCAACCCACGGGTCCGGCGCTTTGGCCGGCGTCGTTGATACTGAAACATACAACGGTTTGACGTTCCAAGGCGCGGATGCAACGGTCCGCCAAGGCGGCGTAGATCAATATACCGCAACGGAGTTTC
>JBEKIV010000331.1:0-3490 GCA_050011595.1 Tepidisphaeraceae bacterium
ATTCGGCCTGGTCTTCATGGCCGAGCAGGAGTCTCCCATGCGGCGTCGTGTGGCCCTCAAGATCATCAAGCTGGGGATGGACACCAAGCAGGTGATCGCCCGCTTTGAAGCCGAGCGGCAGGCCCTGGCGATCATGGATCATCCCAACATCGCGAAGGTATTCGAGGCGGGAGCAACGGAAACGGGCCGGCCTTATTTCGTAATGGAGTTGGTTCGCGGGATGCCGATCACCGAGTATTGCGATAGCCAAAAGCTTACGACTCGTCAACGCGTTGAATTGTTCACCCAGGTTTGTCACGCCATTCAACATGCCCATCAGAAAGGCGTGATCCATCGCGACATCAAGCCGAACAATGTGCTGGTGACGATGCACGATGACAAGGCCGTTCCCAAAGTGATCGACTTTGGGATTGCCAAGGCAACTGGCCAGAATTTAACCGAAAAAACGCTATTTACGGAGTTTCGTCAGTTCGTCGGCACGCCGGCTTACATGTCTCCCGAACAGGCGCAATTGAACGAGTTGGACGTGGACACGCGCAGCGACATCTATTCACTGGGCGTCCTGTTATACGAACTGCTGACCGGCACGACCCCCTTCGATCCCAAGGAACTTCGCGCCGCCGCGTATGATGAGATCCGGCGGATCATCCGCGAAGTTGATCCACCCAAGCCCAGTACTCGCATCAGCAGCCTGGGAGAAACACTGCCCGGTGTCGCCGAACACCGTCGCATCGAGCCGGCCCAGCTCGTTCACAGCATGAAAGGCGAGTTGGACTGGATTGTCATGAAGGCCATGGAGAAGGACCGGACACGGCGTTACGAGACGGCCAACGGATTGAGCCTGGATATCCAGCGCTACCTCGACGACGAACCCGTTCTGGCGCGTCCGCAAAGTTCGGCGTATCGATTTCGGAAGTTGGTCACGCGGAACAAGGTGGCGTTTGGCGCCGCGGCCGCCGTGTCGTTGGCGTTGGTTCTGGGAGTCTGCTTCAGCACCTGGGGGTTTGTGCGAGCCAGCCGCGCCCGAGACATTGCGCAAGCCGCCCGCGCCGATGAAGCAACGCAGCGCCACATCGCTGACGATGCACGCCGTCAGGCGGACCAGCGCGAATTCGCCGCCCGACAGAGAGCGTACGCCTCGGACATGCACCTTCTTCAGCATGCGATTGAAACCAACGATCTGGGACGCGCTCAAGATCTGCTCGATCGCCAGCGCCCCCAAAATGGCGAACAAGACCTGCGCGGATGGGAATGGCGCTATCTCTGGCAGTTCTGCAAGAGCGACGCCCTGTATACGCTTGGCCACGAACCGAGCGAGATCAGAAATCTGGTGGTTTCGCCGGACGGCAAATGGCTTGCCGCCGGACAATTGTGGGACGGGGGCCTGGTGATTTGGGATTTGGAAACGAAACAGCCGGTGGCGCGGCTTAGAGCCGGAGATCGGGAAGTCCGTCCGGCGTTTTCACCGGATTCACAGTTGCTGGCGTTCTCATCCGTGTTCAGCGAGAGCGCCGGGTCCGTGCGGCTTCGGGATATGCAATCCGGACGAATCGTCGGCGAGATTCCGCTGCCCGGCGATTGCCGGGGGCTGGCCTTTTCAAAAGACGGCCGCACGCTGGCTACGTGCGTGTCCGGTTCCACGGTGAACGAGGTTGCCCTCTGGCAAATTCCACAATGCACCAAGCTCAAGAGCTATGCGACGGGCCCGTTGAATTCCTATTGGCGAGAAGGCGCCGCCTTTGGGCGCGACGCCACGCTGGCCGTGATTCCCCTGGGTGAGGGGATATGCATGATGGATTTGGTCACGGGCAAGACGCTCTGGACCGCGCCCTCGACCGTTTGGTCCTTGTACAGCGCGCCGTTTTCGCCGGACGGCAAGACGCTGGCCTACGGGTCCGCCGATAACGATTCCGCGATTACACTACGCGACGTTGACACCGGAAAACCAATTGGAACCTTGGAGGGACACGGCGCGACTGTCACCTCACTCCTGTTTTTGCCGGATGGAAAAACGCTGGCATCGGCCAGCGGCGATCAGACCGTCCGCCTTTGGGACGTGCCAAGCCGCCGGCTCTTGTCGACCCTGCGCGGGCACCGCAGCGAAGTCTGGAGCTTGGCCTTTTGCGGCGCTCGAAACCAGCTTTTCAGCGGATGCAAGGACGGAACGGTCATGGCCTGGAATCCCGCGCCGCTTCCCCCCAAACCCGCCGAATATCAATTGCCCATCGTCGTCAGATATGGATATTTCCACAAGTCGTGGGAATTTGACGACGACGGTTCGCTGGTGGTCGCCGAAGCAAACGGCCGCATCGGACGGTGGAAACCGCCCGGTTACGATCTTGTGGAGACGCTGGCACAAATCGGCGCCAATGTTCGGTTCGTGCGGTTCTCCCACACGTTTGGCCAGGCCGCCTTGGGGTTGGAGGACGGCCACGTGCAGATATGGGATTTGAAAACGCATTCCATGACCAAACAATTTTTGGCTTCGACCCGGCCGACGGGCGTGTTGTATTTCGGCGCGCAGGATAAGACATTGCTAACGACGCACGATGGCGACGATACTATTTACGAATGGGACCTGGCCACCCTTCGCCCGACGCGATCGTGGCTCGTTCAAGGCAGCGGAGACAACCTCCTTTACTACTTGCTGATGAGCCCGGACGCCAAATCGCTGGTGGCCTTAGACTACTCGGGACATAACACACAGATCCTGGATCTTGTCACCGGCAGCCAGACCCCTGGGGACATGTCTGCGCAGGGATTGCGAGGGGGAAAGTTCTCCCCCGATGGAACACTGCTGGCCGCGACCAGCGGCTTGGGATTCGTAAAGCTGTGGGATTGGCCCGGCCGGCGCGAAATTGCCACATTGGGCAATTTTTCGCACGGCGCCCACTCTGCCGGCTTCACCCCCGACGACAAACGCCTGGCCACCAGCAGCGACGGCGACCGCCCCATCCGAATCTGGGATGTGCCAAGTCACGAGGAACTCATCGCGTTGGATACTGCCCACGATTTATTTGACGGTATCTCCTTCTCCCCGGACGGGAATGTGCTTGCCGCCTCAACAAATCATGGCGCAATACACATCTGGCGCGCCCCGTCGTGGGGCGAAATCGAGGCGGCGGAAGCGAAACAGAAGGCGGACATCCAACCGCCGTGATCGGCAGAGCCATGGAACCCCAGCGGGAAAAAATCAAGGCGATCTTCCTCGAAGCAATGGAAAAGACCGGCGCAGATCGGCAGGCGTTTCTCCAAAGGGCCTGCGGCGACGACGCGCCGTTGCTGGCCGAGGTCGAGGAATTCCTCTTGGCCTCCGAGAAAGCGGGGGATTTCCTGGCATCGCCAACCCAGGCGCCGCCCGGCATGACCCACCCTGCAATTCAAGAACGCCCCGGCACACGCATCGGACCCTACAAACTCCTGGAGCAGATTGGCGAAGGAGGATTCGGCCTGGTCTTCATGGCCGAGCAGGAGTCTCCCATGCGGCGTC
>JBEKIV010000332.1:0-3470 GCA_050011595.1 Tepidisphaeraceae bacterium
GATCGATGCCGTCACCGTCAGCAAGGAACTGGGCGTGAAGCTGCTGTCGGCGGTGAAGGTCCTCAGCGACATCGACATCGCCCAGCGCAACATCGTTCAGGAGGGCCATTTCAGCGCCAAAGTACCCACCAAAACCAAGCGGGAAATGATCGAACGGCGGGTGGATTATCGGGTCAGTTTTGCCCCGGCGATGCACGGGCAGAAGCTGGTGATCCGCGTCCTGGACGCCGCCAACGCGCCGCTGCACATCGACGACCTTCAGCTTCCCGCCAAGGCCCGCGAGATCATCCGCCACACCAGCGAACAGGATGCCGGGATGATCCTGGTCTGCGGTCCCACCGGCTCCGGCAAGACCACCACGCTCTATGCCATCCTCCGGGACATCGACATCACCCAGCGCAACGTCGTCACCATCGAAGACCCCGTCGAAATCCAGCTTGACGGCGTCACCCAGATCCCCGTCAACGACGCCCAGGGCAACTCGTTTTCCGCACTGCTCCGCAGCGTGCTGCGGCAGGACCCGGACGTCATCCTCGTCGGTGAAATCCGCGATGCGGAAACGGCGCGCGTCGCCGTGCAGGCCGGAATGACCGGGCACCTGGTCTTCAGCACCGTCCACGCCCGCGAGGCGATCAGCGGACTGTTCCGGCTCCTCGATCTGGGCGTCGAGCCTTATATCGTCGCCTCGGGCCTCCAAGTGGTCGTCGCCCAGCGCCTCGTCCGCCAACTTTGCCCTCATTGCAAGGTCGCCAAGCCCCCCACTGCCGAGCAGTTGAAAAAATTCGCCGGCGTTGGCATCACCCACGTCAAGCAGGTCTTCCAAGCCAAGGGCTGCAAGAAGTGCCTTGGCACCGGCTATTTCGGCCGCCGCGCCGTCTTTGAAGTCCTTGTCGCCACCCCCAAGCTTCGCGATACCATCCTCAAGAACCCCAGCCTCGAGGGCTGTCAGAAGGCCCTGACGCCCGAAGGTTACATCTCGTTGCAGGACAGCGGCTATCGTCTCATCGCCGAAGGCGCCGCAGGATTTGACGAGGTCGAAAAGGCCATCGCATGAAATGGTCATTGGTCATTAGTCATTCGTCATTTGCAAATGCGGGAATGAACGAACCAAATGACAAGTGACCAATGACTAATGACCAATGACCAATGACAAATGACCAACAGTTGGCGATCGTTGTCACCGCCGATGATTTCGGAATCGGCCGCCGCACCAGCGAGGGAATCCTCCAGGCGCACCGGCAGGGTCCCGTGACCGCCACGAGCCTGATGGTCGTCACCGGGGACCACGTGCGGGCATCGCTCCCGCTTTTAGCCGATGCGCCCAACCTCGACGTCGGCTTGCATCTGGTGCTGACCCGGTGCGGTCACGCGCCGCTGGCGGCGCGCAAATCCTCCGGCCTCTGCTCAGATGACGGCTTTGTCACCAACGGCCGCCTCTGGATCAAGGCCATGACCGCAAGGCTCGACCGAAATGCCGTGACCGACGAGATCGCCGCCCAGGCGGAGTTGTTCCACAAGCTCGTCGGGCGCGCCCCCACCCACGTGGACGCCCATCACCACGCGCATCAACTGCCCGTGATTCGCGACGCGCTGCTCGAAGTCATCGCCCGGGGTCTGCTGCCCGCGATCACCCGGGTCACGGTCGAACCTCCGGCCATGATGCGATTCGCCCCCGGCGCGCGCGCCAAACGCCGCGCCGCTCATCTGCTCGGAAAACGCGCCGCAAAGCTCTTTTCCCGCCGAGGCGTTTGGGCCACCGACTTTTATTTCGGAATGCTTGACAGCGCCAGCCTCCAACGCGATGCTCCCTGGCGGCCTTTTTTACAGCGGCTGCCCAACTTCGGAGTGGTGGAATGGGTTGTTCATCCCGGGCTCCCCGACGAAACTTTGCACGGCCGTGACTCCTATGGCGTACAGCGCTGGGCCGAGTTGCGATCCCTGACCGACCCGGCAAATGTGCGCCAGTGGGAACGATTGCGGCCTCTTTTGACTCGAAAATCAGCCTTGGCGCCCGGGCGACGGGCCTCCATCAACATTTGAACGGACCCTGCATGCCCGACAAGAATCGCGTCGATTCGCTCAATAAGACCTTCTTCGCCTCCCTGGCCTGGGGATTGTGGGGCGTTGCCGCCGTCGTCATCACCATTCTCGTCGTGATCCATCCCAACAACAGCAATAGCATCTGCATTCTGTTTGCCCTAAGCTCCCACAATTGGTGGACCGGCCAGGAACTCTACTTCATGCGGTCGATCGACGGGTTCCTGTATTTTCCCCAGTTCGCGATCATCTACACCCCCTTCGCCGCGCTCGGCAACCCGATCGGCGGCGCCCTATGGCGGATTCTCGGCATGGGGATCTACTGCGCCGGATTGTGGCGGCTGGCCAAGCTCCTGTCGCCCAAACATGCCGCCCTCGTTTTCGCTTTCGGCTCCTTCGCCGCCATCGCGCCAACCATCTCCAGCATTCGCTGCGGGCAGGCCAATCTCCACATCGCCGGATTCCTCTTGAACCTTACCGTCGAACTGGCCCGCCGCAGATGGTCAATCGCCGCCCTCTATTTCCTCGTGGCACTGGCCGTCAAGCCGATCATTTTCGTCGCGCTTCTGCTTTCGGCGGCCATTTATCGGCCGATGCGTTGGCGGCTGGCGCTGGGCCTGGCGATTTTTCTCCTGGTTCCCTTTGCCATGCAGAATCCCCACTACGTTTGGGCCCAATATGGCGTCTGCTACGCCAAGCTCCGCATGGCCGCATTGCCCTACCGCCCATTTTGCGACCTGCGAGGCATTTTCTGGGCCTTCTGGGTCATTCCGCAAAACGTCCTGACCATCCTCCAGATCATTGCCGCGATCGCCACCCTTGCGTTGTGCCTCCTCGCTTGGCGCTGGTGGCAAGAGCCGGCGCGATCCGTATTTGTCGCCGCATTCGGCGCTTGCTACCTGATGCTCTTCAATCCACGAACCGAGTCCAATTCCTACGTCATTTTGACCGCGATCTTGGCAATTCCCGCCGCCGCCCTGCTGCTCGACGACCTCCGGTTATTTCCCGGGGTAATGCTCTTCGTCATCGGCATCTGTTTCAGTTGCGACGGCTGGGCCTATCACCTAACGGACCCCTGGCTCAAGCCGCTGACGTGCGCCGTTTTGATTGTTTTCCTCATTGTCGAACTGTTCCGGCGCGATCCTCATCGCCGCCGCACCGTCCCCTTGCCGAAGTGTTGAGCTCTGCCCTTTCTTCCGCCGGCTGACCTGATACACTCCCCCGACTTTATATGAAACTCTTCGTACCCAATGAAATGCCCAGAGGGGAAACGCGCGTGGCGCTGGTGCCGGCGGCGGTGAAACGCCTCGTCCTCCCCGGCGTCGAAATCCTGGTCGAATCCAACGCCGGCAGCGCCGCCTCCTATGACGATGAGGCTTATCGCGCCGCCGGGGCGGCCATCGTGGGCGGCGAGGGGTGGGCCAAGGCCGACG
>JBEKIV010000333.1:0-3405 GCA_050011595.1 Tepidisphaeraceae bacterium
CTAGCATCGCGGCATCACCTCCGTTCGTCTGGTTGTCTGGTTAAACAACCCATGACGTGGGGGTGATGCTTTTTCAAGGGGTTAGGGAATTTTCAAAACGGGTAGTCGCGTCAATACATTGGAAATCCAAGAGAATTGCCATTATGATTCATTGGATAAGGCGGTGGAGTCCGCCGCAATCGTCCCGATTTATTGGGACCAATGACTCCTATCGGGCCAAGGGTCCGCTGGGAGGCTGGAATTTGCCCTGGCAGGCCGTGGCCCGTCAGGGCGTTTTTTTTTCGGCGAGGTCCCCGGGTGCAACGGCGCAGAGCGAGGCGGGGATGATTTATGCTGAGGGCAAAACCGAAGAGAGTTTGTCGCCGATTCTTGACGAGGCGATCCGGCAATTGGTAGCTCTCGGCCCGGCATACGCAGCGGACGCCGCGAAGCTCACCGAATTGAAGGACCGGCTTGCCTCCGGCCAATTCCACCTGGCGGTCCTGGGCCAGTTCAAACGCGGAAAAAGCACGCTGCTCAATGCGCTGCTCGGCCAGAACGTGCTTCCCACCGCGGTCGTGCCGCTTACGGCGGTTCCGACGTGGATTCGTTTTGGCCGCACTCCGCGAGCGCGAGTCGAGTTCAGGAGTGCAGCCGCTCCCGAGGAATTTGCGACGGCCGATCCGGCGGAGCTTTGCCGGTTTCTGACCCAGTTTGTGACGGAATCAGGCAACCCGCATAACCGCCTTGGCGTCGCCAGGGTCGAAGTGTTTCATCCGGCGGAGATTCTGAGGAGCGGGGTGGTATTCATCGACACGCCGGGCATCGGATCGACACTCCGGCATAACACCGAGACAACGCTGCATTTCCTTCCACAATGCGATGCCGCAGTGTTTCTCATTTCGGCCGACCCGCCGGTGACGGAGGCGGAGGTGGAGTTTCTCAAAATGGTGCGGCCCAACGTCAATCGGCTGTTCTTCGTCTTGAACAAAGCCGATTACCTGAACCCAGCCGAAGTTGACGATGCGGTGACGTTTTTCCGAAAGGTCATCTCTCAGCAGGCCAAGGAAGAACATGAATCGCCAATTTTTCCAGTCTCAGCCAGAGACGGGTTAAAAGCCAAATCCATCGGCGATTCGGAGCTGTGGCGCAGGAGCGGGATGGACCAAGTCGAGGGGCGCCTTTTGGGGTTTCTTGCGCGGGAAAAGATGGATTCATTGCGGGGAGCCGTGCAGCACAAGGCAATCGACATCGTGGCGGATGTCGTCATGCGGCTGCGGCTATCGTTGCGGACGTTGGAATTGCCGCTGGAAGATCTATTGGCGCGGATGAAGACTTTCGACCATCGAATCAAAGACTTGCATCGAGAGCGCGTCGCGGCACACGACCTGTTGGCCGGGGACAAGAAGCGAACCCATGAATTCCTGCAGGAGCAACACGGGCGGCTTTGCAAACACGGCATGCTTCGGCTCAACCACGTCCTCGATCATGCGATCGCCGCTGCGGGCGCCCAGCCGTTGAACGAGAACGACTTGCAGGAGACGCTTAGAACCGCCATCCCCGATCTCTTTGAGAGCGAATTCAAGGACGCAATCGAAATTTTTGACCGGCGCCTGGCCGAGGTTCTGCGCCCGCACCAGGAGCGGACGGACCGACTGGTCGAGTCCATCCGCAAGACAGCCGCCGATTTGTTCGACGTGCCCTATCGCCCAATGGACAATTCCGTCGCCTTTGACGCAACGCGCGAGCCCTTCTGGCTCACGTACCGATACGAGCACGTATTCGGACCGATTTCACCGGGCATGATCGACATGCTTATCCCGCCGCGGCTTCGCCGGCGTCGAATCGAACGGCGGTTCAGGAACAAGATCGAAGCCCTCGTCCTGTACAACGCGGGAAAGCTGAGAGAAAAGCTTTACGACCAGATCGAGTTGACGTTTCGGCGATTCCGGCGTTCGCTGGATGAGCGGCTGGCCGCCACGATTGCGGCGACGCATGGCGCCGCCCAGGCCGCTTTGAAGAAGCGGGAGACTCACGCCGGCGTCGTGGCCGGCGACGTGGAACGGCTCGGCGCGGCCATCGGCGCTCTGGAAGAGATCGGCGCTCGGCTCATTGATACCCCAGGCATGTCGTGAAAAAGCCGCCGGCCAAATTCATCGGGTTCTTCAAGCTCATCGAGGCGATGAAACAGCCGGGTTGTCCGGTTTGCGCGCGGATCATCGAAGACACCCACCACGCGATGGACAGCTTTCTGTATGAAAGCGTCAACGACGCGGGACTGCGCGATCAAATCCGAAACGATCGCGGTCTTTGCCATCGCCATAGCTGGCAATTGGCGCGGTTCGGAGACGCGCTGGGGAGCGCGATTTTGTTCCGGGACGTGCTGGGAACGGTACTCCCCGCGCTTGGCGGCACGCGCGGAGCATCGCTCTTCCGCAAGCCCCCGGGGCGGTTGGGCGCCCAGGTTTGTCTCTTTTGCCGCCAGGAAGAGAAATCGCATGAGGGCCTCTTATGGCACCTGGTCGCCCAGGTTGATGACCCGGAATTGAAAGCCGCTTGGGAAGGACCGGCGGTTCTTTGTATTGGGCACCTTGGCGATTTGTGCGCATTGTTGCGCGACGAAGAGGCGCGCCGCCGGATTATTGAAATGCACCGCGGCAAATATAAGGCACTGTGCGACGAAATGGGGCTGTTGATTGAAAAACAATCCCACGATCACTGCCCGGAAGAGATCGGCCCGGAAAAGAACTCCTGGATTCGAGCCATTGAGGCACTTGTGGGCCGGTCCGGAATCAGTTAGAGCTTGAGGAAAGGTTCGATCACGTACATCACCATTACGAGAAGGAGATAACCATGAACCGTCAGATCGCATCAATTCGAGCAATGGAAATATTGGATTCCCGCGGCAACCCGACGTTGCGGGCGTTTGTCACGTTAAACGATGGCACAACGGCCGCCGCCTCCGTGCCGTCCGGCGCATCCACGGGCGAGAACGAAGCCGTCGAGCTTCGGGATGGGAATTCAAAACGCTACGGCGGCAAGGGCGTTCTCAAGGCCGTGGCCCATGTCAACGACACGATCGCGCCGAAACTCCGCGGCCTCGATCCGTCCCGGCAGCGCGAGATCGATCGGCTGATGATCGACCTCGACGGCACCGCCAACAAGGCCAAACTCGGAGCCAATGCGATCCTGGGCGTGTCCATGGCCGTCGCGCGGGCTGCCGCCGCCACCGCGTCGCTTCCGCTATACGCCTATCTCGGCGGCTCCGGAGCTTGCCGGCTGCCCATGCCCATGATGAACATCCTCAACGGCGGCAAGCACGCCGACAACAGCGTGGATTTCCAGGAGTTCATGGTCATGCCGATCGGCGCGCCGACGTTCGCCGAGGCGTTGCGCTACGGGGCCGAAACCTTCCACGCCTTGCGG
>JBEKIV010000334.1:0-3341 GCA_050011595.1 Tepidisphaeraceae bacterium
ACATAAGTCCGACGAAACTGAAGAACTAAAGGGGAACTGAAGGGGAATTAGGCCGACCGCCGCGCGAGCTTGCCCGAGCCGCGCGCTTTGCGTCCTTTGGCGACAAGCTCTCGCCACATTTGGGCAAATGGGCCGCTGCGCGTGGCCCTATCAAAATAGACGGCTTCCTGCTCGCTCGTCATGCCTTTGATTTTGCGATAGATGCGCGATTGAGCCTTACGCTTTGAAGCGATGCAGTCGAATGATTTTTCAGTCTTCTTCGGGGCTCTCACGGATCACCTCCAGCGGCGTCACAATTGTCAAGGGGCGGTAGCCATGCGCAACGTTCACCCTATTATACCGGCCAATGCGATCAACGCGCACAATATGTTTGAAGTTCCACGACACAATGGCGTCAGCGCCCACCACACTGGCAGCGGCGACGTGCGTGGCATCGTCCATCCACTTGGGCGCGACGATTCCGGCTCGAAGATACGCATCTCGCAGGGTAACGACCTCCGGTGTGAGTTCGACATACTCGATGAACGCCGTCGGAACCGATTTCAGAATGTCTTGAACCTTCGCCGGCGCGTCGGCCAATTCATCGAGCACAACCTGGCTGATGAGCAGAATGATGCTGCCCGCACGCGCCATAGAAATGAGCGAGCCGGAATTTGAAGCGAATTCCGGATCAAAGCACCCACCGATAACAGATGTGTCAGTGTAGATCCGAAGCATCGCGCGATATTTGCTCATGCTATGGGAGTCAGGATACCGTTTTTCTTCCGATTTGGCTCAACCGATCCGCTCCCTGCGGATATCGACGGAGTACCGTCGATGCGCACACCATGGGCGGGACGCCCATGCCACTGCCACACTCATTGCTGCTGCTGGACTTCCTGTTGTTCGGCCAGTTCGCGGAGGGCGGCGGCGCCGGTGGCGAAGGCGGGGATTTCCAGGGACTGCATCCGCTCGGCGGCAAGCTCGGGCGGGATGGCGGTCAACTCCTCGCTCTTAACGGCCACGTCGATGGTTTCACTGGCGTTGCCGCGGTAAACGCCGCGGTTGGGCGGGACGTCGCGGAAATCGCGCCCCACCGCCACCTTGACGAAATTTCCGCCGATGACGCAGTTGTTGGCCGCGTCGAATCCCACCCAGCCGGCCGAGGGGAAGAGCAACTCGCACCAGGCGTGCGTCTGGGTATATCCGCGGTATTTCTCCGCATCGGGATGGATGAACCCGCTGACGTAGCGCGCGGGGATTTTCAGCACCCGCGCCAATGCGATCATCAGATGGGTGAAATCCTGGCAGACGCCGTAGCCGGTGGCCAGGATTTCGGTGATGGGGCTGGCGGCGTTGGTGATTCCCTTGCGGTAGGTGAACTTGTCGTCGATGAGATGGAGCAGGCGAAGCGCCAGTTCCCCGGCGCTGATGCCGTCCTTGGGCGCCACCAGGTTCGCCAGGTCGTGCAGTTGCGGGCAATCGATGATCGGGCCGCCGAATTGCAGGAAATCGTAAGCCGTATAATCGTACGCTTCGGGGGGAACGGGCCAGGCATCGACAAATCGCTCCGGCGCCTTGCGTGGCCGATCCGTCTCCACGACGCTGGTGGCGACGATGGCAATCTGCCGGTGAAACATGTTCACGCTGAAGGTATGAACCGTGTTGTCCAGCCAATCGAAATAGCTGTTGACGGTCGTCGGCGGCCCGATGGCCAGGTCGAACGATAACCGATGCTGATCCTGCTCCTGCCGCGGAACCATCCTCAGTTCCATGATCGATTCGCTGATGAAATCGGAGTAGCGAAGATCGGTTTGATGGGTGATTTTCAGAAGCATAATCCTACTCTAATGACCAATGACAAATGACCATTCCCTCAATGCATAAAATACGATTGCTGGACGGCAACGGCGGCTTCGTGAACTGCGATCTGGATGCGTTGGAGATAGCTGGGAATGCCTTCGGCGAGGATTTCCGACAGCTCGGCATATTCGAGCTGGGCATCGAGTCGGCCGAGGATTCGCTCCGTGGGATCGATCACGTTGCCGCGCGCTCCGGCGCGGATGGCGCTGATCGCCGCCAGCGCGCCCGAAATGCTGAACCGGACGCTGCGCGGAAAGCTGCGCTCCAGGATGAGGAATCCGGTGACGCGAGTCGGGTCCATGTCGCCCAGATAGTTTCGCCGATACGCCTCGATCGAGCAGCAACTCCTCAGCACCGCCATCCAGTGCAGGTTCCGCAGGGTGCTGTCGAAGATCTGTTCGTTGGACTTGAGGATGTCGTATTTGGTCTGGATCACCCGGCAGGTGACGTCCGTGCGTTCCAGATACTTGGCCAACTGCGCGAAGAGCCAACGCTGATCGTGCGGCAGGGTTTGATCGGTCAGACCCTGGAAGAGCATCGACCCGGTCATCACCGAGCGGAACAGATCGTCGGGGGATTCGTCGAAGCGGCCCGGCGTGTCGTCGCCGCGCAGCGACCAGTAGAGCGCGTTGAGGTTTTCCCACATCTCCGCCGAGATGTTCTCGCGGATACCGCGGGCGTTTTCGCGGGCGCGCGTCAGGCAATTGAGAATGCTGTTGGGATTGTCGATGTTGAAGGTGAGATATTGCCCCACGCGTTGGGCGAGGTCCGGCCCATCGGGAAGCTCGGGAAGCCGCAGGATGGTCAGAAGGCTTTGCCATTGCCGCGCCTGAAGCGCCGGGGCCAGATCCCCCACGTCGATCAGCAGGTTGGAATTCACCAGCAGCAGGCGCGACACGTGCTCGGCGCGCTCCATGTAGCGGGCCATCCAATACATGGCGTCGGCGTCGCGCGCCAGCATCGGCCGTTCCGGCTTCAGCATCGACGGCATCGCGATGCCAAAGGTGCTCGGCAAAGGGGCGGCGGGTTTCTCGGCGGCGGCGGTCATGTTCACTCTTCCTCCAGAACCCAGGTATCCTTGCTTCCCCCGCCCTGGCTGCTGTTGACCACCAGGCTCCCTTTTCTCAAGGCGACGCGCGTCAGCCCGCCGGGCATCACGATCACCTTTTGGCCGTACAGGATATACGGCCTCAGATCGACGCGCCGGCCCTCGAAATGGTCCTCCACCAAACTGGGATGCTGGCTCAGTTGAATCACGGGCTGGGCGATGAAGTTGCGGGGATCGGCGTTGATCTTCTCCGCGAACACCGCCCGCTCCTGGGCCGACGCTTGATGCCCCATCAGCATTCCATAACCCCCGGATTCGTTGGTGCTTTTCACGACCAGTTCGTCCAGGTGTTCCAGAACGTATTGGCGGTCGGAGGGGCGGGCACAGATGTAGGTGGGCACGTTGGGCAAAATCGGGTCCTGGTTGAGGTAGAACTTGATCATGTCGGGAA
>JBEKIV010000335.1:0-3317 GCA_050011595.1 Tepidisphaeraceae bacterium
AGACCAGGTCAATGAGCGGCGCCAAATCCAACAGCCGCTGGTCCATATCCAGAAACGACATGTGGCATCCGGAACATCCGTCGAGCCACACCGTGGCCAGACGCACTTTCGTGGTGGACGTCGCGGCGGCGTTGGCGGTCGGCGCGCTCATCGGTGGCTTCCTCGCATTCGGGTCAAGTAGGGCAGAAAATCAATGTCCTTCTCCATCTCCGCGACGCCGGTTCCCTTGCGCGTCAGAGCGCCCGTGGGACAGATGCTGACGCATTTGCCGCAACCCGTGCAGGTTTGCGAGTCGGCCCACGGCTGGTTCAGGTCGATGATGACGCGCGATTCAACGCCGCGGCCCGACACGTCCCACGTGTGCGCCCCTTCGATTTCGTCGCACACCCGCACGCACCGCGTGCAAAGAATGCAACGATTGTGATCGAGCCGGAACAGATCGTGCGACGAGTCGAACGGCAACGTCGGGTAACGGTATGGAATGTCGATATGCGTGATCTGAAGCGCCACGGCCAGGTTTTGCAGTTCGCAGTGGCCGTTGGAAACGCACACGGAGCAGACGTGATTCCGCTCGGAAAAAAGCATCTGCACGATCATGCGCCGATATTTCTGAAGGCGGTCCGAAGCGGTGCTGACCTCCATGCCTTGGGCCACCCTTGTCACGCAGGCCGGCAGGAGTTTGTTCACGCCCTTGACCTCGACCAGGCAAAGGCGGCAGGCCCCCCATCCCGACAGTCCTTCGAGATAACAAAGCGTGGGAACGTGGATGTTGTTCTCCCGGGCCAGGTCAAGGATCGTCTCATCGGCGCGGCCGCTGACGTCTTTGCCGTCGATCTTCAGCGTCACTACGGGAACTGAAGCGTTCATGGCACAGTCTCCTTGGCGCCCTGGACGACGCCCGTCGCGCCGGCGGTGTCGTCCTGGACCAACAACTCGTCGTACTCATGGTGGAAATACCGCAGCGTCGTAAGCACCGGGTTGGGGGCCGACTGCCCAAGCCCGCACAGGCTCGTGCACTTGACCATGTCGCACAGTTCCTCCAGCAGCGCCAAATCCCGCGCGGTGGCCTTGCGCTCGATGATTTTCCTCAGCAGGTCGTGCATGTGAACGGTCCCAACGCGGCAGGGAACGCATTTGCCGCAGGACTCGGACATGCAGAATTCCATGAAAAATCGCGCCACGTCCACCATGCTCGACGTTTCATCCATGATGATCATGCCGCCCGAACCCATGATCGAACCGACCTTCGACAGGGAGTCGTAATCCACCGGCATGTCCAGGAACTGTTCGGGAATGCACCCCCCGGAGGGACCGCCGGTCTGGACGGCCTTGAATTTCTTCCCATCCGGAATGCCGCCGCCGATGTCGTAAATGATGTCGCGGAGCGTGATGCCCATCGGCACCTCGATCAGGCCGGTGTTGTTGATCTTCCCGGCCAGGGCGAAGGTTTTGGTGCCCTTGCTCTTTTGGGTGCCGATGGAGGCATACCAATCGCCGCCGTTGCGGATGATCGGGGCGATGTTGGCAAACGTCTCGACGTTGTTGATGAGCGTGGGCGCGCCCCAAAGTCCGGCCTCGGCCGGAAACGGCGGCCGGGGGCGGGGCTGGCCGCGCTGGCCCTCGATGCTCGCGATCAGCGCGGTTTCCTCTCCGCACACGAACGCGCCCGCGCCCAGGCGGATATCGATCTTGAAGTTCAGCGGCGTGCCAAAGATGCCGTTCCCCAACACGCCCAGCCGCTCCGCCTGGCGAATCGCCGTCTTCAGCCGCTTCACCGCCAACGGATATTCGGCCCGCACGTAGATGTATCCCTGGCTGGCGCCGACCGCGTAAGCGGCGATGGCCATGCCTTCGAGAACGCGGTGCGGATCGCTTTCCAGCACGCTCCGGTCCATGAAGGCGCCGGGGTCTCCTTCATCGGCGTTGCAGATCACGTATTTCGTGGCGCCGCTTGCTTTGGCGACCATGCCCCATTTCAACCCGGTCGGATAGCCGGCTCCGCCACGCCCGCGCAGGCCGCTGCGCGACACCTGCTCGATCGTCTGCGCGCCGCTCATGCTCGCCAGCGCCTTGTGCAGAGCCGCATATCCTTCGGCCGCGATGTATTCTTCAATTCGCTCCGGGTCGATCGCCCCGCAGTTTTCCAGCACGATCTTTTTCTGCCGAGTGAAGAACGGCACATCCGTGCGACACCGCAACCGCTCGACGGGCTTGGCCGCCTTCAGACTCTGCACGATCTCGGGGGCATCCTCGGACCTGACGCCTTCGTACATCACCTCCTGCGATGAGACGGAAACCAACGGCCCGGCGCTGCAAAGCCCCATGCAGCCGACGCCCTTGACGCGGCACTCGCCCTCCAGCCCAGATGCCTTGATTTGCGCCTCCAGCGAATTCTTCACCTGGTCGCTATGCAGGGAAAGGCATCCGGCCGCCATGCAGACGTGCAGCCTATGCCGGCAGGTCCGGGTCGATTCCCGTTCGTCTTCCGCAATTGTGTCCAGTTCTTCAGCGGTCATTTCCCACCTGCTTTGCAACACGAGCCAGCACCTCGGCGCTGGCGAGTTTTCCGACGACTTCACCGTCGAACACGGCCGCGGGGGCCAGCCCGCACGAACCGAGGCACCGCGCCGTCAACACCGACAGCTTTTTATCCGGCGTCGTCTGGCCGTCCTTGACGTGGTACGCGTCTTCCAGCGCCGTCAGCAACTGGGTCGCGCCCTTGATGTAGCAGGCCGTGCCCATGCAGATCACGCAGGTATGCTCGCCCTGCGGCTTCAGCGTGAAGTGGTGGTAGAACGTGGCCACCCCATACACTTTGCTCAACGGAAGGCTGAGCGACGAGGCGACGAATCGCAGCGCGTCCTCGTCGAGATACGCAAACGATTCCTGCGCGACGTGCAGGGTCTCGATCAGCGAACTGCCGGCGTATCCATACCGCCGCATCGTGGCATCCACGATCAGCCATCGCTTGTCTTTCGACGGCATCGTCCGTGCTTGGTTCGGAGCAGGAGTCATTGGCAGCCGCCTTTCCGCGCGGTTAACAAATCCGCGGCAATTGTTCTCCATAGGGCTTTTGCAAAACGCGTCGGCCGCCCATCTTGGTATGCAGCTCGCACACGCCGTCACGCTCCTCGTCCACCTGGCCGATGATCCGCGCGTCCTTGCCATGCACGTCCTGGCGCAAGGCGGCCAGCGCCGCCTCGGCGGCATCGGGACGGACCACCGCCAGGACCTTTCCCTCATTGGCCACGTCCAGCGGGTCCACCCCCAGCATGTCCGCCGCATGCCACGTCTCGGGACGGATGGGGATCTCCCGT
>JBEKIV010000336.1:0-3229 GCA_050011595.1 Tepidisphaeraceae bacterium
CGTTTTGCGCTCGTCGTCGGTTTTGAAGATCGGCACGATGGCCGCCACCGTCGGCGCCGCCGCCGGCGGGATCACCAAACCCTCGTCATCGCTGTGCGCCATGATCATCGCGCCGATGAGCCGCGTGCTCATGCCCCAACTGGTCGTGAAGGCAAACTGCGTCTTCTGATCGCGGCCAAGGAATTTGATGTCGAACGCCTTGGCGAAATTCTGGGCCATGAAATGGCTGGTGCCGCACTGCAACGCCTTGCCATCCTGCATCAGGGCTTCGATGCTGTACGTCGCATCGGCTCCGGGGAATTTCTCCGCGTCCGTTTTCCGGCCCTTCACCACCGGAATGGCCAGGAAGTTTTCGGTGAAATCCGCGTAAACGTCCAGCATGCGCAGCGTTTCGGTCCGTGCCTCCGCTTCCGTTTCGTGGGCCGTGTGCCCCTCCTGCCAGAGGAACTCCGCCGTCCGTAAAAACAGCCGCGTCCGCAGCTCCCACCTCATCACGTTGCACCATTGGTTGATCAGCAGCGGCAAATCCCGGTAGCTCTGAACCCATTGCGAATACATGTGCCCGATCATCGTCTCGCTGGTCGGCCGCACCACCAGCGGTTCCTCCAGCTTGCCCCCCGGCTGCAAACCGTTCGGGCCCTTCTCTAATTTCGTATGGGTCACCACCGCACATTCCATGGCGAACCCTTCCACGTGCTCCGCTTCCTTGACCAGGTAACTCTGCGGAATGAGCAGCGGGAAATACGCGTTGACGTGCCCGGTCTCCTTGAATCGCCGGTCCAGATCGCGCTGAATCGCCTCCCAGACCGCGTACCCCTCCGGCCGGATCACCATGCACCCTTTCACCGGACTGTAATCCGCCAGCTGCGCCGCCTTGATGACGTCGAGATACCACTGGGCGTAATCTTCGCCGCGAGGTTTGATGTTTTTGGCCATGCTTAGTTTTCCTATCGGTCGCCGTCATGCCGATCGAATCGTGTTCTCAACGAATTTGAGGGCGTCTGCGAAGGTTGCAATGTATCGACAGTTGGCGAGTTCCAGCCGTTCAATCAAAGAAGGATCGTCAAAATCCTTGGAGTTTCGGCTCGCGAAACACTTGGGAATGTTCGGTGGCTGACGGATGACGTGGTCTTCAACGGAGGCGAAGACAATTGCATCCTGCGGCGAAAGACCAAGGGTTGCTTCGATTGCTCTTGCCTTTGCAAAGAGGGGGCTCGTTATGTTTATTAGCTCTCCGATGTTTAGCGCTCTGGTGGTCACCGCTTCGAGGGCGTTCATTTCGGAATATTTCAGGGAAAGGAGGGCCTTCGGAAGCGGTTCCAAATCCCGTGCCAAGCGTTTGTGAGGCGCAAGCCGGCGAAGTTCCTTTAGCCGCTCCTCCATATCGTCAACGAATCGCGAGCGTTCCAATCCATAATATGTCAATGTGGAGAACGGTTCGAAAATGGAGATTGCAGGCAGAACAAGCTTGAGCTTCCCTTCTTCAGCGCGTCGAAGAATTTCATTTGCCGCTGGCGCCTCTTCCTGCTGGCGAGCAATTTCCAGCAGAAAGTTAGTCTCGACGTAGACGATCATGCAACTTCCCGTTCGCGACTAAGAATCGCGCCACGAATGGCGTCAATGAAGCCAGCCTGGGAGAGCACCTTCTCTGCCCGACCAATTGGATCTCTCTTCGTCAGTGCCAAGTCCGAGAGCCAACTGTACACGGCAATTACAAGTTCGGTGTCTCTTAGCCGTCCCTCAATTTCCGGTGGCAAATAGTTTTCAAACACCTCTTTCATGGAGAGTTCGGCGTCCGGCTCAACACTGAGCTCCTTCGGGCGGCGATTGGTCCAAAGATATCCCTTGTCTTGCGAAAGGAGCAGGAAATACGGTACATCGGTCAGAACGTGATGGGCGATGAGGTTCCGGCGGAGTACCGCCGCGATTTGCGAATTCATTTCCGCGCGATTTTTGACCTCGATGACAGCCGCTAACGGCCCATTGGGCTTATGAATCACGATGTCGGGCCGGACGGCGGTTGCCATGACGAATACTCCAGTTCGAAAGCGGGCCTTTCAAGTCACCCCTATTCTAGCAGGTCAATGCGGCATCGGGAACGCCTTGCAGAACTCGGCGACTTCCTGGCGGATTTTCGCCAGCGCGGCGGAATCGGATTTGCTCACGATCGCCCGGTCCAGGAAATCGGCGACCTTGGCGATGTCCGCTTCCTTCAATCCGCGCGTCGTCAGCGCCGGGGTTCCCAGGCGCAGGCCGCTGGTGACTTTCGGGGGACGCGGATCGTTGGGGACGCCGTTTTTGTTG
Organism: Tepidisphaeraceae bacterium; assembly: GCA_050011595.1. Classification (GTDB taxonomy): domain Bacteria; phylum Planctomycetota; class Phycisphaerae; order Tepidisphaerales; family Tepidisphaeraceae; genus PALSA-1353. Next base: position 2,305 of record JBEKIV010000336.1, read on the forward strand.
GCGATGATGCCGGCCGCTTCCAGCGATTTCTCCGCATCGGAGCCGGTCAGGGCGGCGTCGCGGGCTCGCAGGTCGATCAGCATCAGATGGTTATCCGTCCCGCCGCTCACCAGACGATAGCCGTGTTTTTGAAGTGCAGCGGCCAGGGCCTTGGCGTTTTTCACGATCTGGCCGCAATACGTTTTGAACTCCGGGCGCAAGGCTTCGCCGAATGCCACGGCCTTGGCCGCGATGATGTGCATCAGGGGCCCGCCCTGGCTGCCGGGGAAAACGCTGCGATTAATCGCCTTGGCCAAGTCCGGGTCATTGGTCAGGATCAGTCCTCCGCGCGGGCCGCGAAGCGTCTTATGCGTTGTCGTCGTCACGACATGCGCATGTGGAAACGGCGAGGGATGCACGCCCGTTGCCACCAGCCCGGCGATGTGGGCGATATCCGCCAGAACCAGCGCGCCCACCTCATCGGCGATTTCGCGAAACCGGGCAAAGTCGATCGTGCGCGGATACGCGCTGTATCCGCAGAGGATCATCTTCGGCTTAAGCTCCTTCGCCTTGGCGCGCACGTTGTCGAAATCGATCTGTTCGGTTTTGGGGTCAAGCTCGTAATGATCCGGCTTGTAAAAGATCGCGGATGCATTGAGCTTCATCCCATGGCTGAGGTGCCCGCCGCTCGCCAGGTTCAGCGAGATATACCGATCCCCCGGCTGCATGATCGACATGAAAGCGGCGAGGTTGGCGTTGGCGCCGCTGTGCGGCTGGACATTGGCGAACGCGCAGGAGAACAACTGCTTGGCCCGGTCGATCGCCAGGTTCTCGATCTGATCGTAGAACCCGCATCCGCCGTAATATCGCGCCCCGGGATAACCCTCGGCATATTTGTTGGTCAGCACGCTGCCGGCGGCCTCCAGGACCGCGGGCGAAACGTGGT
>JBEKIV010000337.1:0-3215 GCA_050011595.1 Tepidisphaeraceae bacterium
TACGCCGTAACTTCCCGATGGAATCGTGATCGGCTGCCGTGGGACCAGCAGCGATCCCGTGCGGGTTTGCAGATCGAATTGGACCTGGGAGTGATCGGGCAGCGGGACCGCGGGCTGACGATTGTTGAAGAACAGAAACCCCGCGTTCCCGTCCCAGCGGACGCTCCACCGCAACACCGAAAAATCCCTGACATCGGCCGGGTGCTCTGCCGGAAACATCGCCGGCATGCGGGCCATTGACGGTCCGAAATCCTCCAGGAACAAGTGTTGCTCGCGAAGCAAATGGAACTGCTCTCGCACCTGCCCGCATGCGCCCAGCGGGGCTTGAAAATCGTAGTCCTTCACCGGCATCGCGTTGGGATGCGATTCGTTCAAGGAGGACAGTTTGCCGTCGGGATTGATGCCTCCGTGAAACATGTAATAGCCGGGCATGTTGTTTCCACATCCCAGCTTGACCATCGCCAGGGCCGCGGTCACCTCGGGATCGATCTTGATGCGGCGGGTGTAGCTCGACATCATCCCGCCGCCGATTTCGCAGCATGCGTAGGGAAAAGGCGCGATGTTGTTCGAGCGGTCGGGACGCCGGTTGACGAACTGCGCGCCGAGATCGCCGCTGTCGCGGACGCCGGTGAAAACGAACACCTTGCGATAGTCTTCGACGCCGCCGCCCCAGAACCCGTCCGCGTAACCACCGAACATGGGCAACAGGTCCTTGGTGGGGATGTGCACGCCGTTCCATCCCGTCATCGTATAGAACGGCACGTCCACGCCGCACGATCGGGCCAGTTCCTTCAGCGCCATCAGATAGGGCAGATTATTGCATTCGTTGTCGACTTGAATGCCGATCACCGGGCCGCCGTCTTTCCAGAACAGCCCCTTCATTTGCCCGGCGATCTGTTGGTAGAACGGCGCGACGAGATTCATGAATGCCGGATCGGTCGAGCGCAGCTTGGTATGAGAGTTCTGAACCCAATCCGGAAACCCGCCGTTTCGGACCTCGCCGTGTGCCCACGGTCCCATGCGCACGATTGCCTTCAGGCCGACTTCCTTGCAGAGTTGCAGGAAGTCGCCCAGCGAGCGGCGATCGGTCCAGTCGAACTGGCCGCGCTGTTCCTCGTGATGGATCCAGAAAACGTAGGTTGAAACGACGGAGATTCCGCCCGCCTTCATTTTCAGCAGTTCGTCGCGCCATTCAGCGCGTGGGTAACGCGCGTAATGAAACTCGCCGACAATCGGCACCCACGGCTTGCCGTCCAGCAGAAAACAGCGGCTGTCCGCGGTCACAGTGTGACCGGCCGGGTCGGTTGCCGTGCCCTGGCCCAAATCGACGGCCGGCGGTTCAGGAACCTCCGGCCGCAGATCGATTGTCAAGGGCGTTCCGAGCGCGATCCGCGCCAGCGCCGCGATGCAAAGGAGAATGACGCATCCGTGACTGCGCGTCTTATTGCTCACTTCAAGCTCGCCGTGAAATGGTAAGTTCCGGAAACCGCCTGAAGTGCGACGCCGCCTTTTTCGTTCGATATGACGGTAATGCCTTTCGCTTGCGTCAGTGGCACGCCGCTCTCGGTCGCTCCGGCGGGATCGGTTGTGGGAAGATGGACCGTTGCCGTCGTATCGGTCGGGATCACTACGTCGAGGGCGAGTTTCCCGTCAGCGAGCGTCCAATTGCTGACGATCCGACCGTGCGGGCATTCATACGCGGCCTTGACCCAGGTGACATCGCCCACGGGTGTCGGGCGGATGACGATCTTCCTGTATCCAACAGAATCGGGCGCCTGCTGGATTCCCGCCAGGTCCGCGTAGAACCATTCCATAATGTGCCCGAGCATGAAGTGATCCTGCGAGCCGCTGCCGTCCCATCCTTCGGTGAGGCTGGTCGCATCTTTGGCCAGGATGTACCCATACCCCGGCCGATCGGAACGGCTGTTCATGTCGAAGATCACATCCGACCGCCCGGCCTCGGCGAGCGCGCGCAGCACGTACCGATAGCCGACGTCGCCCGCGGTCAGCCCGTTGCCCCGCCCGCGAATGTCCGCCACCAGATTTTCCACCACCGCCTGGCGATCCTCTTCGGGCGCCAGCCCAAACACCAGCGGAATCGAATTGGAAGTCTGGCTGCCCGTGGCATAGTTGTGCCCCTGGGGATTGTAAAACGTCCCGTTGAACGCCGCGGCGACCTCCTGGCCCAAGGCAGTGTATCGCTGGGCGTCGTCGTCTTTCCCAATCAACTTGGCGATCTTTCCCAGGATCACAATGTCATGGTAATAGAATGCGGTTGCCGTCAGCGAGGGAGGAGTCAGTTGTGCCTCGCCGGGATGTTTGGGGCCAATGTCGTACCAATCTCCCAGGCCATACGAAAGAATATTGCCCTTGGCCTTGGTTCCCAGGTAGGCGACGTACCGCTTCATCGTGTCGTATTGCACGCCAAGCACCGCATCGTCCCCGTACCATTGGTACATTTGCCAGGGGACGAGCACGCAGGCGCTGCCCCATTCCGGCGAATCACGGTAGCCGTCGTGGAATTGCGTGTACTCCGGCGCGATGTCGGGGACCAAGCCTTCGTCCGTCTGCGCATCGGCCATGTCACAGCACACTTTGTTGAACAAAGCATCCATGTCGAAGTTGTACATCAGCGATGCGCCGACCAGGTGGTCCTGCTCCAGCCAACCGAGCCGCTCGCGGTGCGGGCAATCGGTCAGCACGCTTTGCATGTTGCTTTGCATGGCCCATCGAATGAGCGTGGACGTGCGGTTGAACAACTCGTTCGAGCAGGCGAATTCACCGACTTCCGCCGAGGTGCTGGTGATGAAGTTTGCCGCTATGGCCTCGACGACCGGCAGGCCGGTGGGGTTGGCTTCGGTGGCGGGAACGGCCCCGCTGACTTGCAGGTAACGCGATCCGTAATAGGTGAAACGCGGCGACCACGTCTCATGCCCCGATCCATCGAGGGTATACGAAAACCATGCCGGCCCGCCGGATCCCAACTGCAACACGGTCCCGTAGGGGCCCAGCAGTTCCGCGGGAATAAGCGACACGGTCGCGCCGCTGTGACCGCTGACGGTGATCCGCGGCACGAACGCGGCATTTTGACCGAAGTCGTAAACGAACATCCCCGGCTTCGGCTGCGAGACGGATTTGGGTTGGAACGTCCCGGCGATGCGGATCGCCGGAGCGCTGCGGCTCAAGCCGGCCAGCGCGCCGCCCGGGCCGGCGAT
>JBEKIV010000338.1:0-3209 GCA_050011595.1 Tepidisphaeraceae bacterium
AAGGACCGTACTCGGCGTGGAGACGTTTGGATAGGTGAGACAGAAGTGATAAGCCAGCGATGCCTCGTCCGCCAGGGGAAATGGCTGATATGGTACCCCAGCGGTGTTGTAACCGGGGTTGGACATCCGGCGAATAAACTGCTGATAATACGCCTCCTGCTGGCTGATGAACCCGTAGTCTTTGCTGGTATTTGTTCGATCGTAGGTTGCGGGGGGGGCATTGCCATTGATCGCTGTTTCGTCCAGCGCGGCCAAGCCAGCCGTGGCGGCCTGGAAACGATACTTGTTGATGTTGTTAATGCTGTCGCCTGCGTTGATTAATTCCTGCAAGCCCACGCTGGTTTGAAAGAGATTCCAGTTATCAGGCGCGCCGGCCATAGTCAGGCTGTCTCTGCTCCAGGCGGTGTTGGCGTTGATGGCGGAATTGTCGTCGACAATGCGAACGGCGGCGTACCAGGTCAGGCCGTCGAGGCTCGCGCCGGGGATGAGGAAAAGAAGGGAATCGGCGATACCGTCGCCATCAGCATCGCCAGCGGCAAACGTATTCTTCGCGCTCCCGTCGTATGTAAGCGCCGGAATATTCAAACCGTTCGCCAACGCTATGGAGGTTGGATATAGGGGAGATGCGGAGGTCGTAGTTCCACCCACCAAGGGCCGATTTAGCAGCGATGTTATGTCGGTCCCGGTAGCCGCGCCGGAATTTCGGGGATTAGTGCCTGGCCAAGCGTACGTTGGATCTTGAAAGTCCGTGCCGAGGATGGAAACGGAAGCACCGTTGGGATAGGAAGCTGAAACTTGAACGGATTGCGTGAGCGCCGTCCAAAGCGGAGTGCCTGTGCCGGCGGGGTCGGGGATTCGGTCTGCGAGCCACGAGTTGGAAAAGAGGGCCGTAATCGGTAAGTGGCATGTTGCGACCTGCCAGCCGCTGCCGGGAGTGGCCAAGGGCGTGATATCGTTAGTTACAGTTACGGCGGCGCTGCCTGCGAGATCGTAAAAGACAAATGGATTGGACACGTCATTTACGAGGTCGCCGGGGTTGTAGGAATATCCAAGGGGGGTACCAGCAACGGCGGGAGTATTTGGCGCAAGCGCCAGTGACGTCGAGATGCCCGCCCGGCCCTGATAAAAGCTCCGGTTGACGATACTCGTATTTCCGCTGTATGCCGTATTTCCGTGGAGGTTGCCGAAGGTGTCGTTCAGGTCATCGACGATGGTGCCTTCGCAGATTTTGGAGATGCCGCTGAGCATGGTGTCGACGTCGCTGTTCAGAACGCTCTGGGCGGAGGCGACGCGGGCGGATCGCGTGGTCGAGATGTAGGCCGCGCCGAGAATGGCCAGCAGAAGAAGCAGGACGATGACGATGATGAGCACCGAGCCGGGATTCGCTCGGCGAAATCGGGCGTCGATACGGGCGAGAAAATGGCGGGGTTTGTCATTGGTCATTGGTCATTAGTCATTGGTCATTGGTCACTGGTCATCGGCTTGTACAAATGACAAGGGACAAATGACAAATGACATCTCCTCACTTCAGCCGAAACACGTACTCATACCACGGCCCATCCTTCACCTTATTATTCGGATCGTCCACCTTGATGAGAATCCGAATCATCGCCGGCATGTCGTCATGCCACGCCGCAACGTAGCGGGGAGGATTGTTGGGATTGTTGAAGGCGATGTTGTTGCCATTGGGGCTGTTAAGCGGCGCGGGAACGGACAGATATGACCCGTAATCTCGCGTGGGATCGAAATTCACGTCCACTTCCCAGGGCGGGGCATAAAGCAGCGTGGGCGGACTAACGCCCTTGTTGAGAAACATGGTGTAGTAATCGCGCAGGGGGATGACATCGGTGAAATAATTCATTAATTGGCCGGTCGTGGGGTCTTCACTCTTCGTGGGATCGTAGCCGCGGATGAGCACGTAATCGCCGGCGGTTGCCGAGCCGAGATGGGCGATTCCCGTCGAACTTCGCGGCATGCCGTACCAGCGGATGTGCTTGTTGCCGTTGGCATCAACGTAAAAGTCAATTTGTCCATCGGGGCCGAGGCCGGTCATCGCACCATAGTTGGGGTCCGTGGGGCCGTTATTATTCTGCTGCATGTAATCGCCCGCATATTCAACGACGAACTGGCTGCAATGCTGGAGGAAATAGGGGGCCATCTCGGCCAGAGAAGCGGAGGTAACGGGGGATTGAATCGTCGGATTGGACTCCGGACGGTTGTACCAAAGACTGGGATCGATTATGGGGGGCGCTGAGTCCGGGAAAGCGTTGGTAGCCGAGTATCCCGGCACAGCGCCATAGTAGCTTAGGACATAAGGAGGAAAGGGCAGCGGCGTATCGCTGGCGACGCCGGGACGCGGATAGGGCAATGGCGCAGTAGCGGTGTTTTGAGTCATCGGTAGAGCGTAGATCAGGGAGTTCCACCAGAGAGAAGCGCCCGTGTTTCCCGCGCTCTGCCAAGTCAGGATCGAGTTGGCGATGAGGCGGTCGAAATACTCGGGCGTGACGCCAGCAAGGTCGTAGCGGGAAGATTGGAATTGGTTTATTGGGACCGGTATGCCTGGTGTCGGTGGATTATCGGCGGCGTTATTTTCTGGCGTGCCGTAGCTGAGCGGGGTAGCGTTAACACCGGCGCCAAACAGGCCGGTCGCCGTGATTCCGCCTTGGGCGCCCCAGTTGGTGATGCCGTTGGGCGTCGCGCCGATGGGGTAATAGTAATCGCCCGCGGTGGTGAGCGTGCTGGGATCCTTCAGGAGCGTGACTCGCCGGGCCAAAACCCAATCGGACGCATAAGCACCGATGCGCGGGACACCGGCGACTTGCGCTCCGTTGTATACGCCGGATATTGTGTTCGGCAGACTGCTTGGGCCGTAGAAGGCGGTGAGATCGTTCGACGGCAACGCGGCGTGGCCGTATTCGATGAAGGCGTCGTTGGACGAATCTAATGCGTAATACGTTCCATCCGGGCCGGAGCGGCGATGGTACAGGGCGTGAGCGAAAAACTTCAGGAGGTCCGCGCGGTGATTGCGGCTGTTGAGGATCGCGGGGGATAGGAAATTGGGAGAAGGGCCGTTGGCAATCTTGACCATGCTCCCCGCGTTATCGGTGACGATGACCGTGGGATCGGAGCTGGTCTTGGCGTCGTCGGTGTTGCCGAATTGGGTGACGAGCTGGCTAGAGATGATGAAGCACGGCGGGTTCTTCGAGACG
>JBEKIV010000339.1:0-3206 GCA_050011595.1 Tepidisphaeraceae bacterium
AACTCGATCGCCACGGTCTGCGATGTCACCTTCATGGTCTGATCGTTGCCGTATTGTTTGATGATGCCCGACGCAAAACTCGCCGCATCGTCCCAATGTTTGGCGGCCAACAGGGCATCGACAATTTCCTTGCACAGCGTATTGATGACGACCACCGTCCCGCGGTTGGCCTTCCAGTAGTCCAGGGCCGCGCGAAATTCGTCGAATGCCGGAAGCGGGCGGTCGATGGCCGCGTTCATCAGCAGGGCGCCGGCGTTTTGCTCTTCCTCGGCAAGTTCCTGGCTGGCCGAACGGCGGTCCGCATCGTTCGCCGCGTGCTTGACGTCCTGCGTCAGCCTTTCGCACAATTTCTGCCGCACCAACAGTTCCTTGGCCGGCTCCGACTTCAAACCGTCGGCAAGTCCAATCAGACTCTGCTCGTCGATGTCGGGCAACTGGGACCAGGATTGCAGCGCGTTCCAGGCCGCGGCCTTGACCTGGTCGTTGACGTCGTTGTTCATTCGATCCAGCAGCGCGGTGATATACGGCATGGGATGCGGACCAGGACGCAGCGCCTTCACCGCGGCCAGGCGCATTTGATACTCATCGTCACGAAGGTGCCGGGCAATCGCCGGGGCAAACGGAGCGGCATCCGGCATGTTTCCCAGCCCGACCAGGGCGTTGGCGCGAACGTCCAGCGACTCCTCCGGCAACAGCAGCCGTTGGAAAACGTCCGACAGCGAGTTGTCATGCATCGACGCCAGCGCCGCCACGATCGCCTTGCGAAGCCCTTGCTGGCCGGGAGCGTCGGTCCCCGTCAGGGCGGCTTTGAGCGTGTCGATCACCAGGTCTTTCAGCGCCGCGTTCTTGTTGATGATTTCGCCCCCCTGGCGGATGCCATCCGCCGCCGCGATTTGCACGGAACTGGACGGCCCCTGGTCCACCAGTTTCAGCATCAGTTCGATGGCGTGAACGTCGCCAAACGGCGCCAGCGACGTGATCAGCCGCACGCGCACGAAATCATCCTGCTCGCGCTGGAGTTGCGCCACCAGGGCATCGGCCGAGGCGACATCCGCCGACAGCGCCGTCGCCGCCGCGGCGCGAACCGCCGGCGACGGGTCGGACAGCAGAAGATGCGTCTCCTGGATCGTCCCCGGCGGCGCCCCGGTCGCCGTCGCGCTGGAATAGACCAGTTCGGCTCCCAACTCCCGTATCTCCTGCGCGGGCGATCGCAAATACGCCAGCAGGATCGCGGCGCGGTTGGCGGGGGCGGCATTCCAGAAATCATCGCGAAGAAATCGGTCCGCCGCGCTCTGAAACGTCCTCTGGTCCGCCAATTGGCTTTCGAATGCCTCGCCCCGCTGGCGGATGATCGCCTCGCGGAAATCCGCGTCTGAACGCTTGGAGTATTGCGCAAACCACTTTTCCCATTTGTCCGAATCGTGGTCGAAATCGGTCCGGCCCGTCATTTCGATCAGCGCATCGCCTGCCGCTTCGCTAATCGGGTCCTGATCGTCATGCAGCAGATCGAGCAGGGTTTGCGCGGCCGGCTTCTGGCCGAAGGTTCCCAAGGCCCGAATCACCGGCTGGCGAAGGTCCGTTCGGTCGGATTTGGCCTCGGCGAGCAGTGCCTGCAAGACCAAGGGGTTGTCAGGGTACTGCGCCAGGGCCAGCGGAGCGGCTGCGGCGGCGGCGGGCTGGCGGCCCTGGAGCATCCCGAGCAGCGGATCGACGAAGTCCGGATCGGACCACCCGACCAGCCCTAAAGCCTTGGCCAATGCGACCTTAGCGGATTCAGGACCGTTCTTCAGAAGCGCCAGAACCAGCGTATGGGTCGCCTCGTCGTGTTGTGCCACCACCCGCATGGCCGCCAGGTCGGCCGCATTCTGTGAAATATTCGGGTCCGCAAGCTGGGCCTGGGGATCCTGTGAGGAGACATCGCCGGACCCAACGGTCGAGGGATTTGCTTCCGTGGGCAGGCTTTGCCCAACGCCCGCGCTCGGGGCAAACGCCGCCGTCGCGGCCGTCCACCATACCACCCTGATCCACCGATGATGAATCACTCTAGCCCTTATCGTCGATCCCCGCGAAGTTACCGTATTTACCACCCGTCGCAAAGGCGTTTGCCAAACGATATGAACAACAAAAATTACCTGAAAAATTCCGTCCGGCATCTTGCCAGGAAATCAAACTGCTTGCTAAATTAGCCTTTGACCGCCGGAAATCTCCCTGTTTCAGGGTTGGGTGCGATATGAACGACTGGAGCGATGCCGAGCGTCGCGTGGAAAAGGCCCAGCAGTTTTTCGAGCAGCGCAAGTGGTCCGAGGCGCTGCGCGAGATCCGCCTGGCTACCAACATCAATCCCTACAATTGCATTTGGTTCTTCAATATGGGCCTCATTCTCGACGAACTGGGCCGCTTTGAGGAGGCCCTGGACGCTTACCGCCAAGCCGACGCCATTGAACCCAACGACCTGCATACCCTCAATCATATCGGCGTGGACCTGTTCCGCACCGGCCGGCTCGACAAGGCCATCGAAACTTTTGTCCAGATCGAGCGCATCGACGCCTCCTTCGAGCCTTCTTACTGCAATCGCATCATCGCCTACGCCCAGCGGGGCGAGCACGAACTGGCCGAGGAAATGTTCTACACCGCCCGCCTCTACAAGGAGAACTGTCCCCACTGCTATTACAACATGGGTTGCAGCCTCGACCTCCGCGGCCTCTACGACAAGGCCATCTACTGCTGGATGCGCTCTCTCGATCTCCAGGGCGCCCAGGGCGACATCCATGTGCGCATCGGACACGCCTATCGCAAGAAGGGCGATCTCGAACGCGCCCGCCGCCATCTCCTCACCGATTTGCGCCTGAATCCCGGCCGGACCCAAACCCTCCTCGATTTGGGTGAATTGCTGGTGACGATGGGCTGGCTCCCCGAAGCCGATGAAAAATTCCGCCGCGCCATTGAACTGGCGCCCAACGAACCCGGAGGATATTACCATCATGGCCGGCTGCTGTTGCGCATGAATCGCGACGATGACGCCGCCATCGCGTTTTCCACCGCCTGCGCCTGGACCCGACTTTCCCCGGCGCGCACATGGGTTTGGGCCGGATCAGCTTCCGCCGCGGCGACCTGGGCGCCGCCCGGAACCGATTCCGCGCCGAACTCCAGCTTCGCCCCGACCAGCCCAAGCTCCTATTGGAACTGGCCAATCTCCTCATGGATAC
>JBEKIV010000340.1:0-3162 GCA_050011595.1 Tepidisphaeraceae bacterium
CAGGTCGTGCTCAGCCAGCATCTGGGAAACCTCACGCAAGCGAGCACGTTCAGGGCGTTCACGCGGGCCATCTCGGATTTGTTCGATCTGGTCGGAATCGCACCGAAGTGGATTGCGCACGATCTCCATCCCGCGTATCTGAGCACGCAACATGCGAAGAAATTGGCGGCGCAGTGGGGCGTGCCGCTGATCGCGGTGCAACACCATCACGCCCATGCCGCCGGCGTACTGGCGGAGCACGCCATCAGCGGGCCGGCGTTGGCGGTGGTATGCGATGGGACGGGTTATGGAACGGATGGCACGATCTGGGGCGGCGAGTTATTGGCGGTCGAGTTGACCGATTTCCGCCGATTGGGGCGTTTGCGGCCGATGCGGTTGCCCGGCGGGGATGCGGCGGCCAGGCAGCCGTGGCGCAGCGCGCTGGCATTGCTTTACGCCGCTTTCGGCGACGATTTCACCGAATTGCCGATTTGCCGGGAAATGGCGGATAAGACCCGGGTTGAGTTCGTGCGGCAGATGCTCGTCAGCGGCGCCGGGTGCGTGGATAGCAGTTCAACCGGGCGGGTCTTCGACGGGATCGCCGCTCTGCTGGAGATTTGCAAGGAGAATCGTTTCGACGCCGAGGCGCCGACGGCACTGGAGTCCGCCGCGGCGCAATTCGTGCGCTCGCCGCATGCCGCGGATGACGGCTTTACGATTGGCCGGGCCGGCGGACTGATCGAGATCGACTTGTCTCCGTTCGTGCGGAAGATCGCGCGGGAGGAAGCGAAGAGCGTCCCGGCGGGTCATTGGGCGCTGCTGTTCCACGAAACGCTGGCGGCGGCCTGGGCGGCCGCCGTCGCCACGGCGGCGTCTGCAACGGGGCTGAATGACGTCGTGTTAAGCGGTGGGGTGTTCTGCAATGAATTGTTCTCCGATCTGCTGGGCCAGCGCCTGGAGGGCCGGGGTTTTCGGGTGCTCCGCCACAAGCAGGCGCCGCCCAACGACGGTGGAATCGCCTTTGGCCAGGCGGCAGTGGCGGCGGGCCGCTTGGCCAAAGGCTTTCAGCGCAACGGAGGTGAGCCATGTGTTTAGCCGTTCCAGCCCGATTGATCGAATGCCAAGGAACCAATGCCACCGCCGACCTGCACGGGAACCGCGTGCAAATCAGCACTCTGCTGTTGCCCGATTGCAAACAGGGGGATTGGGTGCTTCTGCACGCGGGTTTTGCGATTCAGGCGCTGGACGAGCGGGAGGCGCAGGAAACCTGGGCCGTGGTCAACGATCTTCGCAATGCCGGAGCCAAGCCATGAACCTAGCCCCCGCATTGGAAGCCTCCAGCCCCGCGGAAGAATCGTTGCGCCGGCTGCGCGAGGCCGCGGCCACGCTGAGCCGCCCGGCGAAATTCATGGAAGTGTGCGGCACGCACACGATGAGCGCTTTCCGCTCCGGTCTGCATAGCCTGATGCCGGGCAACGTGATGCTCCTGAGCGGTCCGGGTTGTCCGGTCTGCGTGACCAGCCAGGGAGACGTCGATCAACTGATCGAGTTGGCGCGCCGGCCGGGAATCACGCTTTGCACCTACGGCGACATGCTGCGGGTCATGGGTTCCGACGGGAGCCTGGAACAGGCCCGAGCCGAAGGCGCGGACGTTCGCGTGGTGTATTCGTCGCTGGACGCGGTTGAGCTGGCGGCCAAGGATCGGGGGCGCGAGGTCGTTTTCGCCGCCGTGGGATTTGAGACGACGACGCCCGCTTCGGCCGCGGCGGTGGAACAAGCCCGGCGGCTGGGGCTGGAAAACTTCTCGATCCTGGCGAGTCACAAGCTGATTATCCCGGCGATGCGGGCGCTGCTGGAGAGCGGCGACGTGCGGATCGACGGATTCTTATGTCCCGGACATGTTGCGGTGATCATCGGAGCGGCGGCGTTCGAGCCGATCGTTCGCCAGTACGGCAAGCCGTGCGTGATTGCCGGATTTGAAGGCCCGCAGATTGCCGCCGCCCTGGCGCGGCTGACCGAACTGGTGTCCGAAGGCCGCGCGGCGCTGGAAAACCTCTACTCGCAGGCCGTCACCGAAGAAGGCAACCTCGCCGCTCAAGCGATCATCGACCGGGTGTTCATGCCGGCCGACTGGCACTGGCGGGGACTGGGCGAGCTCAAGGGCAGCGGGCTGAGACTTCGGCCGCAATACGCGCGATACGACGCGCGGGCGCGTTTTTCGCTGGGAACCCCGCAGGGCAAGGAAGTTGCCGGTTGCCGTTGCGGCGAGGTCATCACGGGCCGCGCGACGCCTATCGAATGCAAATTGTTCGGTACCGCTTGCACGCCGGTGCGGGCGCTTGGCCCGTGCATGGTGAGTTCCGAGGGCACCTGCCAGGCGTGGTTCAAATATCAACGTCTCAAGCAGCAGGCTTCGCCTCTGCTCAAGACTGCAAAGACGCGGAGTGTGGCCCGTGATTGACTTTTACGATGTCAAAACGCCGGGCGTGAATCAGGCCGCGGGCCAGCGAATCAGCCTCGTCCATGGCGGCGGCGGTCAGTTGACCGACGAACTGGTGGCTTCCTGCATTCTTCCGCGTCTGGACAACTGCGTCTTGAGCCAATTGCTGGATTCAGCGCTGTTTCGCGGCGCGGAACGATTGGCCCTGACGATAGACAGCTACGTCGTCAAACCGCTGAAATTTCCGGGCGGCGACATTGGCCGATTGGCGGTCTGCGGGACCGTGAACGACCTGGCCGTGTGCGGAGCCGCGCCGTTGGCGATCGCCCTCAGTTTGATTTTGACCGAAGGGTTGGAGCGGCGGGTGTTGGAGGAGGTCATGGATTCGCTCGCCGCCGCGGCGCTTGAGGCCAGGGTCAGCATCGTCACCGGCGATACGAAAGTGGTGGGCCGCGGTCAGGGCGACGGGATCTACATCACCACCGCCGGCGTGGGAGCGGCCGGGAAGCACAAGTTGCATCCGGATGAGGTTCGTCCCGGCGATGCGTTGATCGTCAGCGGCCCCATCGCCGATCACGGCATGGCCGTGATGCTCGCCCGCGAAATGCCGCAGGTGCAGAGCGTGCTCAAGAGCGATGTCGCGCCGCTGAACGAGATGATCGAGCGGCTGCTGGAGCGCGTGCCGGGCGTGGCGTTCCTGCGCGATCCAACCCGCGGCGGACTGTCCGGGGTGGTCGCGGACC
>JBEKIV010000341.1:0-3151 GCA_050011595.1 Tepidisphaeraceae bacterium
CGCGAAGTTGCGCGAAGAAAAAAGCCGGATTTGATTTTGACCTTCGCGCAACTTCGCGTCCTTCGCGCCTTCGCGGTAATCCGTGTTTTGAACTCATCGCTTGCTCCAACTCATTGGAAATCTATTTCATCGTTGTCGGCGTTTGCACTTTGCCCCGGCGTTCGATCGTGATCGTGAATTCCGCCGACCCGCTCATCACCAGCCGCGCCGGCACCCGGGTCACCGTCGAGCCTACGAACGGCATGATGTCGCTGCGCCCCGAATCCAGCAACACCTGCCGCTGGCTCGACGGAAGATGCGGCATCTCCGTGTGCCCCACCGCAATCCCGTCCGCCTGCCTCACCAGCCGCAGGAACACCGAATCGTGCCGAATCCCTTCCACGTCCCGAAGCACCGCGAACAGTTCGTCGATCGTTTGCGCGTCGAACTTGAATGGGTTGGCCGTCCGCTCGTCCTCCAGATAACGCGCCCAATCCGACACGACCAACTGATACTGCCCGTCCGGCAAATCCCGCGGCAAATCGAACTCCACCGGCAAAATCGCCTCCTCCGCGTGGAACGGCAAATAGGAAACGTATCCCTTCACCGTCTCCCCCGGCTCATATTTCGTCCGGGGAATCGTCACCGACAGAATCTCCGCCGCGTGCGCCTCGCCGCTCACGTGGAACGTCCCCTCCAGCCGCGACATCGGCACGTACGCGAACGGATTGTCCGCCGCCGCCATCAGCGGCAATGCCACCTCGGCGACGATCTCGCTTCCGTCCCCATTCACGCTGCTGTTGTTCACCTGCACGCGGTGCCCGTCGGCGAAATCGGCCGTCAGGTCGTAGCTCACCGTGTGATATTCCGGAAGATTCTTCGCCCCCGTCAACGTCATCGTGACCGCCGCCGCCGCGATCAGCGGCGTCAGCTTCGGGTGCAATGCCGCTGAAAAATGATACGTCTCATCCAACGTCCCGTCGTCGTAAACCACCCGCAGTTCCACCGGAACCATCGGCGCCGATTGCCCGATCCGCCCCGCTACGCCCACCGTCTGATCGGTGTACAACGCCCCGCTCGTTCCCGAAATGAATCCCAGCTTGAAGCTTGTTTCCAGGCTCGCCACGATGGCCGCGACCGATCCGCTGCCCATTGGCAATTCGATCCGGCCCTCGTTGTTGAACGAGTGTCCGAATCCGTAAATCCGATCCCCGATCTTTTCCGTGCATGTCCCCACCGCCGTCAGTTCCATGTCGCCGGTCAGAAGGGGAACCGCCAGCATCGATCCCGGCTCCAGCGCCGGTTTGGCATCGCCGCTGGCCGAGGCGCTTCCGCCGCCCGCCTGCATCGGCACCAATCCCGACCCGGCGAACAGCGGCGCGATCCGCGCCAGCGTCTGGGCGTTGATCCCCCCGGCCATCAGCGGCGTCGCCAGCGCCCGCATGTTCATCCCCGCCGGACCATTGGCCAGATCCATCGCCTTTGCCGGATGCCCCCAGGGCCGTAGCGGCACCTGGTCCAGCGACCATCTCGGCCGTGCCGACTGCGGATGCGCCGGGATCCCCTGGGGCCTAATCGCCGCCGCCTGTGAATGGCCGGTCGGCAGTTCCAGCATGTACTCAATCGGCGTCACGGCGGCCAGGAAATCCTTGGCAAACGGGGTCAAGCTGTAAGCGAGCGCCCCGGCCATCCGCGCCTGGCCGGCATCGTCGTACAGATAAATCGGCGACCCGCTCATTCCCTCGATCGGACCCGTGTTTTTCAGGAATTCCTGCGGACATCGGATCAGGATCGCATCGTATTTTGGATTTGGGTAATTCTTCACCACGTCCACGACTTCAACGTCGAATTTCTCAATTTTCGTGCCGCTGAAAACCGTCAGCCCATATCCCTTCATGCCCGGCTTGACCTCCGAGACGCGCATGTGCCGCGCAGGATCGAACAGCGACGGCGGAGGCGAAGCCTTCTGTTGCGTTTGGGCATTGGTCCCGGCCCATCCCACGCCCGCCGCCAGCACCGCCAACAACGTCAGGACAACCTGTTTTGCCATACGCACCGCCTCAGCGAACCGGGGAATCCTAGGTGGCTGACTCCGCCATCGCAAGTGAGGGCATTGTCATTTGTCATTGGTCATTTGTCATTGGTGTCGCCGACTCTGAATTGCTTTGCAAATGACAAATGACCAATGACAAATGACCAATTTCAATTGACACTCCCTTCCCCCTGATTTATCGTCCCTGATCGCGTGAATACCGAAGCCCGCGAGCGTGCCGAGAAGATCATCCAGTATACCTTCAAGGACCCGGACCTGCTCAAGGAGGCCCTGACCCACGCTTCCATTGCCGACAGCCGGCTTCAAAGCAACGAGCGGATGGAGTTCCTCGGCGATGCCGTCCTCGATCTGATTATCTGCGAGGCGCTCTACAAGCGATTCCCCGAATATCTCGAGGGCGACCTGACCAAAATCAAGTCCGCCGTCGTTTCCCGCCGCACCTGTGCCGAGGTCTCCATCGAGACCGGGCTGATCGACCTGCTCATCATCGGCAAGGGCATCAGCAGCCGCGACGCCATGCCCAGCTCGCTGGCGGCCGCCGTGTACGAGTCCATCGTCGCGGCGATCTATCTCGACGGCGGATTCGACGTGGTCAAGGACTACGTTCTGCGCACCATGTCCCCCAAGATCGAGATCATCGCCTCCAACACCCACCAGCAGAATTTCAAGGCCGTTTTGCAGCAGCACGCGCAAAAAATTCTCGCCGCCACCCCCGCCTACGAATTGCTGGACGAAAAAGGCCCCGACCACAGCAAATGTTTTGAGGTCTGCGTGGTCATCGACGGCCGCCGATTCGGCAGCGCCTGGGGACCCAACAAAAAGATGGCCGAGCAAAAGGCGGCACTATTGGCCCTGGAAGAATTGGGAGTATTCGAGCGCGGCGAAATGGAGGCCATCGACGAGATCGTCCACGAAAACCAGCACACCCACGACCCCTCCGCTCCGTAGATGTGAGCTATTTCAAATCCCGTTATTCTCCCCCGAACGCCCACGGCGCCGCCTCATCCTTACCCACATCGTTGGGGCTGAAGCTCCTGCCATAGTTCGGCTCCCAGAACCATCTGGTGGATGTCGTACCAGCCTCGCCATATCACCTTCCAGCCCGGACGGCCGTCGCGT
>JBEKIV010000342.1:0-3149 GCA_050011595.1 Tepidisphaeraceae bacterium
ATATCCATCGCGAAAAGCCCGTCCTGACCGTGCCCACCAGTGCCCTGATGTTCAATGCCCAGGGAACGCAGGTGGTCGTCGTCGATCACGACGTCGTCCATTTCCGAAAGATCACCGTCGGCCGCGACCTGGGAACGGAAATCGAAGTCACCACCGGGCTGAACGGCGACGAGCAGGTCGTATCCAACCCCGGCGAGCGCCTGGTAGAGGGCGTGCAGGTCCAGGTGGCAGCCGCCGAAGATGCCTTGCCCGCTAATAAGCTGGCGCAGGTCGATCCGTCGCCGCCGGGTTCTCCGGGAGGCTCTGGAAAGTGAATCACCATCGCCTTCTTGTCTCGGCGGCCGTGCTGCTGGCCACATTGACCGCCTGCGTCGATCAGCACAAGGAAGTGCAGACCTACCGCAACGTGGTCGATGAAGGCTTGCCCCGGCCCAAGTCCTACCAGCCGGGTGAGCCCCTTTCGCTGGCGCGGGCCATGGCGTTGGCCAACGAAGACAACGAGCAGATCGGATTGCAGGGCGAGAATTATCTTCAGGCCCTGATCGCCAAGAACCGCGCCGTCGCCGCGTTCCTGCCCACCGTTTCTTTCCAGCCGGATTTCACCGTCGAAGAGCCGGCCCTGAACGGCACCTCCACTGCCGGCGCAACCGTCACGCCCCAGGTAGCCGCCAGCGGCGGCGGCTTCGTCATCCGCGGCGACACTTGGCAGCGATTCGAAGCCCCCGTCACCGGCGCCATGAATCTCAGCTTCGTCTCCTATCCCAATCTCCAGAGCGCCGAGCAGACCATCGTCCAGCAGCGCCAGCTTCTGCTCGACACCCGCGCCACCCTCCTGCTCAATGTCGCCCAAACGTATTACCAGGTCCTTCTTTCCGAGAAACAGGTTTCCGTCCTCGAAAATTCCCTGAAACTTCAGCAAGCCCGCCTGGTCGACGCCCAGGGCCGATTCCAGAACCACCTGGCCCTGGCGCTGGAGGTCTCCCAGACGCGCGCCCAGCTTGCCTCCACCCAATCCACCCTCACCCAGGCCAGGAACGACGTCCGCGCCGGCCGGCACATGCTGGCGTTTCTCATCGGCGTCCCTGAAATCGACGGCGCGCTGATAGACGAAGTGGTCCTGCCGCGAAACCTGCCTTCGGTGGACGAATTCCGCACCTACGCCGCGGCCCATCGGCAGGACCTTCTCGGCGCCGACGCCGCCGTGCGCGCCGCCAAGTACGCCGTCGATGCCGCCATCGCACAGTATTACCCCTCCGTCTCGCTCAACGTCGCCGGGTTCCTCTATCGCCAATATTTCTCCGAGGCCAGCAAATGGGATGCGATCCTGATCGGCAATCTCCCGATCTTTTCCGCCGGCATCATCGAAGCCGATGTGCGCGACGCCTGGTCCAAGCTTCGCCAGGCCGCCCTCTATCAATCCGAGCTTCGCCGCCAGATTGACCGTGACGTTCAGGTCGCCTTCGATAGCCTCACCACCGCCCAGACCGAATTGACCAGCCTCGACGAGGAAGTCCAGGCCGCCTCCGATGCCCTGGACCAGTCTGAACAATTGCTGAAGAACCAGTTGGCCATTCCCTTGGACGTTTTGACGGCCCAGGACACCCTGTTGACGGCCCAATTGAGCTACGCCAGCGAAAACATCAGCCGGACAATTTTTTATCTCGATCTGCTCCGAATTACCGGCCAGCTTGATCCAACCAGCCCCGAACGCTGGCTCGCCGCCAGCGCCGGAACGGGGAAGTAATGCAACGCTAATCTTTTCCAATCCTCTTCAAAAACTCCTCCTCGCTCAAAATCTCGATTCCAAGTTCCCTCGCCTTGGCCAGCTTGCTCCCGGCGTCCTCGCCGGCCACGACAAAACTGGTCTTTTTGCTCACGCTGCCCGCCGCGCGTCCGCCCAGATCGGTAATCAGCCGCTCGATCTCCTCCCGCTTGAACTTTTTCATCGACCCCGTCACCACGACCGTTTTGCCGGCAAGCGCCGGCGATCCGCGCGACGTCTTTTCCACTTTCGGATCGACTCCCACGCGATTCAGTTCCGAAATCGTGTGCCGGCCCGCCTCGCCGTGAAAAAAATCGTACGCCGATTGCGCGATTACCTCGCCGATCTCGTGAATCGAAGCCAGCCGCTCGACGCCGGCCTGCCGCAGCGACGCCAAGTCGCCGAACTCCTGGGCCAGCACGAACGCCACCCGGCTCCCCACGTGCCGAATCCCCAATCCCGCCAGCAGCCGATCCAACGGCCTCGATTTGCTTTGGGCAATCGCATCCACCACGTTCTGCGCGCTCTTCTCACCCATGCGCTCCAGCTCCAACAGTTGCTCCTTTTTGATTCGATACAGATCGGCGAACGTCTTGACCAATCCGGCGTCGATGAGCTGATCCACCAGCGCTTCGCCGACGTTCTCAATGTCCATCTGCCCGCGGCCGCAGAACCACCTCAGCCGCTCGCGGAATTGCGCCGGACATTCCGGATTGTCGCACCGGATGTACGGGCCGTCGGGTTCTTTCTCCACTTTTGATCCGCAAGACGGGCATCGCGTCGGCGGCTCGATCGGCTTGGCGCCTTTGGGCCGTTTTTCCGGCACCGCCTGCCGAACGTATGGAATCACTTCCCCCGCCTTTTCGACGACCACCGTGTCGCCAAGATGCAGGCCCAGTTTTCTGATCTGCTCGATGTTGTGCAGGCTGGCGTTTTGAACCGTGGTCCCGGCCAGGAAGACCGGTTCCAGCCGCGCCACCGGCGTCAGCGTGCCCCCCTTGCCCACCTGCCAATCCACCTCGCGCAACACCGTTTGCATCTGCTCGGCCGCGTATTTGAACGCGATCACCCAGCGCGGGGCCTTGCTGGTGGCCCCCAGCCGATCGCGCTGCTCGAACGAATCCAGCTTGATCACCACCCCGTCCGTCTGATACGCCAGCTTGCCCCGAACCTCCGCGAACTTCTCGATCGCCCCGATCACTTCGTCGATTGACTTGGCAAACGTCGTGGGCTCGCTGACCGGCAAATGCCATTTCCTGAACAGTTTCAGGCATTCCCAATAACTCTGCGTCGGCGTCGGATCGACCTCGCCCAGTCCATGGGCCACGAAACGCAGTTTTCGCGACGCGGTGATTTTCGGATCGAGTTGCTTCAGCGCCCCCACGGC
>JBEKIV010000343.1:0-3104 GCA_050011595.1 Tepidisphaeraceae bacterium
GCTTGACGGCGAACTTTGGCAACAGGCCAAAACGATCCCCGGCGTAACGATATTGGTGGACAAGGACGGCCGCGACGCCGCCGCCTTCGGGGCATCCACCTCGGGCCAGGTCATGGTGTACGACTCGGCCGGGGTTATCCGGTTCAGCGGCGGCATCACCGACGGCCGAGGGCACGAAGGCGACAACGTCGGGCTCCAGTCCGTATTGGACCTGATGCGATTTGGGAAGTCGCCGGTCGCGACGACTCCTGTTTATGGATGTTCGCTGGGGGTCTGCAGGATCAAGCGGAACTGAGGGAATGGATCATGACCGAGACGCTGAACATCGCTCCGGAATTGCGGCGGCAGATCGAAGCCCGTGCCGATCAACTGTTGATCGAATACCAGAATTCCCAATGGAAGCAGACGGACCATCTCTTTGCGATGCTGTTCATTCTCCAATGGGTTGCCTGCATCGCCGTCGCCGTCTGGATTTCGCCCTTTGCATGGGAGGGCCTGGAGAGCCACATCCACCCGCACATTTGGGCCGCGGTCTATCTCGGCGGGCTGATCGCGTCGTGTCCGATCGCGCTGGTGGTCGTCCGGCCTGGTGAGGCGATCACGCGCTTCGTCATTTCCGCCGCTCAGATGATGCATTCGGCGCTGCTGATTCACCTTTCAGGCGGTCGGATCGAAACCCACTTTCACGTGTTCGGCTCCCTGGCGTTCCTCAGCTTCTATCGCGATTGGCGCGTCTTGGTGCCGGCAACCGTGGTGGTGGCGATGGACCACGCGGTTCGGGGCATGTTCTGGCCGGAATCGGTATTCGGCATTGCCGCGGCGAGTCATTGGCGCTGGATGGAACATGCCGGATGGGTCGTTTTCGAGGACATCATTTTGGTTTGGGCCTGTTTGCGGGGCGCCAAAGAGCTGGCAACCCTGGCAACCCGCCAAGCCGAACTCGAGGCGACCAACCAGCGCGTCGAAGCGGAGGTCGCGCGGCAGACCTTCCGCCTGGAATCCGTGAGCCAGGAATTGATGGGCGCCGCGCGCAAGGCCGGAATGGCGGAAATCGCCACCGGGGTTCTGCACAACGTCGGCAATGTCCTGAACAGCGTCAACATCTCCGCATCCGTTGCGCTGGATCGGCTGAAAGATTCGGAAATCTCAAGTCTGGTCAAAGTTGGCGAAATGCTCCAGACGAACCAGGCGAACCTGCCGGCGTTTCTCACCACCGATGAGCGTGGAAAGCATTTGCCGGCATTTCTGATCGAGCTATCCGAATGCCTAAGCCGCGAACAGACGGGATTGATCGATGAGCTTCGCACCGTGGCAACGGGTCTGGACCATATCAAGGAGATCGTCTCCGCCCAGCAGCAGCACGCCAAGAGCGGCGCCGCGCGGGTCAGGGTGTCGCCCGCCGACCTGTTTGAAAGGGCAATAGCGATGGACCTCGGCGTTTGGCCCGGCGAAAACCTGACGATCGTGCGGGACTTCCCGCAAATCGCGCCGGTCGTGATGGACAAACACAAGGTGTTGCAGATTCTCGTCAACCTGCTCAGCAACGCGAAAAAAGCGGTCAGCACGTCGAAGCATGCGGAAAAGCGCATCGAATTGTCGACGCGACAGATTGATGGGAGCGACAAGAGCGTCATCCGGTTTGAAGTGAAAGACAACGGGATTGGCATTCACCCGGACAATTTGGCGAAGATTTTTGCCCACGGTTTCACCACCCGTAGCGAGGGGCATGGGTTTGGCCTGCACAGTTCCGCCAACGCGGCCGGCGAAATGGGGGGAAAACTTACTGTTGCAAGCGACGGGCTCGATCGCGGAGCAACCTTCACGCTCGAGGTTCCGCTGGCGAGTTTGTCGTCGGTCGAGCAGCTTCTGACCAACAGGAAGGAGGCACAATGCCCGTCGAACTAGCCTGCGAGGCGCGTCGCATCCTCGTGATCGACGACAACGACGCCATACACAACGACTTTCGAAAGACGCTCGAACTCGCCGTCCCGCCGTCCGCAAAGCTCACCAGCGCCAAGGCGGCGTTGTTTGGGCAGTCCGCGATCGCCACCGAAACCCGGCGGCAAATGCCGGAGTTTGAAATCCAGTCCGCCATGCAAGGCCAGCAGGGCCTTGCCATGGTCCAAGAAGCCCTCCGCGCGGGAAACCCGTTTGTCGTCGCCTTCGTCGATATGCGGATGCCTCCCGGCTGGGACGGCGTGCAAACGATCGAGCGTCTCTGGCAGGCGGACCCCAACGTCCAGGTCGTTATCTGCACCGCCTATTCCGATTACTCGTGGGAGGAGATTTCCAAGAAGCTCGGACTCACCGATCGCCTGCTGATTCTCAAAAAGCCGTTCGATCCCGCGGAAATCATTCAAATCGCGACCTCGCTCAGCGAAAAGTGGTCGCTCGCCGTCAAGGCCCAGCTCAAGATGGACCAGTTGGAGCACATGGTCGCCGAGCGAACCGCCGAACTGGCGCATACGGCCCTGCACGACAAGCTGACCGGATTGGCCAACCGGGCCCTTTTGCGCGATCGCCTCGCGCAGGCGATCCAACGGCACAAGCGGAACCCCGAATACAATTTTGCCGTTTTCTTCCTCGACTTTGACCGTTTCAAGCTGGTCAACGACAGCCTCGGGCATGAGGTCGGCGATGAATTGCTGGTGGCCATTTCCCAACGGCTGGTCAAAACCATGCGAACCACGGATTCTGTTTCCGTGTCCGACGGATCTACCGCCGCCAGGCTGGGGGGAGACGAATTTGTCATTCTCGCCGACGATCTGAAGAACGTGGAAGACGCCGGCCGCATTGCCGAGCGGCTTCTGGCGGCGCTACGCGAGACCTACGTCGTCAATGGGCACAACGTAGTCAGCAGCACCGCCAGCATCGGTGTCACCACCAGCGCCATGGAATACACCGACGGCGACGCAATGCTGCGCGATGCGGATAACGCGATGTACCACGCCAAGGCCGCCGGAAAGGCCCGTTACGTTCTCTTCGATCGGCAAATGCACGAGCAAATCAGCGCGCGCCTTGAGATGGAAAATGAACTGCGCCACGCGGTCGAACGAAACGAGTTGGTGTTGCATTACCAGCCGGTGATTTCACTGGCCGATGGG
>JBEKIV010000344.1:0-3091 GCA_050011595.1 Tepidisphaeraceae bacterium
ATTGCCCGCGTTGCGGCCAATCGGAAGAATTGTTTGTTTCGCTGGGGAAAATCCGTGCGGAAAAGGCGTTTTGCCCCCGTTGCCCCGGCGTTCGCCGGGCCGCCAAAACCTTTTTCCAAATCGGAGACGACGGGGGATTGCTGGATAAGACGTTGGGCCAGATCGGCGTGCCGCCGCTGGACGTGATCATTGCCCGCAACGGCGACCAAGCCGTCGGGCTGGAATTGGCCGCCGACCGCCAACGGGTCCTGGGGCCGCTTTGTTTAGAAACGGAGGCTTTGTCATGGGAGTAGTGCAAACCGTCGAAAGCGAAAACGATCTCTCCGGTGGGGTTGATTTTTCGCGCTTGCCGCGCCGCGAGCTGATCAAGCTCGGCGGCCCGCGCACCGCGTCGTTTCAGGTGGTCGTGCGCCAATCGGCGCTCAACCAGATTCACCGCCACGGAGATTCCTCGCCCCGCGCCGAAATCTGCGGCGTCCTGGTCGGCGACGTCTACCACGACGATGCCGGTCCCTTCATGCTGGTCGAGCACATCATCGAAGGCCAGTCGGCCGCCGGCAGCGCCGGACAGGTCACCTTCACCGCCGACACCTGGCAGCACATTCAGGTTCTCATGGACAAGCAGTACCCCGATCTGCGCATCGTCGGGTGGTATCACACCCATCCGGGCCACGGGGTTTTCCTGTCGGACATGGACGTCTTCCTCCACGAGAGTTTTTTTGGGCTGCCCTGGCAGGCCGCGCTGGTCTACGATCCGCGCAGCGGCGAAGAGGGGATATTCAACGCTCGCCAGGGCCGCTCGAAACGTTTGGAGTACATCGTGGAGGCGGACGAGCCTGCCACGGCGGCGGCGCCGTCGCCCGTTCTGTCGCCCGCCGCGGCCGAGTCGCTGGCGCCGGAGTCCCCGTTGCCTCGAACTCCGGCCATGTACACGCGAAAACCGCGCCGGGCCATTCCGGTCGGCCGGTGCGTCCTGGGGGTTATCGGCCTTGTGTTGTTTGTGATGATGGGCGGTTTGCTGGGTTTGCTGATCCGCGTGCAGCATCTGCAAATCCCCTACTGGATTCAGAATATGGCGCATAAATGAGGCTTCCTGTCCCAAACGGCTGGCGCCGGCGTAGAATCAGCCGTAACTAGGGCCGTCGGGATCGAGGGCCATGCAAGACGGTCTTTCTTTGGGCAATCGCATGGCGAGCCTCGTCATTCATTCCGAAGAGCCCATTCAGGCCGCCTCGTTTTCCAAACGAGTCCTGATCGGGAGGAAGCCGTTCAACGGCGTCCAGTTCGGCCAGCGCATCGTCTCGCGCATTCACGCCTGGATCGACAAGGACGGGGATTCGTTCTACATCCGCGACGCCCGCAGCCGCGGCGGAACTTTCGTCAACGGAGGCCGCACCGAAGGCAAATTCGTCCTCCACGACGGCGACGAGATTCAAATCGGCACGTCGAAAATGACGTTCCACGAAACCGACGGCATCCCCGACGGCGCGGTGACCTTTCACATCGCCGAAGACGGCACCAATCCCGACTTCGAAGATCCGGGGATCCTCATCGCCTGTCCGGCGTGCAGCGCGCCGATGTGGGTGCCGGGCGGGATGGCCGGGGCGTTCGGCCGGTGCGCCATCTGCGGCGGGGACATCACCGTCCCCGGCGAGCCGGCGTCCGGGATTCGCAGGCCGCTGACGCCCAATGATTCGATAGTCGATATGCCCGCGATTTCCCAGCCGATCGAACTGGGAGATTTCGCCCGGCCGTCCGATCCGCTGGCGGCGCACTTCCCCCAGCCCAAGCCCGCCGCCTCCGCCGCCAGGACCTGCGCCGTATGCCTCGGCCCCATCCTCCCCGAAGACGCCACCACCCAATGCTCCTGTTGCTCGCAGGTCTATCACGCCGAATGCTGGCGCGAAAATCACGGCTGCGCCGCCTACGGCTGCCCGCAAGTCGGAGTGCTGGACGTCCCGGCAACCCCCCAGGTCCCAGACCCGGCGATCGCCGCCAAATCCGAATTCCCGCCCTTGCCTGAAAATCGGCAGCGCCCATTCCCCTGGGATTTTGCCCTCCTCGGCGGCAGCGTCGTGGGCAGCGTCTTCGGAGCGTTCTCCTTCGGACTGCCCGCCCTCGTGGTGGGGGCCTTGTCCGTCATCTACGCCGTGCGACGCCGCGATGGAAACCACCGCGTGGCAACCCTCTCCGCCGTCATCTGCCTCTTCGGCGTCGCCGGCGGCGTCATCGCCAGCAGCTTCATCTTCAACGTCCCGCTCTGGAGAAGCCGATGATCCGCTTCGCTTGCCCCGGCTGCGGGCGGGAATTCAACGTCCCCAACCATTACGCGGGAAAGCGCGCGGTCTGCAAAACCTGCGCTCATGCCGTCCTTGTGCCCCAGTCCACCGAAATGCCCCCCGTCCAGAACCCCGCGAAATCCTCCGCCAAACTCCCCGTGCGCACGCGCCGTCTCATCGCCGATCTGGGCCAGATGAACGAGGCGTTCGGCGATGGACCGATCCTGCGCGTGCTGGAAGTGACCGGCGATCCGGCGGAGGTGTATAAAATCGAATTCAACGTCCGCGGCATCGAAGCATTGAAATCCAAACGGCCGGTATTTCGCGACCGACACGTCGCCGAAATCCGCCTTACCAGCCACTATCCGCGCCTCGCCCCCGCTTGCCGCATGCTCACCCCCATCTTCCATCCCAACATCGACGAATCCGCCATTTGCGTGGGCGATCACTGGGTGGCCGGCGAACGCCTGATCGACCTGGTTGTCCGCATCGGACAGATGATCGCCTATCAGGAGTACAACCTCAAAAGCCCGCTCAACGGCGAGGCGGCGATGTGGGCGGATTTGAATCCCGACGCCCTGCCCGTCGACCCCCGCGATCTGTTCCCGTCGATGATCGAGAAAACGGCAATCAACCCCAAGCCCGGCTAGAGCGGGCTGCAGGTCGATGTACACTTTCTCGCGAAGAAAGACCCACGGCAGCGCCTCATCCTTACCCACAATTGTCCGGACCCCGCTTACGTCCGCGGAAAAGAGGGTTGTGCCTGCCGATTTCAGGGCTGGAATCCGCGTTCCTGTTATGGAAAGCGAGCC
>JBEKIV010000345.1:0-3077 GCA_050011595.1 Tepidisphaeraceae bacterium
TGCCAACGCGAGAAGAGACGGACGCGGTTTCATGGCGATATTCCAATGACGCGAACGCGGCACGTCAACTGTTCATTTGCCCCAGCGGAAGCCGGGCCGTAATCTTTTCCGCATGAGAGCGTTCGTCACCGGACAGGTTGGCGTGGAGAAAGGCCCGTATCTGGAAGCATTGAAGCAGGAGGCGATACGCAACGGATTGGACGTGGAAGTTTGCCACGTGGGAAAGATGATGTATGCCGAAGCGCCGGACGTGCCGGCGGGGAGGATATTGAATCTGCCCATCACGCGGCTGAACGCGCTGAGGCGTTCGGTGTTCAAGGAGATTCTGCGCCTGGCCGATCGGCACGAGCATTTGATCGTGAATTCTCACGCGACGTTCCGCTGGCGGCATGGCCTTTTCTCCGCGTTCGATTTCGACCAGCTCAAGGCCCTTTCCCCCGATTTCTACCTCACGCTGCTGGACAACGCCGAATCGGTCCATCAGCGCCTGTTGCGCGATCACGAACTGGATCACAGCCTCAAGGACATCATGGTTTGGCGCGAGGAGGAACTGCTGGCCACCGAGATCATCGCCAACGTCACCAGCGGCTACGGACACTTCTTCATGGTCAGCCGCGGGCGAAAGACGATGACGGTCAAAACGATGTACGGCCTGTTGTTCGAGCCGGGCAAGAAACGGGTCTACCTCAGCTTTCCGATGAGCCACGTCATGGACCTGCCCGAGACGCTGGCGGAGATCGACCGGTTCAAGTCCGCGATCGCCGGGCATTTCGTCTGTTTCGATCCGGGGGAGGTGGACGAATTCATGTTGCACACGACGGCCGTGAGGGCGCTGGAGGAGGGGCGGACGATCATCGAGGTGGCGGGCGCCCAAGGCCCGGTCACGCTGAAAACGGCGGAGGTGGCGCAGATCAGCGGGGACATCCTGGGCCAGATTTACGCCCGCGATTTCAAGATGATCGACCAGAGCGACCTGATCGTGAGCCTCGTGCCCGAACTGCCCGGCGGAAAACCGGGGTTATCCAGCGGCGTCGAGCGCGAATTGCACCATGCGTTCGAGGGCGGCAAGGAGGTCTACGTCATCTGGGCGTGCAAGATGACCCCGTCGCCGTTCATCACCGAAACCGCCACGAAAGTCTTCAACAACACCCACGAGGCGATCGAATTCTTCCGGGAAAAGCAGTACATTAAGTGATCCGCAAGCCGGAAAAAGTGGCGATTGTCTTGCTTTTCGTTCATACTTGAGCGTTGAGTGTTGAGTGTTGAGCGTTGCATTAATTTTGAATTGAATGCAACGCTCAACACTCAACACTCAACACTCAACTTTGAACCTGTGCCCCCAGCCCACCTCGGGCACAACGCCCCGATCAAAATCGCTCCGGCAGGCGCAACATGCATCATCAACCGATCCGTCGATACCACCAGCAACTCCTCCAGCTTCCAGTTCGTCACCATTAGCGGCGGAACGTAAGCCAGCAGGTGCAAAATCAGCAGTATTCCAACCATGGCGACCGCGCGCTCCTTGAATCGCCGCCGCTCCGCCGCCGCCAGTCCCAATACGATCACCCACAACAGCCCCCAATCCTGCCAGTTGATGAGTTCCGTGCCCATTCCCTTCAAGATCTCGCCCAATTTTCCCAGGTGCGACAGAATCTCATGCGGATTCAATCTCCCCGCATAATCCTCATCCGTGCGCGGCAATCCCCAGGTGTAAATGATCCACGGCAAATAGATGACGGCGACGATCGCCGCCAGCATCCCCGCCGCGGCCAGCGATTTTCCCCATTTTCCCCGCGGCCCCATCGCCGCCATCACCACCGCATTGATCGCTGCCAGCGCCAGTCCCTCGTTCTTGGTCCACGCCATCCACGCGCTGAAAATCGCCGCCAAAACTGCGTATCCCCAACCTCCCGTCTCCTGCCATCGCAGGATGCACAGGATGCTGCACGCATAAAACGCCGTGATCGCCGCCTCGGCCGTTCCCGTGCCGCCGTACCGGCAGAATGGCTCCAGGCACGCCAGCAGGGCCGTTGCCGTCAGCGCCGCCGTTTTTCCGTTGATTCGCCGCACCGCGCAATACGCCGCCCCCAACATTCCCGGATACCACAGCAGCGAAATCGTCTTGCCCAGATCGTCCAACCGTCCGGTCATCGCGTGCATCCCCGCACAGACCATCGGCGCCAGCACCGGATACCGCAGATGGCTGTAGCTCAGAGTCACATCCGAAAAATAGCCCGGGCGCGGATGCAACGGCTGCACCGCAAGCACCTGCGCCTTCAGTTGCCAGATCGCAAACGCGTCCCATTCGATCACCGGATACATCAGCGCGTCGATCCCCACCACCAGAAGTCCGTATCCGATCGCGACAAAACAGGCGATCGTCCACCACTTTGGGGTGTCCGAGCGCGGCTCATTCCATCTTGCCGGCGCCGGGCGCAGTCGCCGCACGGCAATTCCCGTCGCCGCCCACACCGCCCCGATCACCAGGATTTCCTCCCGCGCCGGACGCTCGCCCAGCATGGACAGAAGAATCAGCAAAATCCCCATGATCCCCGGCCCCATGCAGGCGCTCAGCGCCGCGATTTCCAGCCGCGTCGCTCCTCGCGCCAATCCCGCCGCCAACGGATATCCCACCACGATCAGGATGCCAAGATAGATCGCGCACCACATACGTCCGTCGTCGTCCCAGCCGTGGCCATGTGCCACGCGCTTCTATTGCCCCAGCCAGCGCACTTCTCTTATCACCGGCACGTTGTGCTTTGGATCCATTACAATCGACATCACCGAATCCACCCCCTGATCCAACAACCATCGATCGCTGGGCAACGAATTGTACTTCAGCAACTCCTGCCCCTTGTTGATCGTCGCCGAGGGATCGGACACCAGCACCCGTTGCGGGTACAGCACGTAGACCGCGCGGAAATAAACGTTCTGCGCATATCCCGCCGTCGATTCCGGGAAATCGTCGAATTTCAGGAAAATTCCCCGCCCCGGCGCCGTCGAACTCTCCAGCCAACCATCCCACAACCCATACGGCTCGCTGAGCTTCGACAACCCTTGGTTCACGAACACCCGAT
>JBEKIV010000346.1:0-3060 GCA_050011595.1 Tepidisphaeraceae bacterium
TCCATCCGCAAAAAATTCTCCGCAAGGGAATCGGCGTCGATCTCGTCTACTTTTTCATCAGCAGCCTTCTGCCCGCGGCTGTGCTCGGCGCTCCAATGGGCTTGCTGGCCTGGATCATCCACCGTGCCGTTCCGAATAATTTCCTGGCAATCACCACATCCTGGCCGCTCTGGCTCAAAGCCATCGCCGCCCTCGTCGTTTCCGAAATCGGCTTCTACTGGGCCCATCGCCTGAGCCACGAAATTCCCTTTCTGTGGCGCTTCCATTCCATCCATCACAGTGCCGAGGAAATCGACTTTTTAGTCAACACCCGTGCCCATCCGGTCGACCTGGTCCTCAGCCGTTTCTGCGCCTTGGTGCCCATCTACGTCCTGGGCTTGGGCGGCCCCAAAACCGCCGCCGGAACTTTGGTCCCCGTCCTCGCCACGTTGATCACCACAACCTGGGGCTTTTTTATCCACGCGAACCTCCGCTTCCGCTTCGGTCCCCTCGAATGGCTCATCTCCACCCCCGCATTCCACCACTGGCACCACACTCTCTCCGGCCCCATCAACCACAACTACGCCTCCACCCTCCCCTGGCTCGACCGAGTCTTCGGCACGCATTACCTCCCCAAAGAATGGCCCACCGCATACGGCACCGAAGAAAAACTCCCCGACTCCCTCGCCGACCAACTCTTCTATCCCCTGCACAAACCCGCTCGAACTGCCAAGCCCGCCCCCGCTTCCGAGTGACACCAGTTCCAACTCCAGCCAGCCGCTCCCGCCTCCAAACCTGTTCTCCCCGTCAAAGCCGCCTTGATGCCGTTCATATAGCGCTCACCAACTCCCCCCGGGGTACCACTCGACTAAGTTCGTCGAAGTCCGCAAAGGGGGTTCATCTGAGAATGCGGTTGTACTGCCCCAAGGCACTCGCCTGCGGATAAAGGTGTTGACAGGCGCGATCCATCCCGTATAATGAATACAGTTCATTTGATGAATTGCATTTGGAGAATCCATGGGCACGCGCCAACGGCGGGATCAGGAGGCCAAGCGGCGGCGGCAGAGCATCCTCGATGCGGCCAGGGACGTCTTTTTCAAGCATGGGTATGCGGCCGCCACCATCCCCAAGGTGGCCGCGGCGGCGGAGTTGGCGCCGGGAACGCTTTACCTCTATTTCCCAAGCAAGGATGCCCTCTACGCGGAATTGCTGGCCGAGGGATATGAGACGTTGCACCAGCGGCTGGCGGCCGGCGTTCAGCCGGGCGCGGCCCCGCGGCGGCAAGCCGAGGCGATGATCGATGCGTTTTTCCAATTCGCCCGCGAAAACCCGGAGTATTTCGACATCGTGTTTTTCGTTTTGCAGCGGGAGGGCGCCAAGCGGGAAGGACGGTTGGACGCCGCTCAAATCCAACGGCTCAAGGCCTTGGAACGCCGGTCCCAAACCGTGGCCGCTCAAGTGCTCCGCCGCGCGGGCTCGGGCAATGCCCGGCGGGACCAGGCCACCCTGGACGCCCTGTGGAGCATGTTGGCCGGGGTGATCTTCTATTTCAGCAACGATCCTTCGTTCGACGTCGTGGCCGCCCAGGCCAAGCGATTGCTTTTGTCGGCGATTTTTCCAGGCGATTGATCCGGCCGCGTTGCATGGGAACAGGTTTTTTGTTTTGGCCATGAAATGAATGACGTTCATAAACTGAGCACAGTTCAGGAGGCAACATGAAGATTCTGCTGGTATTGCCCGCGGCCGATCACCTGCGGGTCAGGACGCCCGGAGGCCGGCCGCCCAAGCGCGCGATGCTGCGGTTCAGCGTCTTGCCGCTCACGGTGGTGGCCGCCCTGACGCCGCCGCGGCACGCGGTGTCCATCTGCGATGAAAACGTCGAGGCCATCGATTGGGATTGCGACGCCGACGTCGTGGGAATCACGTTTATGACGGCCTTGGCCCCGCGAGCCTACCAGATCGCGGCGGTTTTCCGGGCCAAGGGAAAGATCGTCGTGGCCGGCGGATACCACCCCACCCTCTGCCCCGACGAGGCCGCCGAAAATTTCGACGCGGTGGTCGTCGGTGAAGCCGAGGGCAACTGGCCGCAACTGCTGGCCGACCTCGAAGCCGGAAAACTTCAGCGGGTCTACCGGCTGCCGCAGCCGGCCGACATGGCAACCACGCCGGTCCCCCGCCGCGACCTGACGGACCGCACCGCCCGCCACTACGTCACGACCAACGCCGTACAGACCGGACGCGGCTGCCCGCACGGGTGCCGCTACTGCTCCGTCACCGCGTTTCATCGCCGCAGCTATCGTCACCGGCCCGTTCAAAACGTGCTGGAGGAAATCCGCCGCATCCCCACGCGTTGCTTCATGTTTGTCGACGACAACATTATCGCCGACCCGGACTATGTGCGGCAGCTTTTCCAAGGCCTGATCCCCCTGGGTAAACGCTGGGCCAGCCAGTGCTCACTGAAAATCGCCGACGATCCGGAACTGCTTCGGCTGGCTTACGCCGCCGGATGCAGGGGACTATTCATCGGAATTGAAACGCTGGACGAGCGGAACCTGGCCACGATGGACAAGGGATTCAACGAAAGCCGGCGCTACGCCCAGCGTCTGGCCGCCATCCGGCGACAAGGCATGCTGATCGAGCTGAGCGTCATGGTGGGATTGGACAACGATGACGTGTCGGTCTTCGCCCGGACGTTGCATTTTCTTCAAGCCGTGCACGCGGCCGCGCTGCAACTGAACATCCTGACGCCCCTCCCCGGCACGCCCCTGTTCCAGGATTTCCAGCGCCAAGGCCGGATCACCGACGCTGATTGGAGCCACTACGATTTCCGCCACGTCGTGATCCGCCCCACCCGCATGACCGCCGCCCAGCTTCAAGATGGGACCGACTGGCTCTATCGCCAATTCTATCGCCTGGATCGCATCGTCCTGCGCACGTTGCGATCGCTGCTGACGCTAGGCCCGGTTACAGCCTACGTCATCTGGCGGCTGAACATGACCTACCGCTACGACAACATCCGCGAACGCATCATCGGCCGCAATCCCGCGGAGGCTGAAGGGGACACGACCCTTAATATTAAGG
>JBEKIV010000347.1:0-2949 GCA_050011595.1 Tepidisphaeraceae bacterium
CGTCAAACGCCGGCCCAAGTCGTACGCTTTGCTGAACAGACCCAGGCAGGCAATGCGAAAAGCTCTGAAAAACCAGGCAAAGGGAGCCTAACTAAATGGCATTAACTCCCGACCCCTTTGAATTTCCCTTTGAATTTCTCCTATGCGAGACGCCATCGAAGGGCCTCGTTATAATTGGCGGCGTTGCAGTATCTCCTTAAGATCAGTTCGGGCTGGGTCTTTACGTGAATGTCGGGTGTGATGGCATGTTTCGCTTATCGAGATTCCGCGAGTATTTGGCCGCGTTGTTGGCGACGGGGATAGCGACCGGGCTGATTCTCGCGCTTCAGCGAACGGGTTACCACGGCACGGCGCCGCTTTTCGGGGCGGTTGTCGTCAGCGCTTGGTATGGGGGCGTGGGTCCGGGGATGTTCAGCCTCGTCCTGTGTTCCATCATTGGATACTGCCTGTCGCCGGGGCGCGACACGCCCGGAGCAGAACAGGTGGACCTGATAAGAACCGCGGTCTTCGCGGCCGTTGCGCTGCTGACAAGCGTGCTCCACCTAGCGACCCGCCGGGCGCGTGAGGCCGCCGAGAAGGCTCGGGACGCCGCCGACCTCGCTCGCGCTGCGGCCGAGGAGGCCAGCGCAACCAAAACCCGATTTCTCGCCATGGTCAGTCACGAGCTGCGGAATCCTCTCGATCCGGTGCTCATGGCGGTGGCGGCGGCTAAGGCGGACCCGGTTGTGGGCGAACGAGCCAAGGAGGAATTGGAAATCATTCGGCGCAACGTGGAAATTCAAGGCAGATTGATCGACGACCTTGTAGACGTGGCAAGAGTTGCTCACGGCAAACTGAAGCTGACGCTCACTAATTTGAATCTGCACGATCCGCTCAGAGCGGCGGTCCGGAGTTGCCAGGATGCCCTGCAAAAAAAGCGATTGGAACTGGGCACCGATTTTACCGCGGACCATACCGCCATCCTCGGCGATTCAAGCCGATTGCAGCAGGTGTTCTGGAACCTGTTGCGCAATGCGATCAAGTTCACGCCGGAGGGTGGCTCGATCTCGGTGCGAACCTACAACGAATCGCCGGGTTCCGTGGTCGTGGAAGTGGCTGACACCGGAATCGGAATCGAGCAGCACCGGTTCTCGAGCATTTTCAGCGCCTTTGAACAGGGAGGCGATAACATCACCCGCCGATTTGGCGGGCTTGGGCTTGGGCTTTCAATCTGCGGTGCTCTGGTGGATGCGCATGGCGGCTCGGTCACCGCCGCCAGCCAGGGGCCGGGCAAGGGTTCCACCTTTACAGTGCGCATTCCGCTGAAATCCGCCGCCGCGGTATTGGATCCGCAACCCCTTGAGGGAAATCCGATCCCTCGCGTTTCCAGCGGGTAAGACACTCGACGCTGGTTGATTATGGCGGCGGCGGCTGGCCGAAGGCGCCATTCCCAATATATCGGGTGTCATTCCAGTAGTCAGCGTTATCGGCGTTTGCGCTGCCGTGGTTCTGCGGCGTCGAAGACATGGTCGTGGGCGCGTTCCCACTGTTCGAGCCGCTCTGGGCGTAGGTGTCCATCGATTCGCACCCCGCAAGCGCCAAACCAAAGACTACCAGGGCCGTTCGTGCAACCAAACGAGGTGAGGGCATCATGATGCACCTCCAATCCGACGAAGCGGAGCAGCCGCAACGTGCGGATGCCCCGTCACGTTGACTCGTCAGAATAATATGCCCTTCGGCAAACCGCTTCGCGGAAAATCCATTTTTCAACGATCGAAGCACGAGCCGCCGCCGCTTGACATCAGCTTTCCTCGGGAACGAAAGCGTCCGGTCAACCGGGCACAACAATGCGGCTTCTAAAAATCCCGCAGCGCGGGTGCAACTTATGGTCCGTGTCAAGGTGTTCCACTGTGTGGGGCGCGGGCTGAGCGAGCGGCTCAAGGGGCGGTTCGTCGCCGCGCTATTCTGTGCCGATTCGCCGGCAACTCGAATTCTGTTGGTGGAAGAACGGAATGGGCGGAGACTCACGCCATGCGCGCTTCCATCATTGTTCCCTTCCGGCGTCTGGCGCCGATTCCTCTCTGTTTGACAAGCCTGGAAGTTTGCGAAGGAATCGACGAGCACCAGATCATTCTGATCCAGCAAGGAGGCAAGCGATTTGATTTCGCTAGGCAATACTTGGACGCCAAATACGTTCATATAGCCGACGACGGGCCGTTTGACCTAGCCAAACTGCAAAACGCGGCGGTGAAAATCGCACGCACCGAATGGGTAACCTTTTTGGACCCGTGCCTGACCGTTCCGCCCAATTTTATAACCGTTCTGGAAAGCGCGGGGTTGGCCCGCGGCCATCGCTTGATCTACTTTCCGATCCGGCATTTGGATTCGGATACCACCGAGCTGATCGCGCGGCGATTCAATTCGTTCTATGAAACAGTGATTCCGCTGGCGGCGAATTGGAGACTTCGTTGCGAGACGTACAAGGGATATCCCGTCGGCACCGACTGCTTCGCCGTTGGAAGATCAGATTACCTCGACGCGGGGGGCTGCGATGAGCGCTATCAGGAGTCGGGCCTTGCGCAAATCGACTTTGCTTGGCGGTGGCTGAACAAGTTCGGTCCTCCTGGCCGAGCGGCGTGCGACGTCTATCACCGCTGGCGTCGGCTGGAATTCTGGACGGGCGACGGATTGGATGAGACACGGGCAAGGAGTACCCATGTTTCCCTCACCTGATACTCCCTATGTTCCCTCAGACGGTTCGGATGATGGCGTGTCACCCTCCGCCGGAATTGGGGTGTCCGTGCGAACCTATCATGCCAGAGACCGACGCGAAGTCGTTCGGCTATATCATCACGGGCTGTTGACGGGCGTTCCGGACCCTCTGGACCCCGCAACGGACCTGGATCAAATCGAAAATGTTTATCTCAAGCGGCCTCACGACCATTTCTGGGTGGCGGAAATCGAAGGCGA
>JBEKIV010000348.1:0-2908 GCA_050011595.1 Tepidisphaeraceae bacterium
CCCTCCAGCCATCCCCCAAGCCAGCTCATCAAGGCTCGCGGACGCTCGTTCGGTGAGCTTTTTTTGCGCGGCAGGAACTTTTGGGGTACGTCCGAGAAATTCCGGGCGTTAAGGCGGTCGTAGGTTCTCAGGTAACAAACGTGAAAGGACGATGTTGCGGATGAAGTTGACGCAAGTGACCGGACGGTTAGTATGCGCCAGACGGGAAAGCATTGGCGGTTTTCCCGGACGTTGATGACATTCGGCAGGAATTTGCCACCGATGAGTTTGACAGCCACTTCAATGCAGGCCGCCCCCTCACCGTCGGCCACCGAGCCGGCGCCGAGCGAGGCGCCGGAGTTCGAGATTCGCGCCCGACGGGGATGGGTGGCGATCGACTTCAAAGAATTGATCCATTACCGGGAGTTGCTCTACTTCCTCACCTGGCGCGACGTGAAGGTGCGGTATAAGCAAACGGTGCTGGGGTTCGCGTGGGCGATCATTCAACCGGTGATGACGGTCATCATTCAGACCGTGATCTTCGGCACGGTGGCGGGGTTTGCCAGCAGATTGCCGCAGGAGTTGAAGGACCGGCACATTCCGTATTCGCTGTTCAATTACGCGGGCGTGCTGGCGTGGACGCTGTTTGCCACGGGAGTGGGTTCCGGCGGCACGTCGCTGATGAACCAGCAGAACCTGCTGACGAAAATCTATTTCCCCCGTCTATTCGTCCCGACATCGGTAATCGCGGCGGCGATGGTGGATACGTTGATCTCGCTGGGAATGTTCTTTGTTTTAATGGCGTGCTATCACGTCGTTCCGCCGTGGACCGTCGTCTTAATCCCCGCGCTGTTGCTGCTGACGGCGCTGGCGGCGATGGGAATGGCGTACGTGATGGCGTCGCTGACGGTGACGTATCGCGACTTCCGGTTTCTGTTGCCGTTCATGGTCTCCACCTGGATGGCCATCAGCCCGGTCGGATATCCGCTCGATCCGCGCCGGCAGTGGATTCGCTGGCTCCTGCGGCTGAACCCCATGTACGGGATCATCAACGCGTTCCGGTCGGCACTGCTCAAACAGCATTGGGATTTCCCCGGACTGGCGATCGCGATTTCTGAAGTCGCGGCAATCCTGTTCTTCGGACTCTATTATTTCAAGAAGACCGAGCGGCGGTTCGCGGACATCGCATAGGCGCCAATGGCATAGGTGGGATATGACCGCGGCAATCACCATCGACGGAATCGGCAAGTGCTACCAGATCGGCCTGAAGGCCGAGAAATATCTGACGCTGCGCGACACGATCATGTCGGCGATCAAAAGTCCGTTTCAGCGGCTGGCGGGGCTGCGGGGCGACGGGCCGGAGGAAGGGAAATTCTGGGCGCTGAAGGACGTGTCGTTCGACGTTCATCGCGGCGAGGTGATGGGGATCATCGGGCGCAACGGGGCGGGGAAATCAACGCTGCTGAAAATCCTCAGCCGCATCACCGAACCCACCGAAGGTCACGCCAGGCTCAAAGGGCGAGTGGCCTCGCTGCTGGAGGTGGGGACGGGGTTTCATCCGGAATTGACCGGGCGCGAAAACGTGTATCTGAACGGGGCGATCATGGGGATGCGCAAGGCGGAAATCGACCGGAAATTCGACGAGATCGTCGCCTTCGCCGAGACCGAGAAATTCCTCGACACGCCGGTGAAGCGCTATTCCAGCGGCATGTACGTGCGTCTGGCGTTCGCGGTGGCGGCGCATCTGGAGCCGGAGATATTGATCGTGGATGAAGTGCTGGCGGTTGGGGACCAGGAATTTCAGAAGAAATGTCTGGGCCGGATGCAGCAGGTGGCGCAGGGGGACGGGCGGACGGTTTTGTTCGTGAGCCACAACATGGGCGCGGTGCGAAACATGTGCGATCGCGCGGTTTATCTTCGCAATGGAGTGGTGGATCGGATCGGCGATACCGACGGCGTCGTCGAGGCGTATTTGAACAGCACGATCAGCGCGGAGGAGACGGACCTGCTGAAGCGTCCGAGGTTTCCAGGGTTTTTGCACACGCTGGCTAAATTCGTGATGGTTCCACCGGCGGGCAAGGCTCGCGTCGTGGCCGGCGGAGAAGCGACGTTTGAATTCGAGCTGGACGTGAAGGAGCCGGTGCACAACGCCTGCCTGGGCTTCATGTTCAACTCGGATAAGGGATATCGGGTGCTGGGATTGAACAGCCGGCTGGAGCTTCGCGGGGTGACGCTGGAACCGGGCCGACGGATCGTGCGCTGCAAAGTCGATTCGCTGCCGCTCAAGCCGGGAAGATACGTGATGGACATCGAGATTCGGAGCAATGCGCGGCCCTACGATTACGTGGAGCACGCGACGGTGGTGGACATTGAATTCGACGATTACTACGGCACGGGGGAGATGCTTTGGAATTACGAGGGAAGCGTGCTGCATCGCGCGACTTGGGAGTTTTAATGGTCACGGCCGAAAAAACAGGCCCGGTTCAAGAGGCGATGACGCTGCAAGCGGCGTTGAAGCAGGTTTCGATGACCGCGGCGAACATGGGCAATTCCGCCGCGTTCGAGGCGGTGCTGGAAGACTGGATCAAGTTCCTCGGCGGCAGGCCCGGGGAAATCGCCATCGTGGACGGCGGAAGCGCCCCGGCGATGCACGACATCTATTGGAGGCTTTTCAAGGAACAAAAGATCGACAAGCTGCAAGTGATCCGCCCCGAGCATTGCGAGAACGACCGTGAAAAGTGCTATTACCAGGAGCACCTCGCCGGCGCGTTCGCCGCCAATCCGTACCTGTTCTTTTTCAAGACGGACACGCTGCCCTATCGCCAGGGCCACGACAACTGGCTCGTCGAGGCGATGCAATACCTGGATCGCCCCGACACGTTCGCCGTGGGCGGAAGCTTCAACGTTCCAAGCAAGCATCACGAAGCGT
>JBEKIV010000349.1:0-4108 GCA_050011595.1 Tepidisphaeraceae bacterium
TTCAAAGGGGTCGGGAGTTAATGCCATTTAGTTAGGCTCCCTTTGCCTGGTTTTTCAGAGCTTTTCGCATTGCCTGCCTGGGTCTGTTCAGCAAAGCGTACGACTTGGGCCGGCGTTTGACGGCGCGCGGCTCCAGGCGGTCCGGACGCATCGGATTCACAATCAATTTCCACAATGCCTGCCCCGGCTCGGTGCAGCGAATCCAAGCCAACGCGTCGGCGAAGCTGATCCGATCCACGTCCACGCCCTGCGCCGCCGAGGCCTTGAGCATCACCGCGCGCACCAGGTTATACACCAGGCAGAAGATCGCCAGTTCCTTCAGCACGCCTTGGACGCTCTGGCACTTGAGCACTTCCAGGCCCATCGTCGTCTTGAGATGCCGGATGTTCAGTTCCGCCGACCACCGGCCCTTGCCCAATTCCACCAGATCTTCGGCGGGATAGCATGGCCCATCGGCCAGGGTGGTGACCAATTCGACGTGCAACGGACGGAAGCCGCGGCGCCGGATCGTCCGGCTCACAAGACGCACGGTGATTCGCTGGGGCAAGGCGTCGTAACTTTCCTGATCGATCCAATCCGGTTTTTTTTGAGGCTTGGGCCAGGTCTCGGCGCGATCGCAATCTTTCCGCTTGGACGGACGGTGTTGGTGCAAGGGGAACAGGCCGTGGATTCCCGCCGACTGCAACAACGCCAGATGCGTCCACGAGCCAAACGCCTTGTCGCCGATGAGCACGTCGCCGGCTTGCAAATGACGGTGGATGAATCGCACGTTACGCAGGTCGTGCGTGCGCAAGGGAGCCGGAATCGCTTCCAGCAGCATCCCCGTGCGCGCGTCGAACGAGACCAGCAGATGGGCGATGGGAAATCCGCATCCCCGCCTCTGCTGGCCCGGCTGACCAAACGCCTCTTGAAGCTGGGGCGTATCCGGCATGGAGAAGCTCGTGCCGTCCAGGTGAAAGGTGCGGTGTCCATGCCACAGCGGCGCCTCCTCCTGATGATCCAGACGAAGTTGCCGCCGCGCCTCGGCGCACAACCCCCACACCGCGGGCAACGGCAGGCGACTTCGCGCTTGGCAATAGGCGCCGGCCGTGAACTTCCCGCCGGCCCACTGACGCATAAAGGCGCACGATTCGTTTCCCTCAGCCACCTGTCGGATGAATAGTTCGATAGTCTGCGCCGGTCCCAGCGTGCGATCCCTCCACCGGTGTCCCTGCTGGAGAAAAACCTGTTCGACCGCATCGGCATTCCAAATCCCGCCGATTCCCAGCGGCCCCTCCTTGATCCGCGCCACCGCGCCTGCGATACTGGCCATCCGTGGCCTCCTTTGGGTTGGTGTAATAAGCACCATCAGCCTACCAGGAGGCCACGTCTTGCGCTAATGTTGTAAATACATAGCCTGTGCGGAGTTGCGGCTTAACTAAATGGCATTAAAGCACTTCCATCAGCGGGCCGAGGTGGGGCTGATATTGGCGCCAGCGGCCCACGGAACTGTGATAGATCGGTTGCCGGACTTGCCAAATGCTCGCGGTCAGTACGGTGGTTTGCGCGCGGTGGAATTCGAGGCAAGCCGGGTGCCAGGGCAGGCCGAGGAAGTCGATGAGCCGCCGGCATTGGCCCTCGAAATCCGCCACCAAAGTCTCGTACTGGACCTCAAGCATCCGCAGCGGCAGCGAGCCCAGCCAGTGATCCATCAACCGATCGATTTGCAGATATTCCATGCCGCAATGCGCCAAGTCGAATGAAAACGCATGCCCCTGCGAAAACCACTGGAAATAGCAGGACAGACAAGTATCGCGGGGGTCGCGGCGGCAGCAAATCACCCGCGCTCCGGGAAAGAGCAGGGAAATCAAACCAAGCCAATGGACGTTGCTCAGTGTTTTATCGATGATCCTCGACGCTTGGCCGTCGATCGCGCGGAGCCGTTGAACGTGTTCCTTGGCCGCCGCCCGTACCGCGTCGGCATTGCTTCGCGATGCCGCGCGGTTTTCTTTCAGCGCCTTGGCGATTTCATAGAGGTCGGTTTGCTCGCCCAGGCCGTGGACCTGAGGGTGGCTGGCGGCGATCTGATGCACGAGCGTGGTGCCCGATCGCGGCATTCCGACGATGAAGACGGGGAGCTCCGAAGGCTCGCCATAATCCCGCCGGCTCTGGAAAAAGTGACGGTCGAATTCCGCAATCAGGTGATCGATATTGCGGCGAATTGAATCCGGGCGATAGCGGTCGCCGGCAGCGGCCCGAATCTGCTTCCAGAGCGAATTGGCTTGGCTGTAGCAGTCGAACGCCTCGTCGAAGCGGCCGGCGTCATCAAAGAACTTTCCCAATGCAAACCCGGCGGCGACTCGGTTGTCGGCCGGTGATTTCGGCTCGCGCAGCACCGCCATCAGCCGCTGATGTTCGTTCCCACCGGCGGCGAGTCGGCCGGTGCTCGCCAAGTTCATATATCCGATTCCAAGCATGGATTCGGGGCATTGTTCCAGGAAGCGCCGGAAGCAACTCGCCGCCTCGTCGAACTTACCCTCGGAGAGCAGCGCATTGCCCAGGGAATTCAGGGCCGTGTACTGTTTGCAATCGATCTCCAAGGCCTTGCGAAACTGCTCGGCGGCATTCGCGGCGCGATGCTCCCGCAGCATGATCTCGCCTAACGCCTCGAGCGGGGCGGCGGAATGGGGCGCCAATTCCGCCGCTCGCGCCTGCGCTGCCCGCGCCTCGCCGAACCGACCCAGGTGGGCCAGAACGACGGCCATTCTTATGTGGACTTCGACATAATCAGGTTTCGCTCGCAGGGCGCTGGCGAACGCGGGCAGCGATTCCGCAAGACGGCCGGCTTTGCTCAGCGTTTCTCCCACGTTGAAATAGGCGATCGCAAAATCAGGTTTAACCCGGATGGCTTGTTGATAGGCGGCGATCGCTTCCTCCCAACGGCCGCTTTGCCGCATCACATCGCCGATGCCGACGTGAGCCTCGGCGAAATCCGGTTTGAGTTCCGCGGCACGGCGATACGCGGCCAACGCCTCGTCGGTCCGACCCTTCTGACTTAACAGATTTCCCAGGCGACAGTGGGCTTCGGCAAAGCGGGGCTTGACGCTGATGGCGCGACGGAGCAGGTCGATCGCCGCGTCGGTTTGGCCTCGCTGCCCGGCCAACACTCCCATCAAGTGCAGCCCGTTGGGATCATTCGGGTGTACTTGCAGGATTTCGCGATAGACTTGCTCGGCCTCGGCCAACCGGCCCGACTCGTGGTGCCGAACCCCCATTTTTAGCTTCTCGTCCCTTGTCACTGCCATAGTCTACTGAACCGCAACCCAAACGAAAATCGACAAAATCAGGGGTAAGGTTTCCAATCGGCGTGCGGGCGCAGGCGGCGCTGGGTCATCCGCGGCGTTGACAACCGAATGGAAAAGTGAACCCTGTGTCGCCAAAGGAGATTACGCCTATGTCCAAGCAGTATCCGCAGCCGCCGAAGATGACAATCGATCCCGGCAAGAAATACGTCGCGACGTTCGAGACTTCCAAGGGCAAAATCGTCTGCGACCTCTTCACCCAGGACGCTCCCGTGACCGTCAACAATTTCGTCTTCCTGGCCCGGGAAAAATTCTACGATGGGACCAAATTCCATCGCGTCATCGGCGATTTCATGGTCCAGGGCGGCGATCCCACCGGCACCGGCAGCGGCGGGCCCGGCTATCGCTTTGCCGACGAGGTGAAGAATAATCCCCATAAACATCAGGTCGGCTCGCTGTCGATGGCCAACGCCGGCCCGAACACCAACGGCAGCCAATTTTTCATCACCCACGTCGTCACCGATTGGCTCGACGGCAAGCACACCGTTTTCGGGCAGGTAAAAGACGCGCCGAGCCAGCAGGTCGTCAACGCCATCAGGCAGGGCGACGTGCTCAAGAGCGTGACCATTGCCGAGGGATGACACTTGTGTTTCATGGCCTTTCGAAAAATGGCTTACCGCGAAGGCGCGAAGAGCGCGAAGTTGCGCGAAGATAAACTCGATATTCCTTCGCGCAACTTCGCGCCCTTCGCGTCTACGCGGTTGATCTTCTCGGTTGGCTTGATGCTTGCGGGGGCGCTGTGGATTTCGGCGGCGCCGGCGTCTGAG
>JBEKIV010000350.1:0-2845 GCA_050011595.1 Tepidisphaeraceae bacterium
CTGGCTTGCGGCGCTTCCCACGGAGCAAGCTCCGTGGGCTTTGGGGTGTCGGCAGTGGCCCTTCATGCGCGCACTCGCTCATAGCACCCGATTGAAAACGGGAGGATTCAATGGCGACCGCGGCGGAAACATCGGGCAAGCCGCTGACCCCGGCGGCGCGGGAGGAGTTGCAAACGGCGCAGGACCTGTTCATTCGGCGCTGGGGGGAAATGGGCCAGACCTGGGGAATCAACCGGACCATGGCGGAGATTCACGCGCTGCTGTACGTCGTGGCCGAGCCGCTGTGCACGGATGACGTGATGGAGCGATTGAACATCAGCCGGGGCAACGCCAGCATGTCGCTACGGGCGCTGTGCGACTGGGGCATCGTGCATCGGCTTCACAAGCGCGGCCAGCGGCGGGAATATTTCCAGAGCCTGTCGGACGTGTGGGAAATGTTCAGCCTGATCGCCGCCGAGCGCAAGCGGCGCGAGATGGACCCGGTTTTGGAAACGATCAAGCAATGCCGGAAAATGCTGGACGAGCAATCCCTCGGCAAGCAGGCCGCGCATAATCAGTCCGTTCAACTGACGCGCCAGCGTCTGGCCGGCATGGAAGAATTCATGGAAGTGACGAACCAAATCTTCCAGCAGTTCATCGGCAATGCCAGGTCGGGATTGACGCGCGTGGTGCGCGTGCTGCTGAAGGCGTTTTGAGGGATGGATAGGGCGAGCTTTCTAATTGGGGCCGGGATTTCAGCACGAAACTCGAAATCCGAAATCCGAATGACGAATCAAATTCGAATGACGAAATTCGAAACGAAATTTCCAAGGCGTTCGGGGATTTGTTTCGTCATTCGAATTTCGGATTTGATTCGTCATTCGGATTTCGGATTTCGAGTTTCCGCGCACGGGTGTACCGGAAATACCGACCCCTATTTAGGGCAATAGACCTCATTTGTGACGGGGATCGACCCGGCCATATTGGCGCGGCCAGGGAACGTCCGCGCCCAACTCGGCGGCGGCGTGAAGCGGCCAATAGGGATCGCGGAGCATTTGCCGGGCCAGGAAAACGGCATCGGCCTTGTTCTCGGCGATGATTTGTTCGGCTTGTTTCGCTTCGGTAATCAGCCCCACAGCGCCGGTGGCAATATCGGCGTCGCGCCGAATGGCCTGGGCAAAGGGAACCTGGTAGCCGGGCTCCAGAGGAACGCGCGCCGCGGGCGAAGTTCCTCCGCTGGAGCAATCGATCAGATCGACGCCGATCCGCTTGAATTCACGGGCAAGGGCGATGGACTGGGCAAGGTCCCAGCCGCCGTCCACCCAATCGGTGGCGGATATGCGGACAAACAGCGGCAGATGCGAAGGCCAGGCCGCTCGAACTTCGCGGGCCACGCGCAGGGGCAACCGCATGCGATTGGCCAGCGATCCGCCAAATTCATCCGTGCGTTGATTGGATAGCGGCGAAAGGAATTCGTGCAGGAGATATCCGTGAGCCATGTGAAGCTCGAGCAATTCGAAGCCGGCGGAGCCGGCCCGGCGGGCGGCCTGGACGAACTGCCCGACCACGGCGTTGATGTCATCGCCCGACATTTGACGCGGCATGGGCATCGCGGGTGAGAAGGCAATCGGGCTGGGAGCGATCGGCTGCCACCCGCCTTTGGCCGCGGAAACCGCCCCGCCTCCGTTCCACGGAGCATCGGTCGAGGCTTTGCGGCCGGCATGAGCGATCTGAATCCCCGCGACGGCGCCTTGCTCTTTGATAAACCGGACGATCGGAGCGAATGCCTGCACGTGCGCCTCGGACCAGATGCCGCTGTCGAACGGAGAGATTCGCCCGATCGGCGAAACGGCGGTGGCTTCCACCATCACCAGTCCCGCCCCGCCGACGGCCCGGCTGCCGAGATGGACGAGATGCCAATCGGTGGCCAGGCCGTCATCGCTGCTGTATTGGCACATTGGGGAAACGAAAATGCAGTTGCGGAAGGTGATTTCGCGAATCTTGAGGGACGTAAATAATTTGCTCATCAGAATACCCGGATAAAGGAATTTGCGGCGAATTAACCACAGCGCCGGCTGGGCCCGCAACCTAAAGAGTTTTACCGCGAAGACGCGAAGAACGCGAAGTTGCGCGAAGAATTATCAATCTGGCTTCGCGAAACTCCGTGTTCTTCGCTCCTTCGCGGTAACGCATTTGAAGATAACTGATGGAGCGGCGAAGCGGCGTGATCCCGGAAAATCTTGGCGTGGAGAGAAGAAATTGCGGGATATCAACGAAGGGAGGTCACGTTTCATCGACGCCCCAAGGAGCCGTCAATTATGACATAACTGCCGGCTGCCGTGAATACCGATGTCGATTCGTCTGCATCGGGGCATTTGAGTTGTTATAATTATCGACAGGAACCTGGCGTGGCCAGATCAATGCACAGGCAACAGGATTAAAACATGACGCTTGCCGTTCCAATTTC
Source organism: Tepidisphaeraceae bacterium (assembly GCA_050011595.1). Lineage (GTDB taxonomy): Bacteria > Planctomycetota > Phycisphaerae > Tepidisphaerales > Tepidisphaeraceae > PALSA-1353. The sequence goes on from JBEKIV010000350.1 coordinate 2,447, forward strand.
GCCGCAGGCCGAGCGCCGCTTGGCGGATAAAGCCAAAGCCGCCGGCGTCGATCTGCCGACATTCGTTTCCCGCCTGTTGGAAGCCGAAGCCCAGCGCCCGACGCTGATCGAATTGAGCGGCCAGGTTTTCGAGAACTTCAAGCGGATGAAAGGCCAAAGACCGGAGGCGCGGTGAGGGCAAAGGGCGTGTGCGAGGGATGTGGCATGGTTCGCGCGCTTTCGCCAATTGATAGCGGGCAGTTGATTTGTGATGCCTGCCTGCGGGAGATCAAGCCGCCTCGCCCAAAACATTTAACCAGTTGGATGAAGATCGATTATCTGAGAAGGAACGGGTTTAACGTGCCCGAGGATCTTTTGCGCGAGGAAGGCGATCGTTTATGCAGGCTAATTGATGAGAGG
>JBEKIV010000351.1:0-2819 GCA_050011595.1 Tepidisphaeraceae bacterium
GAGGTTCTCCTCAAGGATCATCCTGGCGTCGTAGGCCGGATTAAATGGCAGCGCGTAGAGCAGATTGCTGTGCGCTTCCGTAAAATCGGGCTTGAGCCGAACCGCCTGTCGATAGGAAGTAATGGCTTCGTCAAGTCGCCCAATTTTGCTAAAGGCGTTGCCAAGATTGTAGTGCGATTCGGCATTATCAGGCTTGAGCCGAATGGCCTGTCGATGGCAAGCGATGGCCTCGTCGATCTGTTCCTTATCCTTCAATGCGTTGCCGAGATTGCTGTGCACTTCGGCAAGATCAGGGTTGAGCCGAATGGCCTGGCGATAGGAAGCGATCGCCTCGTCAAGTTGCCCCTTGCCCTTCAATACGACGCCGAGATTGCCGTGTGCCTCGGCAAAATCAGGCTTCAGCCGAACGGCCCGCCGGATCAATTCCACCGCCGCGTCCAGTTGGCCCAACTGTGCGGTCAGCACTCCCAATCGATTCAACGTCTCGGGATGATCGGGCTGCCGCGCCAGCACTTGTCGATAGATCCTCTCGGCCTCCGCCAGGCGGCCCGCCCGGTGGTGCGACAAGCCGGATTCGATCTGTTGCTGAACGGTCATGGGGCCGTGCATCGTAATCTTTAATCTCCGCCAGCCTGGCACCAATTCCGCCACATCTGCCGGTAGGCGGCTTCGACATTGCGGGCGAAACGCGGGCCGTCCATCAGGGGCGACGCCTGCATCCGCGCTCGCAGCGTCCGGCGCAGCTCGCCCAGCCGGGGCAGGTCCCCGGCAAGGTCCGTGGCGATCTGAACGTACTGGTCCGGCGTTCGGGCGATGAGTTCCGGCAGACCGAGATTGGTCAATTGCGACATGCCGGCTCGTCCAAACACCGTCTGGCCCACCAGCGTCACTACCGGAACTCCCATCCAAAATGAGTCCAGGCTCGTGGTGTGACCGTTGCAGGGAACGGTATCCAAGCCGATGTCAATGCGATGATAGGTGTTGCGATATTCCGGGCGAGACTGTCTACCCACAAACTCCACCCTCTCGGTGCCGATTCCTTCCCGGCCCATTTGGACCAGGACGCGCTGGCGCGAGCTTCCCTCGGGCGCCAGCAGCAACAGACGCGAGTTGGAGAGGGCCTTGAGAACCCCCGCCCATAGCGTCATTGCCGCGTCGTTTATTTTGCAAAAGTTATTCAGGCAGCCGAAGGTGACGAATCCCTTCTCAAGACACGGCGGTGCGTTGACCGCGGGTTCGTCGGCGAGAGGATCGTAACACCAAAACGTATCCGGCAGTCGGATCGACCGCTCCGAATAACAAGCGTCATCAAGCCCCGGAGGGTCCAGGTATGGATCGGTAAGGCGATAGTCCATGGTGTCCAGGCCGCTCGTGCCTGGGTATCCCAGCCAGGTCGCCTGCACGGGCGCGGGCTTTTGCGCGAAGATCAGGAGACGGTTTCCGCCGGTATGGAGTTTCAGATCGACCAGAACGTCGATCTGGTCCTCGCGGACCTGCGCCGCGACTTTCGCATCGGTCAATCCCGCTACGGTGCGCCAGTGCTGAACGTGATCCTTCATCTGTTGCGTCACCTTGTCAGAACCAGCCCGTGAGGAGTAACAGAACAGTTCAACCTGCCGCCGATCATGGTGACGGAACAGGGGCAACAGAAAGAAGGCGGAGGCGTGATCGAAAAAATCGGATGAGACATACCCGATGCGCAAACGACGCTCGGGATCACGATCGTTGCGGTGTGGCTGGATGAATCTCTTGAGCGGCTCGGCATGCTGTTGATTCCAGCGGCGGACCTCCTCATGGATCATCCTGGCGTCGTAGCCGGAATGATAAAGAAGGGTATTGACCAGATTGCTGTGCGCTTGGTCAAAATCAGACCTGAGCCGAATGGCCTGCCGATAGGAAGCGATGGCCTCGTCAAGTTGCCCCATGTCGCTTAATGCGCTGCCGAGATTGTTGTGCGCCAAGGCGTAATCGGGATTGAGCCGAATGGCCTGTCGGAAGGATGTGACCGCCTCGTCAAGTTGCCCGGTGTTCTTTAAGGCGTTGCCGAGGTTGTTGTGCGCCCCGGCAAAATCGGGCTTGAGCCGAATGGCCTGCCGGAAGGAAGTGACCGCCCCGTCAAGTTGTCCCGTGGCTTTTAAGGCGATGCCGAGATTGTTGTGCGCTTCGGCGTAATCAGGCTGGAGCCGAATGGCCTGCCGGAAGGAAGTGACCGCCTCGTCAAATTGTCCGTTGGATTGCAGGGCGTTGCCGAGATTGTAGTGTGCTTCGGCAAAATCAGGCTTGAGCCGAATCGCCTGCAAATGGGAAGCGACTGCCTCGTCAAGTTGTCCGCTGGTCTGGAGGGCGATCCCGAGGTTGTAGTGCGCCTCGGCAAAATCAGGCTTGAATTGAACGGCGCGGCGATAAGCGGCAATCGCTTCATCGTGCCGGCCCTTTCCCGCCAGCGCACTACCCAGATTGTTGTACGCTTTCGCATAATCGGGTTTTAACTGAACCGCTCGTTGGAATGAGGCGATTGCTTCATCAAACCGGCCGGTTTTCAGCCGCACGTCTCCGATATTGAAATGGGCTTCGACATAATCCGGTGTGAGTTGGATCGCTTTCTCGTATGAAGCAACGGCTTCGTCGGATCGGCCGCGGTCCGAAAGCGCGTGGCCCAGGTTGAAATGGGCCTCGGCATAGTCGGGGTCCAACGCGATAGCGCGACCGATGAGATCGATCGCTTCGTCATGGCGGCCCGTCTGATTGGCGACCACGCCCAACAGATGCAGCACATCGGCATCATTCGGATCAACCGACAGAACCTGACGATAGATCGC
>JBEKIV010000352.1:0-2770 GCA_050011595.1 Tepidisphaeraceae bacterium
TGCGCATCGGCTACGTGTCGCCGGATTTCCGCGAGCATTGCCAATCGTTCTTCACGATTCCGCTGCTGTCGAACCACGATCGGAAGGCGTTCGAAATCTTCTGTTATGCCGACCTCCGCCGGCCGGATGCGGTAACCCAGCGGATTCGCGGATACGCCCAAGTCTGGCGGTCGATCCTGGGGACGACGGATGAGGAGGCGGCGAGGAAAATCCGCGAAGATCGCATCGACATCCTGGTGGATTTGACCATGCACATGGCCAAGAACCGCATGCTCCTCTTCGCCCGCAAGCCGGCGCCGGTGCAGGCGGCCTGGCTGGCGTATCCGGGAACGACCGGGCTGTCGGCGATGGATTACCGATTGACCGATCCGTACCTCAATCCACCGGGATTGAACGATCATTTTTATTCCGAAACGTCAATACGTCTGCCTGATAGCTTCTGGTGCTATGATCCCCACGCTACGGAACCCGCCGTCACCTCGCTGCCCGCGCAAACAAATGGCTACGTCACCTTCGGATGCCTGAATAACTTCTGCAAAGTCAATGAGCCGGTCCTGCAACTCTGGGCGCAGGTCCTCAAGACGATCCCTCGGTCGCGATTCATGCTGCTGTGTCCCGAAGGGAGCCATCGTCAAGCGCTGCTGGACCTGCTCCAGCGGGAGGGAATCAGTCCCGATCGCATCGAGTTGGTCGCGGGCCGTCCGCGTTTTCAATACCTGGAGTTCTACCATCGCATCGACGTGGGACTGGATAGCTTCCCGTATAACGGCCACACCACGAGCCTGGACTCATTTTGGATGGGAGTTCCCGTGGTGACGCTGGTGGGCCAGACAGTGGTGGGACGAGCCGGGCTATCGCAATTGACCAACCTGGGCCTGCCGGAATTCATCGCACAGACGCCGGAGCGGTACGTTCAGATCGCCACGGACCTGGCCGGGGATTTGCGGCAGCTGGCCGAGCTGCGCCGGACGCTACGAGCACGGATGCAGGCGTCGCCCTTGATGGATGCCCCGCGTTTCGCCCGGAACATCGAAGCGGCGTACCGGCAGATGTGGCGGAATTGGTGCCAGCACGGCGAAAATTCGAGTTTACAATGCCCGGCCACATGACCCTTCAGCAACAACTCGAATCCGGCGTATCACATCATCAGGCAGGCCGCTTGGCCGAGGCGGAGGGGATATACCGCCAGATTTTGGCTCAGCAGCCGGAGCATGCCGTTGCGATGCAACTTCTGGGAGTAATTGCCCATCAGCTGGGACGCAATGACATAGCGGTGGATTTGATCCGTCGGGCCCTCGCCCTCAGACCCAACTACGCCGACGCCCATAGCAATCTGGGCAATGCCCTGAAAGACAAAGGACAACTGGATGAGGCCATCGCTTCCTATCGGCGTGCCATTCGGCTCAAGCCGGATTATGCCGATGCGCACAACAATCTCGGCAACGCCTTGCGGGTCAAGGGGCAGCTTGACGAGGCGATCGCGGCTTGTCGGCAGGCCATTCGGCTCAAGCCGGATTATGCCGAGGCATATAACAATCTAGCCCTCGCCCTGACGGAAAAGGGGCAACTTGACCAGACCATTGCGGTCTGTCGGCAGGTCATTCAGTTCAAGCCTGATTATGCTGAAGCGCACAGCAATCTGGTCTTCACCCTCCAATATCATCCCGGCTACGACGGCAGGATGATCCATGAGGAACTTCGCCGCTGGAACCGACAGCACGCCGAGCTGCTCAAGAAATTCATTCAGCCGCACACCAACAACCGCGACCCCGACCGCCGACTGCGCATCGGCTACGTGTCACCGGATTTCCGCGACCATGTAGTTGGCCAGAATCTGCTGCCGCTTTTGCGCGAGCACGATCATCGGCAAATGGAAATCTTCTGTTACTCCAACGTTGCCCGCGCCGATGCGTTGACCGAACAATTCCGGCGTTACGCCGATGTCTGGCGCAGCATCGTGGAGCTGTCTGATTCCCAGGCTGCCGATCAGATTCGGCAAGACGGAATCGATATTCTGGTGGATTTGGCGCTGCACACGGCGAACAACCGTCTTGCGGTGTTCGCCCGCAAGCCAGCCCCGGTGCAGGCGACGTTTGTCGGCTCTCCAGGCTCGACGGGCCTGGAGACCATCGATTATCGCCTCACCGATCCCTATCTGGACCCGCCGGGATTGAACGATCAGTTCTATTCTGAGACGTCAATCCGCCTACCGGATAGTTTCTGGTGCTACGATCCGCTGGTTACGGAACTGGCGGTCAACGCGCTACCCGCGCAAAAGGATGGCCACGTCACTTTCGGATGTCTGAATAACTTTTGCAAAGTCAACGAGCCGGTCCTGCAACTGTGGGCGCAAGTGCTCAAGACCGTCCCTCGGTCGCGATTCATGATGCTGTGTCCCGAAGGGAGCCATCGTCAAGCGCTGCTGGACCTGCTGCAACGGGAGGGAATCAGTCCCGATCGCATCGAGTTGGTCGCCCGCGGTCCGCGTTTCCAGTACCTCAATCTCTTCCACCGCATCGACGTGGGATTGGATAGCTTCCCATACAACGGACACACCACGAGCCTGGACTCATATTGGATGGGCGTTCCAGTTATTACGCTGGTAGGCCAGACGGTGGTGGGACGAGCCGGGCTATCGCAATTGACCAACCTCGGCCTGCCGGAACTCATCGCACAAACATCGGAACAGTACGTTCAGATCGCGGCCGCTCTGGCCGCTGATCTGCCGCGGCTGGCCGAGCTGCGCCGGACGCTGCGCGGGCGGATGCAG
>JBEKIV010000353.1:0-2751 GCA_050011595.1 Tepidisphaeraceae bacterium
ATGGGACTCCGAATGGACCTGACGCTCGGCAGCGGCTGGCCCTACGGCGGCTCCATGATTTCCATTCACGACGCCGCCGGGCGATTGCGCTCCCAGCGCGTTCCCGTCGCCGCCGGCCAGTCATCCGTCGAGCCGCAGCAACTGCGCGATGGCGACGCCGTCATCGCCGCCTTCGCCGGCGATTCGCTTCAGCGAATCCCCCTCCAGGACGGCGCCGCTCAGCTTCCCGACACCCGGCCCTCTCCCAGCCAAGTCACCTTCTTCCTCTCCAGCCACACCGGGATGAAGGTGAAGCGTCCGGCCTTCGGTGCCGAGGGTTACGTCCTGGACCATCAAACCGCCGCGGCCGTGCAGAAGTTTCTTCAATCCATCGCTCAGCGGGAGGTCGCCGCCTGCGGATCGAATCCGCCCTACGCCCTCTTCTGCGACTCTCTGGAAAGCTATGGCGAGGACTGGACCGAGCATTTTCTCGACGAATTTCAGAAACGCCGCGGCTACGACCTCCGCCCCCTGCTGCCGGCGCTTTTCACCGACATTGGACGCGATACCCTGGAGATTCGTCACGATTGGGGAAAGACTCTCACCGAACTTTTCAACGACAATTTCGTCAAGCAATTGCGCGCCTTCGCCGAGAAGCACGGCACGCGATTCCGCATTCAGGCCTATGGCACGCCCTCGGCGGCGCTTTACAGCTACGCCGGCGCCAACCTTCCCGAAGGCGAGGGATACCAATGGCACGACTATCGCGCCACCCGATACGCAACCTCCGCCTGCCATCTGCTTGGCGTTCCGGTCTGCTCTTCCGAGACCTTCACCTGGATTCATTCACCCGTTTTTCGCGCCACCCCGCTCGACGTCAAGGCCGAGGCCGATCTTCATTTCCTCCAGGGCGTCAATCAGATCATTTGCCACGGCTGGCCGTACACGCCCCCGGGGGTGGCCTTCCCCGGTTGGAGCTTTTACGCCGCCGGCGTTTTTGACGATCAGAACCCCTGGTACCTCGTCATGCCCGACGTCACGCGATATTTGCAGCGCGTCAGCTTCATGATGCGCCAGGGATCACCCGCTAACGACATCGCCCTGTATCTCCCCAACGACGACGCCTGGGCCAGGTTCACCCCCGGAAAAGTCGCTCTCACCGACCTCGTCGGCGATTGCATCGGCCACCAAATCGTCGGTGAAATCCTCGACGCCGGATACAACCTCGATTTCTTTGATGACGGCATGCTGGATGCCCGCGGCAGGGTCGACAACGGCTCGCTGTTGTTCGGCCAAGGCGGCCGAGGCGAAGGCGCCCGCGGTCAAAGCACGCGCGGCGAGGGCGCCAGAACCGAAGGAATTCGATACCACGTCGTCGTCCTCGCCGGCGTCGAACGCATGCCGCTTTCCACCTTGAAGAAGCTGGTGGATTTCACCGCCCATGGCGGTGTCCTGGTCGCCACCCGCCGCCTGCCCGCCCTCGCACCCGGATATCTGGCCACCGATGCCGACCAGAAAGCCGTCCAGGCCATCGTCCGCCATCTTTTCCAGGATCCCGACGCCCCCGGAATCTTCATCCCGGATGAAACCCGCTTTGCCGCAACCATGGAATCCCTCAAAAAATTCCGCCCCGACGTGCGATTCTCGCCCCCGGCGCCGCAGATCGGATTCGTCCGCCGCAGCACCGACGGCGGCCCAATCTATTTCCTCGCCAACACCAGCAACCAGCCCAAGAACGTCACCGCCGGTTTCCGCACCGAAAGCATCTTCGCCCAGCAGTTGGACCCCCTGTCCGGAAAAATCACGCCGCTTCAAATCCTCGCCCACCCCGAGGGTTACACCTCCGTGCACCTTGCTCTGGCGCCCTACGGCTCGACGATTCTGCTGTTCAGCAACCGCCTCTACTCCTCGCCGGCCCCGTCGTCGGCCCCTCCGTCTCGGCCCGCGCCGCCGCCTTTCGATCTCAACTCCGGATGGTCCGTTGCCTTCGGTCCCGACGCCCAGCCCACGCCCGTTACCACCTTACATTCCTGGACGGATGACGATGCGACCCGATCGTTCTCCGGCGTGGCCACCTATACCAATCATTTCACGCTCCCCGCCGATCTGCTGGCCGCGGGCCGGGTGGCGCTGGATTTTGGCGATGGCACGCCCTCCACGGTGGTTGAGAATCGACCCCAGGGATATCACTCCCAGCTTGACGCCCCCGTCCGCGACGCCGCCGTTGTCTATGTCAATGGCACGCGAGCCGGCGCACTCTGGTGCGCCCCCTATCGTCTGGACGTTACAGACCTGCTGAAGCCCGGCGACAACGACCTGCGCGTTGAAGTCGCCAACACCGCCGTCAATTACTTGGCCGCTCACGGATTTCCCAATTACGACTACCGCGGCGTCACCGCGCAGTTCGGCGCCCGTTTTAACCCGCCCGTGGCGGAGCAGTTCCAGCCACTTCCATCCGGCCTGCTCGGATCGATCAAACTGATTCCCCAGGACCCCTGATCGGAAAGCAATGAAAGAACGAAAATCAGTTCCCCGTGTAGCCGGCGGGCTTGCCCGCCGTATTGATCCAAGCATGGCCGCAAAAACAGAAATATATCACAATGACCCACTACCGCCCGGAGCGGTGGAAAATCCCGCAAACTCCCTTTCTTCCGCCGCACCGGCCCGGCTTTTCATTTGTGCCAGAAGTTCAGGCGAATTCGGCCGCAAACGTTCCCGATATCCCTACCCCAGGTAAAAACTACCATTTGTTTCGCACTTTAATGTGGCATT
>JBEKIV010000354.1:0-2749 GCA_050011595.1 Tepidisphaeraceae bacterium
CTGCTGGTGGGGCCGAACCTCATCAGCCAGGACCTGCGCTTCAACGCCCTGCCGCTCTACTTTTCCCGGCCGCTTCGCCGCATCGACTATTTCCTCGGCAAGCTCGGCGTGATTCTGGCATTTCTCGCCATGGTGGTCATCCTCCCCTCGATCGTCGCTTACATTCTCGGATTGATGTTCAGCCTCGACATCACCATTGTCCGTGACACCTTCGGCATTCTGCTGGCCAGCGTCGCCTACGGACTGGTCATCGCGTTCTCGGCTGGATTGCTGATCCTGGCTTTGTCGTCCATGTCGCGCAATTCACGCTATGTCGCGCTTTGCTGGGTGGGGATTTGGTTGGTCAGCGGCATGGTCGCCACGGTGCTTCAAACCGTGGATAGCCAGCAGCGTCGTTACGCCTATTATAGTAAAATTGTGGCTCCGCCGCCGTACGCCCGCGGCGCCACGACCCAGTCGCGCGACGAGCAGAGACGGCAAATGCGCGCCTGGCGGCGAAAGGCCAACGAGGAATATCGCGTCGCCGAACTCGGGTTCTCCAAACGCGACTGGCGCCCGCTGGTTTCCTACACGGCGGATTTGTCCCGCCTGGGCCAACAACTTCTCGGAACCGACCAATCCTGGAAAAGACTGAGCCTGCTCGATCCCGACCAGGATGCCCGCGATTTATTGTTGGCTACTTACATGGGTCCTCAATATCCCTGGTACTGGTCGGCCGGTGTGCTGACCGGATTGTTCGGATTGTCGGCATGTGTTCTGAACCTTTCGGTAAAATCGCTGGACCGGCTGAAGTGACGCCGATCGTTGCCTTCCACGAAGTTTCAAAGTGGTACGGTAACGTCATCGGCCTCAACAAGCTGACCATCCGGATACCGGCCGGCGTCACCGGCCTGCTCGGTCCCAACGGGGCGGGCAAATCAACTCTATTGCAACTGGCCACCGGACAACTCTATCCCAGCCAGGGAACCGTTCGCGTCCTGGGCCAACCCGTTTGGAACAATCCGGCGCTCAATCGCCGCATCGGCCTTTGCCCCGAACAGGATGCGTTTTATGAATGGATGACCGGCTGGGATTTCCTGTACACGTCGGCGCGGCTCGGCGGATTGAGCCGAGCCGATGCACGCCACGCCACGGGACAAACGCTTGATGCGGTTGGCATGACCCGCCACAAGGGCCGGGCGATCCGCGGCTACTCCAAGGGCATGCGCCAACGCATCAAAATGGCCCAGGCCCTGGTCCATGGGCCCGACGTGCTTTTCCTTGACGAGCCGATGGCCGGAACTGATCCCCTTGCCCGCCGAACGCTCATGGACATCATCCAGCGGCTGGGCAGTGAAGGCAAGAGCGTCGTGGTCTCCAGCCATGTTCTGCATGAGGTGCAATCGCTCACGCCGAACATCATTCTGCTGAATCGTGGCCGCCTGCTGGCGGAAGGCCAGGTCAGGCAAATCCGCGACCTGATCGACACCCATCCGCACCACATCGTGCTCGTTTGCGATGCCAGCAGAAAACTCGCCGGCCGCCTTCTGAGCTGGGAGGACGTCGAAGGCATCCGAATGCTGCCGGGCGACAAAGCTCTGATGGTCGAGACCCGATCGCCCGACGCGTTCTACGGCCGATTGCCCGAGATATCCTTGCAGGATGGCGCTGAGATCAAGGAGGTTTATTCCGATGATGACAATCTCGAAGCCGTCTTCAAATATTTGGTGAACAAATGAGCTCGGTCCCCGCTTTGCCACAGATCGAGCGCTCCTCCGCCGGCCCTGCCGGCCGTGGATTGAGCTTGACCGCGCTGTGGACGCTTTACGCATTCAGCTTGCGTCAGCATCGCCACGGTAAACGCTGGATCGTCATGGCCGCCCTGATGCTGTTGCCGGCGGGCCTGGCGCTCCTGGTGCGCAATACCGCCCACAATGTTCCCGGCGTCGCGCTGGAATTTGTCTTCGGTTTCATGCTGATCCCCCAGGCGCTGCTTCCCCTGGTGGCGCTGATCTACGCTTCGGGCATGATTCAGGACGAACAGGAAGATCAGACCATCACCTATCTGCTCATCCGCCCGATTCCCAAGTGGGCGCTTTACGCCATGAAACTGCTGGCGACATTGACCGTTGCAGTGGTTTTGACCGTGGTCTTCACTTCTTTGACTTATGCCGCCATCTATGCCGGGGCCGATCGCCAGCCGGAGCACGTCCTCCTCCGCTGTCTGAAGGCTTCGTCCATCCACGCGACGGCGGTTGTCGCTTATTGCTGCCTTTTCGGCCTTATGAGCCTGATGGCCAAGCGGATTCTTATCGTCGGCATCCTGTACATCGCGATTTTTGAGGGGCTGTTCGCCAATCTCGCCTTCGGCGTTCGCTTGCTCACCGTCATCTATTACACGCGGCTGATCGCTTATCGAACCTTGCCGTTTATCGTTTCGACCCCGTTTGGAACGCAGGACTTTGCCGCCGAAGCCTGGCAACTGGACATCCGAAACGATCCCAAACTTCTGGAGCACCCGCAATTCGGAACTTGTCTGATTGTTCTATTTGTCGGCAGCCTGGTGTTGACGGCCCTGGCGGCGTTTCTCTGTTCCAGGCGCGAATTTTACGTCAAGACGGCGGAGAAAGGGTCGTAGTTGGATTTCCCCGTGTAGCCGGCGAGCTTGCAACCTTTTGCGCGATTGCGTTAACTCTGCGCTGACAGCGCACTTAGGAACATTTGCGCGAAAAACGATCCGTCCCCATAATCGTCTTACCACCCTTTTTCA
>JBEKIV010000355.1:0-2748 GCA_050011595.1 Tepidisphaeraceae bacterium
CCGGTATTACGGAGAATATGATGACGGCGTCGAGCCCGCGTGGCTGGTGGGCGGACCCGACCCGGCGATCCGTGGCGTGCAGGTTTACGCCGTCGTCTCCCCCTCGCGCCCCCAGCCGCTGACGGTCAACGGCCGTCGCTGCGCCCGCCTGATTCGCAACAACGGCTGCCGCTGGGTCACGGCCAGCGCGCTGCCCACCGATCCCGCCTCCGCACCCGAAGCGCAGACCCGCCAGGCCTTCGAGGAAACCGAAACGCTGCTGAAACAAGCCGGCGGCGATCTGAATTCCCTGGCCCGCACCTGGTTCCACCTGGCCGAGATTCTCGATTGGTACCCTCGCTTCAACGACACCCGCACCCGATTCTTCGCGGAGCGCGGCCTGCTCAAACCCGGCAGCGGCGTGCGTCTTCCCGCCAGCACCGGCATCGGCGTGCGCCCCGCGAACCACCGAAGCGTTTTGATGGACGCGTTTGCCGTCGTCGGCGATCCCGCCTGCCCGTTAGCGCCGGACGGGTGTCTCTGCAAACACCAGGCGACCGGCCACCAACGCTCGGCGTTTACATACGGATCATCCTTCGCCCGCGCCGCCACGGTCTGCACTCCCGCCGGCCGCACCGTCTTCGTCTCCGGCACCGCCGCCATCGACTCCAACGGTCAAACCTGCCACGTCGGCGACGTTCCCGGCCAGATTCGCATGACGATCGACTGCCTGCACGCCGCGCTTCGAGATCAGCATTGTTCGCCAAGCGATGTGGTGCAGGCCGTCGCCTACTGCAAATCCGCCGAGGTCGAAGAATGCTTCGGACAATGGATGGAGGAAATATCCTGGCCCTGGATCGCCGTTCGCGGCGACGTCTGCCGCGACGATCTGATGTTTGAAGCCGAGATCACCGCGTGCGTCCCGCGAATAAAAGGGGACATTCAAGATTTCGGCCGCCGCAACCGCCGCGAACCGAAATCTTGAATGTCCCCTTTATTGTCGCCCCTTTATTGTCGCCGGTCCAGGGGCACGAAATTGACCAGGTTGGGGCCGGTGTAGATTTGCCGCGGGCGGGCAATTTGCGTGCTGGGGTCGTCGTGCTGCTCCTTCCATTGGGCGATCCAGCCCGGCAACCGGCCGATCGCGAACATCACGGTGAACATGTTCATCGGCAGGCCAATGGCCTTCATGATGATGCCGCTGTAGAAATCCACGTTGGGGTACAGCTTGCGGTCCACGAAGTAGGAATCCTTCATGGCCATTTCCTCCAATTTGCGGGCGATATCCAGGAGGGGATCGGCGACCTTCAATTGAGCCAGGACCTTGTCCGCGGCTTGCTTGAGGATTTTGGCCCGCGGGTCGAAGTTTTTGTAGACGCGATGGCCGAAACCCATCAGCCGCACGCGGGTGTTCTTGTCCTTGGCCATGCGGAGGTATTCCTCGGCGGTGACGCCGCCCCTATGGATATTCTCCAGCATTTCCAGGACGGCGACGTTGGCCCCGCCGTGCAGCGGGCCCCACAGCGCGTTGACGCCCGCGGCCACCGAAGCGAACAGGTTCGCCTTGCTTGACCCCACCGTGCGGACGGTCGACGTCGAGCAGTTCTGCTCGTGGTCGGCGTGCAGCAACAGCACCATGTTCAGCGCATGATCCACTTCCGGGGAGGCGATGTGCTGCTCGTACGGTTCGGAGAACATCATGTGCAGGAAGTTCCTCACGTAGGGCAGCTTCGGGTCCGGGTAGATGTAGGGCAGTCCCCGCGACTTGCGGTAGGAATAGGCCGCGATGGTGCGAATCTTGCTTATCAGCCGGGCCGCCGCCTCTTCGAACGCCTCGTCATCTTCCAGCGTGATGAACTGCGGGTTGAAGCAGATCAGCGAATTGATCATCGCCGACAGCATGGCCATCGGCGGGGCATCCACGGGGAACGCCTCGAAGTGATGTTTGAAACCCTCGTGCAGCAGGGCGTTGCGGGTCAGCCGCTCGCTGAACCGGGATTTCTCCCTCGCCGTCGGCAGCTTTCCGAAGAGCAGCAGTTCCGCCACCTCGATGAACGTCGAGGTTTCCGCCAACTGTTCGATGGGAATGCCGCGGTAGCGGAGGATGCCTTTTTCCCCGTCGATGAAGGTGATGGCGCTGGTACACGCTCCGGTATTGCCGAATCCGCGATCGAGCGTGATGACGCCGGACTTGGCGCGGAGGTCGGAGATGTCTACAGCGACCTCAGCCTCCGTTCCGACGACAAGGGGCAGTTCGTATTTCTTCTCGCCAATAATGAGTGTGGCTATGCGTGCCATAGCGTATTCTTATACCAAACCTTCTCCCGATAGTCCTTTGGGGCGCTCCAAATACCCATAATTCTCATTCTTGCGTTGATGCGGTGCACCGCAAAACCGGATTTTCCTTGTGGCTTTCCGATGCTGCCGGGTAGACTGCCGTCCTATTTATCGTGCCGTATAGGTAGCCGCGGATATCGAACGGAGGGTCGATGCGACGAAAGTGGCCTGGCTGGGTCGGATCTGTATCGATCCTCTTTGGATCGACAAACGTCGGCTTGGGCGCGAACGCGGTCCAGAACGCATTTTACTACTCCAACTGGTCCTGCTATGCCGCCACGGGAAATGCGTTTACCGACCTGTAGTTGACCATTTTTTCATTGTTTGCCGTGGGGATTGGGTTATGTTCTTGTCGGCGCGGGGGGCGCGCGAAGGTTCCAGTACGAGGAGAGAACGCGATGTCTTCCAGCCGGCGCGGTGGCCTGACACAAT
>JBEKIV010000356.1:0-2724 GCA_050011595.1 Tepidisphaeraceae bacterium
CCTTCCGCGCATTCGGGAGGGAGGTCGGACAAGCGGGGCTGCATTGGGACGGTTGAGGTCGGCCTGTGGCCGAAACTCCGCAGCATCTGCCGCCGCAGGCGGCGACTGGATTCTTTTCCGCTCGCAGACGGCGGTTGCGAGCGTGAACAGGCCAGCCAGCGGCTCGCGCATCGGCGACGCGTTGTCATATTCGAGTCAGCGCCGCCGGACGGCACGAAAGCCGCAACCGATCATCCTCCTCTTCTTCATCCATTCGCTCCCGCCGAATCAGTCACGCGCCCCGGTCAAGCGGGCGCGGTCAGGCGAGATTGACAGGGATTGGGCCGGCCATAAAATCCTTTTCCCCTGAAAAGCACGGGCTCGTAGCTCAGTTGGTTAGAGCGCGTCCCTGATAAGGACGAGGTCACAAGTTCGAATCTTGTCGGGCCCATCGCGGCTTCGCCGCAATAGAGGGGAGAGCAGTAGAAAGGGGAAAGTAGAGCAGGGAGCAAAGGCCTGGCGTCGAAGTGCGCCTCGATGGCCGACCGGCCGCTCTCCCCGGTCTACTATCTACTCACTACTCTCTTGCGGACTGCCAAAATCGCGCGGCAACTCCAATGGCTGGGTCTGACTGTGGCCCTGACGGTTGGCTTGCATTGTTTGACGTTAACAGAGCCGTCGCACCAATTCGAAGTTGCAGTGTCGGGTTTCGATCTCGCCGCTGGAGTTTCGTTTGATGGCTCCATCGGGGATGAACGACAGCAGAACGTGATCGTAATCCGGCGAAAGCTCTTCGTAGCCGGCGTCGCGGAGCATGGAATGGTGCCGTTCGACGAGTTGCTCCAACTCCGCCGGAGTCAGAAGGCCCATGGACCAGGCTTGTCCGGCGCCGATCGGGCTCCAGTCGATCGTGCTGTTGGGCGCATACTGATCCTCCCAGCCGCGCCAGTATCCCCAAATCGTCACGTAATCCGAGCCTTCGTGGAGCGCGGGCCGTCCATCGGGCGCCAGGACATCACGGAACTGCCGGAAACGCCGCCCGTCCGGCATCTTGGCGACTTGAGATGATGCGCCCGTAACGTAAATCGCCCTGGGATAAGCGGTGGGGATTCCATTTCGGCTCATTTCCAGGGCGAGGTCGAACTTCTCAAAGGGACTGTTGTAGCCATGCTCGATCATGGTCTGTTGAACTTTGGGCGCCGCGTCGCATGAAGGCACGTCGCCGACGCGCGATACTTTCCAAACCAGATGGAGTCCGTCCTTGGTCCTGGAATACCAGGTCCGGCCCGAAGCCGAGAGCGATATTTTTTTGCTTCGCCAGCGTTCGGGCAGGAAGTAGTCGAATAGCCGCGGGTCCTTGCCGACGACCCAAAGAGTTCCGCCGGTGCTGGCGGCCTCGCCATAGACGAATTCGACGCCAAGGATTCTTGCCGGCGTCAGATGGGAAGGTGTGGGCGGATCGCCCTGGGGCTCAAAGCGGTCGCGCTGCAACAAGAGGTAACGGTTGCGTGCGGCGTTCTTGACCTCAAGTTCATGGGCCGGGCTGCGCGCCAGCAACTCATAATCCACGATGGCGCAGGCGATCTGGCCGTCCTTCCGCTGCGCCAGCCGCCCGCGATGAATCCGAACAATCGCGTGGGTCGGCTTATGGTCGACTACGGTGAATCCTTTATCGTTGAGTTCCCGAAGGATGCGCGATGTCAGCGTTCTGAGGGGCTCGCTGGGAATGACGCCGTCGAACAGATGCCTTTGCTGGGCTTCGACCGCGTCGATTCCGTCGATCCAACCGTACAGCATGATGTAGGACCGCAGAATGTCGATCTCGACGCCGGCATGTTGGATGCCCTTGCTGACGATTTTTTCTCGCGATCGTCCTGTTTGCCAGAGTTGCAGCCGTTCGGGCGGTATGTAAATGGCCAGCGGCCGTTGAGTGAGCATTGGAAACCCGGCCGGTCCGGTGCGGCTCGCCCGCAGTTCCTCCAGCAGGGAGAATTCTTCAAAGGGCGTGTTGAAATCCGCGTTCATGGCACTGTTGAGCGAAAGAGTGTCCAGCGGAACATCCTGACCGACGCGGGACCACTTCACGACGAGTTGGATGCTGGGACTGGGATGCCCGGGAATCGGCCGGGTCCGCAGGCGGTAGACGGTTCCGCTTCCCGCCAGCGGCACGCGATTTCGCTTGAACCAATCCGGCTCATACCAATTCTGCGGATGCAAGTGGTGCAGAAACGGCATGCCATGTTCGGTGACATACAGATCGCCGCCGTCGGCAGCGCGAAAGCGCACATAGTCCACCCCCATGAGCCGGAGGAACACGGCTTCCGGCGGCAAGGGCGCAGGCAGCGGAAGCTGCCCCCCGGCGAAGGCCTTGGCCGGCGTCGGTGTAAGCTCGGGGGGAATTGTGTCGGCGTGTTGCATGATTGCACGGGCGTCCGCCAGGCGGCAGAGCGTTGACCGATTCATTATATCGGTGTTCCGGAATTCGTCACCTCGGCCTGGCTGCCAGTCGACGTGTTAAACCCGTTGAACATGCCCACGCATCCGTTATTGTCTGCCGCATAGGATTGACGAGGCGCACAATTTTTGGTACATTATGCCGGACAGCGAGAAAAAGCTCGATGTTCTGTTCTTCCAAACGGACCGTGGCAACGAGCCTGTGCGGGAATGGCTCCTTTCACTGGCCAAGGATGAACGGAAGATCATCGGTGATGATGTTTTGAAGGTTCAGTATTGCTGGCCTATCGG
>JBEKIV010000357.1:0-2716 GCA_050011595.1 Tepidisphaeraceae bacterium
CATCGTTGCGATGTGCATTGCGGCGTTGGCCGGCTTGGCGGCGACAGCGCGGGCGGATTCGAGCACCACCCGGCCGAGCTTGACGGTGGCCGTCGTACCGTTCGACGTGCAGGGCGAGCCGGGACATGAATGGCTGGGGCGGGCGATGCAGGAAGGCCTGGCAACTGGCTTGCAGAGGACTTCGGGAGTTTCGGCGGTGATCGTGGCGGGGATCGCCCCGGCGGATTCGGCCGGCGCGATGGCGATGGCGAAATCGGCCGGCGCCAACGCGGTCGTCTTCGGGGGAGTCCAAGTCGTGGATGGGCGGATTCGCGTTAGTGGGCAAATCATTTCCATGAGCACTGGGAAGTCGCTGGGTGTCCTGCACAGCGACGGAACGGAGCGGGATTTGTTCAATATCGAGGACGTGCTGGCGGATCGCGCCCAGCGGATTTTGATGCCGGCCCCGCCGGCAAATCGCGCGGTCCGCGGGGTGCAAGCGCCCACGATTGACTTGGCCGGACCGACAATCGCGCGCGGCGGATCGCGATATTTCGATGGCGATGTCCTCAGCCAGATCACGCCGCCGGCGCGATTCCGCGATGATTACGATCGCTATTACTATTACACGGCCGATACGGCTTGCTACGCAACCTATTGGGGCGGATCAGGCTATTTCTTCGGGTTTGGGTTTGGCAACGGAGTATTGTTTCCCGCCGCGTATCCGGTCGGCGGATGGTAATGTCGCATTCCGGGAATTTGCACGTCGAATTTTTGGTCAACATAAAACTACGAAAAGCCGCTTGGGGACGGTGACACCGTGGCGGTTTTCGATAGCGCAAATCGCGACGGTGTCACTGTCACCGACTGTTCCGAGCGAAATTTGGGAGCGTCGGCCAACGGGCCGCGCGGCGAGGCGTCGGAAAATGCGAAACGGCCCGGATTCGGATGACGGAAAAACACTGCCCCTCTACATCTATAGCGGATGGGTGAAAGTTTTGGTGGCATTTTTCCGGAATTTTTGCCGGTGGCGAAAAATATTTGCGGGCGGACGCCGGGAATCGTTGATGCTAGGTGTACCCAAACTTTCGGGCGCCGAAGAGCGGCCGGAGGACCGGCCGGCTCACCCTCGAAATTGAGCCGGCCGGTCCTCCGGCCGATTCTCGTTGCCCGAATCATTGGTTTGCATTTCGGGCCTGCCCAGTAAATGATTGGCGGGATGACTCGGCAACAGCTTGCGGCGCGGATCGCGGAGGTTTCTCTTTTGCGCGGAGAGTTCATTCTCCGTAGCGGGCGCAAGAGCAATTACTATCTCGATAAATATCGGTTTGAAACTCAGCCGGATGTATTGCTGGAGTTGGGGAAGCTGTTTGCCCAGAAGGTGACGGCGAAGGTGGACCGGATCGCGGGGGCGGAACTGGGGGCGGTGCCGCTGGCGGCGGCAACGGCGATCGCGTGCGGCAAGCCCTTCGTCATCGTGCGAAATCAGAAAAAGGACTACGGAACCGGCAAGTTGGTCGAGGGAGTTCTGAATGCGGGGGAAACCGTCATCATTGTGGAAGACGTGCTGACAACGGGCGGGCAGGTGTTGGAGGCGGCCAAGAGCCTCAAGGACGCGGGAGCGAAGATCGATCGCATCGTGGCCGTCATCGACCGGATGGAGGGAGCACGGCAGAACATCGAATCGGCGGGATACGTGTTCGAGGCGCTGTTCACCACGGCGGATTTGGGGATAAGCAAGTAGATGAGACCACTGGCAATCATCGCAGCGGTGCTTGCATTGGTCATCCGGCCCGCTCCGGGGGAAATTAAAACCGACGTGGAATACGGCAAGGCCGGCGATGTCAGCCTGAAACTGGACGCCAATGTCCCCGACGGAGCCGGGCCGTTTCCGGTGGCCATTCTGGTGCATGGGGGCGGCTGGGCGATCGGCGACAAAGCGGGGCTGTATCACATTCCGACGGAGGCACTGACGAAAGCGCAATTCGCCTGCTTCAGCATCAATTATCGCCTGGCTCCGGAAAATCGCTGGCCGGCGTGCTTCCAGGACGTGCAAACAGCGATCCGCTGGGTCAAAACGCATGCGGCCCAATACAAAGGCGATCCCAGCCGAATCGCTCTGGTGGGCTATTCCGCGGGCGGACATCTCGTTTGCCTGGCGGCAACCCTGGCGACGGAAGATACCCGCGTCCAGGCGGTCGTGGGCATGTCACCGCCGACTGATTTGGAGTTCGATCTGGCCACGCGCGGCGGATTGAGCACGTCGTTGCAGCACTTGCTCGATCGGCCGAAGGAAGTGACGGATGAATCCCGGAAGATTCTGCACGAGATGTCGGCGATCAACCACGTCAAGCCGTGGCTGCCGCCGTTTTTGTTGATGCAGGGGGACGCCGACAAGAGCGTGCCGTATCAGGCCACGTTGAATTTTCAGGCGAAGCTGAAGGCCAATGGCGTGCCGTGCGATCTGGTGACGCTGAAAGGCGCGCCGCACGACATCAGGAAATGGGATCAATTCGATCCGGAGTTCCAGCAGAAATTGGCGGATTGGCTGGGGAAGACCCTGGGAGCGACAACTCGGCCGTGAGTGATCCGTCGCAGGACGCGGACCCACGGCGGCGCCTCATCCTTACCCACATTTCTTGAACAAACAGGGGTGTATCGGATAGATACACCGTTTTTGTCTTTCCGACAGGGAGGTCGGTTATGTCCTTCGATGCCATGAGTTGGTCGCTGTGCC
>JBEKIV010000358.1:0-2648 GCA_050011595.1 Tepidisphaeraceae bacterium
GCGCAAACCTCGTCGGGTCGCGTTGTGGATTGCCGCAAAGCTGCTCATCGTGGCCGTACGACGACTCATCACCAAACGACTTACATGAACAACGCAAAAGGTTGCAAGCTCGCCGGCTACACCGGGGAGTCGGCCTCCGCCTCGATTCGCGTCAACTGGACAATTCGCTCGAGCTTGAAATTCCTGCGATCGTTCCGCAGATGGCAGTGGGCCACCAGGACCAATTCTCCGGCGGCGCGGCGAACTTCAAGCGGGTCAACCACCCGGCGGGTGCGCACCTGACGGGCGTCCAGATACTCCATCAGCACGGGCCGGCGCTGATCCAGGGCCTCCTGAAGCTCCAGCGGCAACAGGCTTTCGCGCGGGGAGGCGGGCTGTAAGCCCATCGGGCCGCCCTGTTCCTTGAGCGCATCGCACAGACAAATATTCCATCCCCCCACCGGAGCCAGAAGCCGCTCGAATACTATCGCGGTTGTCAAAGCATCCGGCAGCGCCCGGTGTGCGGCGGGCGGCTCATACCCCAATCTCCGCGACAGCGACCCCAGCCCATTGCCTCCCCGGCCAAACCGACGCCGGGCGATGCGCACCGTATCCAGCACGTGCGGGTTTTCCAGCCCCCGGCCAAGATCGTGGCCGGCCATATCGCACTCCCGCAGCAGAAACGAAAGATCAAACCGAACGTTGTGTCCCAGAATCGCCGCCCCCGCCAGCCATGGCAACATGCTCCCAAGCTGCTCGGCGAACGTCGGCTGGCCCTGGCACATCGTCTGCGTGATGCCCGTCAGCGCCGTCACGCCGGCGCTGATTCGGCGTTGCGGATCGATCAACTGCTGGTATTGGCCAGTTTTCCGGCCGTTATCGTAGCGGACGATCCCCACCTCGATGATGCGATCGCCGAACTGGGCGCTTGCACCGGTCGTTTCCACGTCGATGCACGTGATCGGAACGGAAAAGAGGGGTTGGACGAGGGAAAATGGCATTGGTCATTGGCCATTTGTCATTGGTCATTGGTCATTTGTCATTGGTCGCTGAACAGGCGTCGCCGGTTATTCTCGGTAACAAATGACAAATGACAAGTGACCAATGACAAATGACAAGTGACCAATGACCAATGACCAATGACAACTCTACAATTCCACGCCGATGATTTTAGTCTCGAAGACGAGGTTTCCTTCGACGATTCCCTGCATGGCGCAAAACAGCCGGCCGTGGCGACGCCAGATTTGTTCCCCCAGGACGTAAATGCGAACTGGGGGCACGACCTGTTGGCGGAATCGGCAGTCCTCAACGCCGCCGAAGCCCACAAACCCTGACCAGCCGATAAACTTCCGCGCATAGAACGATGCCAGTTGCGCCGCCATCTCGATCATCAGAACGCCGGGAAGCAGCGGCCGACCGGGGATATGCCCGGAGACCCAGAATTCATCGCTACGGACGTCCTTATATCCGATGAGGCGATGGTGCTGCTCATCGACGTGGACGATGCCGCTGAGCATCTCCATGTCGCCGCGGTGCGGATTGCATTCGCGGATGGCTTGCTGGTCGAAGACGTCCCTGCTGAGGTCAAGCCCGGCGATGTCAAAAAGCAGTTGCGGGGGCATGGGGATAAGGAGCGTCAGACGATCGGCCAGACCGATTGACGCGACGAATCAAAGACGTTTGGATTTGGCACGGAATGCCCGTCGGCGGCCAAGCCGCTCGGCGCGGCGTCCCTATGCCGCGCCCGGCTCGGTATTGCGGCCTTCGAGAATCTTTTTGCGAATATCTGTGGCGGCAGCTTTCACTTCCTGCATTTTCTTGCGGACACGCGTCCCCGCCGCCTTGTTCCCGCCAACGGCCTTGTTGACGTCTTCCTCAGCCTCGGCAACGAGGCGCTTGAGGTTCTCATATTCCTGCATCAAAACCTCCATGGGTTTTAATAAACACCAAAAAACTGTAATGGCACGGCCGTGGGGTGTCAAATGGTGATTGAACACCAATACGGTCGGGTATGCCCGAACTTTCGGTTCCCGAACACCCTCCGGCTCTGCTTCGAAATTGAGCCGGCCGGTCCTCCGGCCGATTCTCGTTGCCCAGATCCTTGGGCACACCCGCCCCTTACTCTTTCACGTGCTTATGGAACGCCTCCATCAGACGCCGGGTGATCGGACCCGGCGTCCCCGCGCCGATCGGCCGACCGTCGATCCGCGTCACCGGAACCACCTCCGCCGCCGTGCCCGTCAGGAAGCACTCATCCGCGATGTATAAATCGTGCCGCTGAAGCGACTTCTCGACGCAGGGAATTGACAGCTTCTGGCACAACTCGATCATGACGTGACGCGTGATGCCCTCCAGGATGCCATCCGCCGTCGCCGGGGTCTGAACCTTCCCCAGCCGCACGATGAAAATGTTGTCCCCCGAGCATTCGGCGACGTTTCCCTCTTGATTCAGCAGCACTGCTTCCGGAACGTCGGCGTCGGCGGCCTCGATCTTGGCCAGAATGTTGTTCAGATAGTTCAGGCTCTTGATCCGCGGCGACAGCGAATTGGGATGCGTCCGCACCACCGATGAGGTGATGATCGACATCCCCTTGTCATACATCTGCGGCGGATATAGCTCGATGGTGTCGGTGATGATGAAAACCGTCGGCGTGGGACATCGGTTGGGAT
>JBEKIV010000359.1:0-2592 GCA_050011595.1 Tepidisphaeraceae bacterium
CAACCCGCTCTAAGTTCCCCGGCGATTGCCATAGAGCATCACCTGCAACCGCGGGCAGAATCGAAATCCCTCTTTCTTGCAGGTTTCGCTCATCCAGCCGGCTCGGGAATCGAGCACGCTTTGCGTCGTCCCCTCCGGCATCAACAGCACGTCGCCCGGCGACCATCCCCTCAGCTTCCGCAGCAAATCGTGTATCTCTCCCATGTCCCCCGGCTCGCAGACCACGAACTTCAACTGGAATTCCGGCGAGCGATCGATGAACTGCTGAATCACGCCCACGTTCAGCCGGTTTTGTTCATGCGTCCGCGCAAACCGGCCCGCCTCGCGCAACCTCGGCGTCGAATTCGACAGCTTCGGAGACAAACTCGCCAAATCAAGCTTGACCGGCGCAAAAACCGTCGCCGCCGTTTCAATCGTGACGTGATAGCCGCGGCTTTTGAACTCGTCGCACAACTCCGGCAGATCGGGCATGATCATCGGCTCCCCCCCGGTAATCACCGCGTGGCGAGCCGGGAATTCGCCAATGCGATCCATGATCGCCGCGACGGTCGCATCCTCCCCTTCCGGTTGCCAACTCGCGTACGGCGTGTCGCACCATACGCACCGCAGATTACACCCGCTGGCACGTACGAACACCGATGGCATTCCCATCAGCTTTCCTTCGCCCTGGATCGAATAAAACAGTTCCGCCAGACGCATGGCCAGACCCATACTCCCGCTGTTACTTCCCCGTGTAGCCGGCGGGCTTGCCCGCCGTATTCCCTCCTAATCGCGCAGCAAAAGCCAAAATGCCCCAAGCCGACCCACTACCCACTTTTCCCCCCGCGCGAGCTCCGCGGCTCAGCCCGCTTTCGCTCCGCCAGGATTTTCGGCCCCGTTGGGCAGTCCTTGTAGATCGGACATCTTTCACATTCCGGCCGCCGGGCCTGGCAAATCGCCCGTCCATGATGAATCAGCAAGTGCGCCCAGAGCGTCCACTCCTCCCTCGGCACCAGGTCCATCAGATCGCGTTCGATCTTTTCCGGCTCGGAATGGTCTGTCAGGTCCAATCGCTGACTGAGCCGCGCGACGTGGGTATCCACCACCACTCCCACGTTCTGGCCAAACGCGTTGCCCAGAACGACGTTCGCCGTCTTTCGCCCCACCCCCGCCAGCGACGTCAATTCCTCCATCGTCTGCGGAACCCGCCCTCCGTGTTTTTCCACCAACGACGCCGCCATCGCGCGGATGCTCTTGGCCTTGTTTCGAAAGAACCCCGTTGACTGAATGTCCTTCTCCAGTTCCCCTTCCCGCGAATTCGCGAAATCGGCGGCGCTTTTATATTTTCGAAACAACTCCTTGGTCACCCGATTCACCCGCTCATCCGTGCACTGGGCCGAGAGGATCGTCGCCACCAACAGTTGCAGCGGCGTTCGATAGTCCAGGCTGCACTTCGCGTTGGGATACGTCCGTTTCAGGATCGGCAGAATCTCCGCAACCCTTCGACGCCGCTCGTCCAGTTTCTTGTTCGTCGTCTTGGCCATGGCAGACGTATCAACCGCCGCTGCGGAAAGTGATCGGCCGGTAAATGTTGCCGCTGAATAGAATGATCCCCAGCAGCAGAAACACCAGAACCATCAGCAGCGTTTCGCTGTCCCGCTGGAGCCGGTCCAGCCGCTCGCTGGCGGGATTCGCCTTTTCCGGATCATCCGCGTTGTCGATGAACGTCTGCCGGGATTTCATGATCCTCGGCCAAAGAACCCAGCCGTCGTATGCCACGGTCGCCGTCGCCGCCAAAAACAGCGCCGACCGCACGAACGCCGATGCCTTGACCCACGTATCCGACAGATCGATGAGAAACCATTGCGATCCCATCGCCAGGGACAGAACCGCCGCGCATACCAATTCAACTCTGGCCATCGCCGCGATCAGATTTCCGACGATGGTTCCCCCCAGCAGCGTCGAATGTTGCCCTTCGAGGTTGACGCTCAGGACGTGCGGCAGCACCGGATTGTTCTCGCGCACGGTGCGGTGGATCACCTGCACCGCCACGCCGATGAACATCGCCCCGCCGAACCACACCGAAAGCGCCAGCCAGTACACCGTCTGTACAAGCTGAAACAGCATGTGGGAAGGTTAGAGGGACAAACCATAAAGTCAATCGTGCTCCCCGGAACGCCCACGGCGCGGAAGGCGAAGCCTCCGCGGCCGCCGTGGGGATTCTCCTCGCGATCCGCGTCCTCAAGCCGCCTCTACGTCATCCCCACCCACGTCGAACTTCCATCCCCCCACACCTCTTTTTTCCAGATCGTCGCCTCGGCCTTCAATCGGTCGATGAGAAACCGGCAGGCCTCAAACCCCTGGGCGCGATGCGGCGTCGATACCGCAATCAGCACCGACGGTTGCCCAACGTCCACCCGACCGATCCGATGGAGAATGACCAACCGGCAAATGGGCCAGCGCCGCCGCGCCTCCTCCGCCAGCCGATGCATCTGCGCCTCGGCCATCTCGCAATAGGCTTCATATTCCAGCCCCATCAGCTTCCGCCCATCCTCGCGCGTCTCCGGCCGGGTCGTGCCCAGAAACATCGCGATCGCCCCACCCCCGGCATCT
>JBEKIV010000360.1:0-2556 GCA_050011595.1 Tepidisphaeraceae bacterium
CATGACCACCTCGGCCGGCAGGTCCGTCCGGGCAATAATGGTGTCCAGCGGCGTCGGTTCGGCGCCGATTTCATCCACGATGCGCTGCTGCCGGGCGTCCAGCGCCACGCCAGCGGCGGCAACCGGCGATTCCGCTGCAACCGCTGGCGCTGGAACTGTCATGTTGTGCGGCAACGGGCCGAGGTTATCGAGGATGTCCTCCAACCCCGTCACAAGCACCGCCCCGTCGCGAATCAGCGCGTGCGGACCCGCCGACATCGCCTGGTCGATTCGGCCGGGAATCGCGAAGACGGGCCGATTGTGCGAATCACACGCCAGCCTCGCCGTAATCAACGCCCCGCTGGCCACGTCGGCCTCGACCACCAGCACCCCGCGCGACAGCCCGCTGATGATCCGATTGCGCCGGGGAAAATTCTCGCGCAGCGGAGCCGACGAAAGCGGGAATTCGCTGATGACCGCCCCGCGCCCGGCGATCTGATCGAACAGCGCATGGTTTTCCGGCGGATAGGCGATATCCACCCCGCAACCCAGCACCGCCACCGTCCGGCCGCTGGGCAATGCAAGCGCTCCCCGATGGGCCGCCGAGTCAACGCCCCTGGCCCCGCCGCTGACGATCGTGAATCCCGCCTGCGCCAGCAGGCCCCCGAACCGCTCCCCCTGTTCCCGTCCGTAATGCGTGCACCGCCGGCTCCCCACGATCGCCAGCGCATTCAAATCCCGAGCCTCGAAATGCCCACGCACCCACAACACCGTCGGCGGATCGGAAATGGATTTCAATATTGCCGGATAGGCGTCATCGTCCAGACATAACAGCGAAACCCCCGCGGCGGCGGCGCGCGCCAATTCCGCCTCCACCTGAGTGGCCGCGTCGCGAAGCGCTTGGTGAATCTCCCGCGATTTGATTCCTTCGACCGAGCGGAGCAGCGCGGCATCCGCCTCGCACGCCGCCTGCGCGCTTCCCGCCGCCTCGATCAGCCGCGAAGTCAGAATCGGGCCGATGCCCTCCGTCAATGCCAGTTGCAGCCAGTGAGTCAGGGCCATGAGGGATATGATAGAGAGGGAAACCCGAAATCCGAAATCCGAATGACGAATCAAATCCGAATGACCGAATGACGAATTAATTCGGATTTGGTCATTCGGGCTTGATTCGTCATTCGGATTTCGGATTTCGGGCTTTCACTTTAGTGACTCCGCCGCCTCCCGAATCAGCTCTCCCGGCACGTCCTGGCGCACCATCGCCTTCCCTACTTTCTCCAGCAACACCAGCCGAATCCGCCCCTCCTTCACCTTCTTATCGAACGCCATCGCGTCGCAGACTTTTTTGACTTCGACCCGCAAACCGTTCGCCGGCAACCCGGCCTTTCGGATCGTCGAAACGATCCGCGCGTGATCGGCGGCGTCGATGTTCCCCAGCTTTTGGGAGACATAGGCCGCGGCGCACATCCCCAGGGCGACGGATTGGCCGTGCGAATAGGAAAAATTCGACGCCGATTCAATCGCGTGCCCGAACGTGTGGCCGAAATTCAGATGCGCCCGCTCGCCGGTCTCGAACGGATCGGCCTCGACCACCTTCGCCTTGATCGCCACGTTGTGGGCGACCAGTTCCGCAATCGCCTCCATGTCCAGTTTCAACACACGGGCGATCTTCTCATCCAAAGTCGCGAACGCCTCCGCATCGCGGATGAGATCGTGCTTGATGCACTCGGCCAATCCATTTCGCAGTTCCACGGCGGGCAGCGTCGCCAGGACCTGCGGATCGGCCAGCACCGCGATGGGCTGATGAAACGCCCCAATGAGGTTCTTACCGACGTCGTGATCGACGCCGGTCTTACCCCCGACGCTGGCGTCCACCATGGCCAGGAGCGTCGTGGGCGCCTGCACGAACGGCACCCCGCGCAGGATCGTGGCCGCCAGAAACCCCGTCATGTCCCCGACCACCCCCCCGCCGAGAGCGACGATCGGCGTGGACCGCTCGATCCGGGCCGACAGAAATCGGTCGTACATCGGCAAAAGCATCGACATGGTTTTATGCTGCTCCCCCGCCGGCACGGTTGCCGAGATGGTTTCAAATCCCGCCCCCCGCAACGAATTCTCCACTGTCTGCAAATGCAGCCCCGCGACGTGCGAATCCGTGACGATCCCCGCCTTGGCCGATTTGCTCAGCCGCCTCAATTCCACCCCAATGCGCGCAAGCAATCCCGGCTCGATCGAGATGTCGTAACTGCCGGTTGAAAGCTTTACCGTAACGCTCCGCACGCGCGAAATTATAATGCGATACTCATCAAAATGCGCGGCGGTTGATCTCTTCCCAAAACGCCCACGGCGCTGCCGTGGGGTTTGTACCACCTGCGGTAAGTACTGAAACCCCTGCTACCCTCGTCCCCTGCGATTGGAAGAGCCACCAGACGCTCATCCCGCTCGCCGCGTGAGCCGCCGTGGAGCTTGCACGGCACCCCATCTTTCCACGGTAATCAACGCCTCGCAAGCCTGGCTGCCTAAGCCGAGGATTCCAGCTTGGCGTTAACCCGGCGGCGTCCAACATCTCGAAATGCCCCG
>JBEKIV010000361.1:0-4539 GCA_050011595.1 Tepidisphaeraceae bacterium
CTTGACGATCGGGTCCTGGTCTGCCGAGAGCTGATCGGCCAGGGCAATTCCCTTGCTGCCCATGTCGCCGGCCAGAATCAGCGCCAGCAGGCGCGATTGCCAATGCTCGTCGGTGACCATTGCGGCCAAGGAATTGGCTAGATCGTCTCCCTGCGCCATCGTGGTGAGGAGATATTTCTGATAGGCCTGAACCGATGGATTGACGCCGACGTCCAGCAGGTGAATCTTGGCGATGAATTCATCCAGGACCGGCTTGGTCTGGGGGTCTTTCATGGCGCCGAGGACTGGGATATAGGAAGCGATGATGTCCATCGCGCGTATTTTGGCGCCCCCGTCATCCGAGTCCAATCGCTGGTAAAGGAGGGTGCGTTGTTCGGGGGTTCCGACGGGGATGGACTCGCGGGCGACGGTCTGGGCAGACTGAGCGTAACCGCCGATCCCCGGCTGAGCCTGGGGAGTTTGATACCGAGCGCCTTGCTTGACTTGCGTGGGATTCATGACCAGGGACAGATTCACCATCAGGTCGACCTGGGGTCTGGTACTGAAAACGACGTGAAGAGTGTCCTGGTCGATGCGAAGGACGGTGCTGACGGAATCGCCGGGCGCCAGGACGAGGCGCTGATCCAGCCGGCCGATCG
This sequence comes from Tepidisphaeraceae bacterium, assembly GCA_050011595.1. Lineage (GTDB taxonomy): Bacteria > Planctomycetota > Phycisphaerae > Tepidisphaerales > Tepidisphaeraceae > PALSA-1353. The sequence continues at coordinate 639 of JBEKIV010000361.1, forward strand.
CCGCCCCGTAAATCCCCTGATTGAGCATTCCCGTCAAACGGGCATCGAACCAGAGTTCGGGATGAATCGCGCAATCGTCGCCGATGGCCAAATCGACGCCGCTGACGTTCTGCAAGGTGACGCGCACGAGGATGGGTTCACCAAACTCATAAACGGGCTTGAGCGGGGCGATCTGCACGTCGTAAAACGTTTTGGGGGACCGGAGCAATTCCAGAAAGGACTGGGGAACGGAGCTGACCATAGTGGCGACGGTTCCGGAGGCGGGGGAAGGCTCGATCCTGACGTGAAGCCTGCTGAATTCGGCCCAGAGCACGGCGCCGATCACGCCCGAGGGATGTTCATCAATCAGACGTTGGGCCTGGAGGATCGCCTGGCCCTTGGTGAGGGGATCGTCCAGTTCAATGAGGATGACGCCGAGCTGCGCCAGCGGGTCGAGCTTGGCCAGGGCCTTCAACTTCGGAAGAGCGCCCTTGGGGTCACCGGCGACGTATTGCTGCCAGGCGCGCAAACGCCGGAGGTTGACATCGTTGGCCGGCACCAGGCGGGCCAGCGCGTCGATGAGAGGCGTGGCGGGCGCGGCGTCGCGGCGGTAATACAAATCCAGCCAGGCCAGCGAAATCAACGTCCCCTCGTAGGGAGCGAGGATCTGGCGAGCGCGGGCGGCTTGCAGACGGATGTAATCGTCGGAGAGATCGGGCAGGACGGTATCATCGGGCGAATCCACGGGCCGGGTCGTTGCGGTTAGATCACCGGATATCTTGCGGATTGTTTGCAAGCGATTGGAAACGGCAATGGAAGCTTTGCGCATGAGGGCGGCGTATTCGGCCTGCATGTCCTGGTTGCCGGGGAAAATGGCGAGCTGGAATTTCAGCACCGAAAGGGAGACGAACCAGCCATCGGCATCATCGGGCAGAGTGCCATTGTACTTGGTGACCATCGCCTTGGCCTCTTCGGCGTGTTTGGCGAGGAGCAATTGCGAACTGGCGCCCAGCACGAAGGCTGGGTCGGGCCGGCCATTGGTCGCGGCGTAGAGTTCATTGGCCATGGCGTACCAGGTGATGGCGGGGTCGACCAACCCCAATTGCGCCAGTTGTTCAGCGAGCCTGGATGCCACGACCGGATCGGCGGGGTTGGCCTGCAGGATTCCCAGAAGCTGCTGCACGCGATCAACGGGCAGCGCGGTATCCTGAGTCAGAAGATAGCGAACCCGCAGGGCTTGCAGGTTCATCGGGTTGAGAATCCGCGCTGAATCCAGGAGCTTCATGGCTTGGTCGTTCTGACCCCTGTCTATCAGCAAACGGGCGGCTCGCAGGGCAATTTCGCTCTTGACCGGAGGGGCGATGGCCTGTTTCTGGAGTAGGAAGCGGAGGTAATTCAGCCGCTGATCGACCGATTCCATCGCGTCGGAGGAAAGGTAAAGGTCGATGAGCTGAACCTGGGCGGTTTGATCTTCCCTGGCGTCGTATCTATCAAGCTTGAGATAATCCTTGAGAGCCTGAAGGGCGCCGGGGCCATCGTTCTGCTCTAAAAGGATGTCCGCCAGCGCCCTTGCAAATCGCGGCTCGTCGGGATCGAGCCTCATGGCGGCGCGATAGAGTTCGGCGCTCATTTGCAGGGCGTTAGCGGGGATATGCTGGAGGCGGAAAATTTGGTGGGAGATGGTTGCGAATCGTTCGGCCAAGGCGATGGAACCATCGGGGTCTAGCGAGGTTTGGTCGAGGTCGTCCGCCGGCGCGCGTCCGAGGGCCGCGGCAAGAATCGCGATAAAAACTGCCAGCACGAATCGGTGCTTCGCAGCCGAAATATCTCCTCCAGAGTGGGCTGGCCGGGCGCGATTTCCTGTGGCTCGGCCAGGAGTTCGGCGCGGCGGCGGAGCCATTGGGCCAACTCGATCCGGTTGGTCTTGAATGCCGCGGCCGCTAACAAGGCCTGCGATCTGGCCGCATTAAGCCGGGGCATCAGCTCGCACATCTGCACTTTGCCGCCGACCGCTTGCAACATGGACTCCCATGCGCCAATGCGCCACCCGTAGTCAAGTTGCAATAATTGCAAGACCAGGGCCTCGCCGAGACCAAGGCGATAGCGATATAAACGGGTCATGGCGCCGAAAGCGCCGCGCAGATCGCCGAGTTGGAGCATGGAATCGGCCAGGAGCAACAGGGAATTCCGCGCCAATCCCTGCATGTTGCCCAGCTTCTGTGACAGCACGGCCTGGGAAAGCAGGGCGGATTCGCGCCAGCGCTGCTGGGCGTGTCTGAGGACGGCCAGATGATGCAGGCTGAGGATTTTGGCGTTGCGGAAAAGTGAAAAGGAGCGGAGGGAGGCGTCGATGTGGCTTTCGGCGCGATCGAATTCGCCGGCGGCGATCAGCGAGGGGGAATCCGCCGCGATCCTGGTTCCCTGCATGGAACGGTAGCTGAGCAAGACCCAAATTCCGCCAACGAGCAACAGAACGTACATCCAGTTCTGATGAAACACCGGCTCGGCAAGGATGCAAACCATGGCGGCAGCGAGGAGGGAGATGCGCACGAGGGCGGCGATGGTGAGATCGCGTCGGAATCGGGTGATGGCCACATCGACGGGAAGCATTGCTTATGCCACCTCCGCCGGCGCGTGCGCGGGCTTGTATTTCGACGCCAGGGGAGTGATTTCCGGATAACGGCGGGTCAGTTCGGCCAAGGGCATCAGAACGGTGGCGTTTTCGTAGGCGGCCTGGGCGTCGCCCGGGCGATCGAGCAGGTCGTAAGCCCGCGCGGCCAACGCCCAACCATCGGCGAGCCGATGGCCCAGTTGCCGGCGCAGCACGTCGCGGCGCTTTTCGAACATTTCGACGGCCTCGGCGGGATGGCCGGTCTTCACGTCGCGGTAGATTTCCACGAGCGCCAGGCCGGCGGATTCGACGCCGCGGCTGGAGCGGCGCAGCTCGGAAATGGCGCGGTCGGCATCGAGAAGATTGTCCTCGCGAAGCAGGGCCATGGCGCGGCCAAGCCGCACGACGTGATCGGTCGCATCATCCAGGGGTATCTCGCCGAGGATGTAGTCGTGAACGGAGACGGAATCTTCGAAGCGGTGATAGCGTGCCAGGACCATGGCCAGGAAAAGCAGCCCCTGCGCCCGCGCCAGGGGCGAACGCGCCGGGCGAGACAGGAGCGTTTGCAACAGCAAGCCCGCCTCGGGCCAGCGGCGAAGCTGGATCAATTCGTCAACGGCGCCGATGGCGGCCTGCTCGGCGCGAGCCCGGCGAACGCCGACCAATCCGGCCAGGGTGATGCTGCCTACGAAACCCATGAGTCCGAAGGCAATCACCGATTCGAGCAGGTCCTGCGTTTGGGCGGTTTGCGACGAGTGACCGACAAGCCAGGATAGAACGATCGTCAGCACGAATCCCCCGATGAGAAAATGCAGCCAGGGCGTCCTGGGCCGCGGCTCGCTGGCTTCCAGTAGGGTCTCAACGTCGAGAAATGGAGGCAGGCATTCCATAGCTTCCATGGATTCTAGGCGAAGCGGCCGAGATTGGAAGCGGGCAAACGCGTCGAGGCGATCGGCCGCGAGGAGTCCCTGCCAAATCCACGGACGGTTTGAGCGATGTCCTTTTGAATCTGGCGCATCAGCGGCTCGATGCCGTCGTAGGCTCGCTGGGGGCGAATCCAGTCGACCATTTCGACGCTGAGCGCTGTGCCGTAGAGGTCGCCGTCGAATCCGACCAGATGGGCTTCGATTTGCCGGTCGCAGTCGCCGAAAGTCGGCATCGTGCCGATGCTGACGGCCGCGGGATAAACCCTGCCGGCGACGGCGCACCGGCCGACGTAAACGCCGTCGGCGGGGATGAGTTGGTCGTCGCATTTGAGATTGGCGGTCGGCACGCCCAGCGATTTGCCGCGGGCAAAACCCTTCTGCACGG
>JBEKIV010000362.1:0-17280 GCA_050011595.1 Tepidisphaeraceae bacterium
TTTCGTAAACTTCTGTTGGGGAGGATTCTGGCGAGCCCACTCCTTCTGTTGACCCGGTGTTCCCTGCCGCGACTTGTCGTCCAGGTAGGAGCCTCGCGCGCGTTCGTAATACCAGTGCGTGCCGCGATCCAATCCGCTTTTCGGTACGGACCAAATGGTCCGGGATAGGGCCTCCAACTCCTGATGGAACTTGCCGTTGGCCGAGAAGTCCGCGGCATTCACCTTGTTCTGACTGTTTGCATATTTTGAGATCAGAGGCACAAATTCGGATGTCTTCCCCGGTTCTGTGAGCACAGTCAGCTTGACCTGCACCACTACACCGGAGATGTCCTTGTGCTCTTTCTTCCACGCATGAAATATGCTGGCGGTCGTCTGTCCGCCGTTGACAATCTGAAAGTCTTTTGCGCGATTGAGCAGCGCATGGCCATTCCGGCCCAACTCCACATCCACTTCGGCCGCCGTGCAACACAGGCCATTATTGTAGGCCAGAAAACGATGCGGCTCCTCGCCCAGCGTCTTCTGCAACCCCTTGTTCACCTTGTTCTTCGTCTGCAGGAAGGCACGGACGTTTCTCTCCAGAAGTCGCTGGCCGTATTCGCCGTAAATTCTCGCCAGCAGTGGCGCCGGAAAGAATCCAAGGAAGGTGCGATACTCGTTTGTGCTGTCCGTGGTGAGAATGCATGAAATTGCACCGCCATAAAGGCCTGCGAAATCCAGTTCAATCGTCTCCCTTTGTCCGACATGCAACTGGCTGAGCTTTTCCAAGTCCCACAATACGTATCGCAACTCCAGGCCCGGAAGCTGCTCCTCCTCCACTTCAATTGCGCGCGAGCCGACAACTCCATCGGTGATGAAGAAAAGCCGCACTGTGACGAGGTACTCTCTCGATTCATGAATACGTCTTGCCGCCTCAAAGACCTCGTGCGCTTCCTCCAATTCCGTGTGGAATCCATCGATCGATCTCCGCAGGAAACCCCGCGCCAATCCGAAGTACCTCGCAACATCCGGCTTCGAAACCGCATCAGGATTTCCGCTGCCTTGGTAAAGGGTCACAAAAAGGTCCAGTGTTGCTCCGTCACCGGACAATGCCCACGCGTTGATTTTTGCCGCCGGAAACCGTCCCCTTGAATCCCATCGCAGGCAGGGCAGAACCTCCACGCCATCGACTTCATTGTGTTCGACAAGGCGCTCAAGAACACACTCGGTAAACGCATCCTCCCGCATTTGCGGCGAATTCGCATCCGCGCACTTCACCAGCACTTCCTGATGCAAATCCTGGGCGAATTGCTGCAAATCAGCCACGTTTTCTCCTCCCATGCGTCGGATTTTGGCTCGACACCAGCGACGCACTGATGGCATCCGTGCTTACCTTGAATGGCTCGCACGCGGCCACTGTCAGGTCGTAACTGACATCGCCCACCCCGACTGGCATCTGAGCCTCCACCAAACACGGAAATCCCGGACTCACGCGGAATGAATTCACTGAACGCACAGTATAGCCACGTCCGGAGTAGCGCAAGGCATGAGCATCCAGAAAGCCCGCCATAAGAAGCTCATCCTCAAACTGCTCGCTGGCCGTGGCGTCTGACGCCATCTTCGCACGCAGTGACGCCACCATCGCGGGCAATGTCTCGCCGACGCCGTCCTTCATATCAAGGGAGATCACATTCAGAAACAATACCTTCCACGCGGTGCAATCCAACTGGCGTTCACTCGTAATACGCACGATCTGGGGCTGTTTTGCCAGCGTTGTCTTGACCTCGACAGCGGCCTCCTGAAACTGAAAATCCTGGTGTGCCCGTTCTCCACCCTTCCAACCGCTGACCGCCGATGGCCCAAGCGCCGGAAGAAGTTGCTCGCGGAGAAAACGGAGTTCGCCCCAAAGGCCCCGTTGAGATTCCTCGCTCAGCCCGTCAACTGAAGCGGAAAGGAACTTTTGCCACCGGGCAAGCTGGCCAAGGAATACGCGGGCGTGCGACTCTGAATTATCCACCTCGCTGACTCGTCGGGCCAAATCTTCGGCCAACGCCGTAAAGACATCCAAAAACCGTGATTCCTTCAATACCACACCGAAATAAGAATTTCCTTCGACGGAAACCGCCAGGGGCTCCAAGCCTTTGGATCGCGGCCAGAGGCGTCGCGCCGGCAAAGTGTCTTCCGGAAGCTGCAGGAGAATCGCGCGTCGGCGAGAGGCGAGTTCCAAACCAACAAACAGCGGGCAGCCAGCCACCGATCGGGCAAGACGCAACAGCCACCCACCGCTGCCAGCGCTTCCACCGACCGCGTCCGCCTCCAACGCTGCCCATAGCTCGTCAATCTGCATCGATATAATCCTCGTCGTGGAACGTCTCCTGCCAAACCTTGTTGACCCTGTAGTCCACCGACCGAGCCGTATCGCTTGACGGGAAACTAAACGCCAGTCCCATGAACGGCGCTTCGTTCTTCGGCCAGAGCCCTGATGTCGGTACAACGGGGTAAATCATCAGAAGCCCGTGGGTTTTGGGCCGGAGGTGCCGGCTGACCTCCCCGTTGATGCGGGAACGTTTGGATTCTCCAGCCTCCGAAGGCTTTCTCATTGCCGTCAGCCGCTCGGCGGCTATCGCCAGCGTTGTTTTTTCTCGGCAGCATTTGGTCAGGAGTTCCTCCTCTGTGGCCGAAAAGAGTGGGCCGCCGCCTTCCACCGCACGCTTCGCGAGAAGATTTGCGAGCAACGTCTGATCCAGCATCATTTGTTCGAGATCGAGAGCCTGATGAGACGGACTCTGAATATTCGCGTTCCGCGTTGCATAGATGGACGGAATCTGGCCAGTGTCCCACGAACCCTCCTCCGGCGCCCGCACCGCAAGTCCAGCCTCGCAACCGGCGATTTTGTGCGCTTCCGCCTTGCCTGCCGTATTTATCAAAGCCACAGTCCAAGTGATCAACTCGCCAGCGCCAACCTGCTTCTTTATGAATTCCATCAATTCAAGCTTTTGAAGTCGCCAGCCTTCGGAAGCAAATGAAAAATCATGCAGCAGGCCGTCAATCAATTGAACCGGCGTCACCTTCCACAGCCACGCGCTTCGGGTCTCAATTGCGGTCCCGCGGCCTCCCAATCCGTCCAGGAACTTCTCCACAATCTGCGCATTACTCCGAACCACATCCGGTTTTGTCACAAAATGGGATGTCTGAACAAGCTGTCCCGCGTAGGACAAATGCTGGGTTTGCGCGTGCGACATCTTGTTCATGGCCGTCACGAGCAGACCATCCGGATGTTCGCGCACCCGCAGCCCGTAGCGACGCGGCGTCAGGCCGGCCGCCTTCATGCGATCAAATTCGCGACGAAGCTCGACCTCAGCGAGCGCGATATGCCGGTACCATTTACGCAGATCGTCCGTGGTAAACAAACGGCACAGGTCCAGGTACCCAGGTCGGTAGCCAAACCAGCGGCCCATCTGCATAAGCGTGTCATACATTTGCGACGCGCGCAGGAAGTAGCTGATTGAAAGCCCATCAAGCGTTAGGCCACGGGACAATTTATCCCCGCCCACCGCAATTACGTTGATTCCCTTAGGATGAGAGACGTAATCCAACACATCGGTCGCGTGACCGTTGATTTCCTTCAGTTCGACGCGTGCGGCCGCCTCCGGCAATTCGGAGACAACCTGCTCCCACTTCACCGCGTGCAGGTTATCATCGGGGGACATCTCTCGAATCTTGCCGCTGATCGTCTCAAAGTCATCCTTCCAGATTTTATTTAGCTCGGAGAGAAGCGTCTGTTGTCGTTCACCTTCCCCGATCGCAAGACGACGACGAATGCTGTCAATCTGCTGTTGAATGAGTTGGGCCACTTGGTGTTGGACGTCCACGAACCGTGTCACGTGGACAAGCATCGAATTGTGCTGTGTGCTTTGGCCTCGCGCACGTCTTGCCGCACAAACGAGCACGAAGCAATGGATCGCATGCGTCAGCGAGGCCGGCAGTTCACCAATGTCAAGGTCTTTCTTGTGTTTCGGCGGAAATACATCTTCATGGTCATTTACCGTACAAACAAGCGGAAGCGCTGGCTTGGATTCAATTCCGGAATCCGGGTCCCCGTCGAGTCCAAAAACACGCGACGGGCTGATGTAGTTTGATGGCGGAGACACATTGAGAATGAAACTGCGGGGAAAGAGGTCCTCGCCATGCTTTGGCGTTTCCGCTTCAGGATTGATGAAGATGTTCGCGAAGGGAGTCGCCGTGTAGCCCACGTACGCCCTCTTTTCGAACGCGTCCAGGAGTTCGCGGATTCGGCCGTTGATCGCGGTCACATCGTTCTCGTCCGTCTTTTTGCCCTTTCGATCCTTGGTGTTGATGGAGGCGTTATCCGCCTCGTCGTCTATTACCAGCAGCGGTACGTCCCGGATGATTTTCCGTTTGCTTCCCGCGACTTCCTGACCACGGACGTGTAGAACCCATTTAAGCAGGTTTTTAAGGACGCTTCCGTTTTTCTTGATGACAAGAACGACCGGAACCCCACCAATGTCCACACTGGTATCCGCCTTCGGTGCCTTGAAGTCCCCATCATCAAGGCTGCTGGTAAGGGTCGTGACTTGGAGAAGTTGTTTGAACAATTTGCCCACCCCAATGAGACTGTTTGCCTGATTGAGATGACGATCCTTCTGGCTGTCGCGACCCAGAACCCCCTCGTCAAGTCGGTATTGGGTCTGACTCCGCAGATTGTTGTGCATGCCCGCCAGCACAACAATGACACGATATCCCGCATCAATGGCCTTGCAGATGAGTCCACAGTAATTGGCCGTCTTTCCCGATTGCACGCTTCCCACAACCATGCCGCGCGAATCCCATGTTGGCGGCCTGTCCGGATCTTCCAGCCTGCTCAGAATGTCATCAGTCAGCTTCCCCAACGAGCTGACCGATGCTTCCGGAAGCTTCTTTCCATGCTCCAGGAATTCCTTGTATCGATTCCAAAATTTCCAGTCGATGCTGCCACGGCGGGCCGTCAGCCATTCGATGTGATCATCAGGATCGTCCATCAGTGTTGCATCCGGCACCTGCACGTTGGCCTCGTGCATGAGTTGTGCCACGAGTGCCTCCGTGTTGACCTCACCCATTCCTGCGGCGCGCGTGGTTTGCACCGCAAGCGCGACCTGCGCACGTATGACCTCGGGCGTGCGGACCGGCTGGTGATGCAACAGCGTCACCGCTATGGATCGGGCATGGTCAAACGCGCTGCTCATTTCTCATCCTCCTCTTCCTCGATGTTCTGCAGTAGCTGTGGAAACCTCGGAAATGGCTCGAAATGCGCGAGTCTTAACAACGCTTCCTTCCGTGACAAGCCCCCGCCGCGGAGTGCTGCAAACACCTGCCGCATCACATCCAGAATCTCAGATTCTCGCGCCGACTCAAACGGACCGATAGTCTGGTCTGGCCTCTCTCGGTCTGTGATGGTGATCAGTGGTATGGGAATCGTCTCCTCAATCATCCGCAGAAGTGCACTGAACTTCGGAATGTCAGTACACATCCCACGCACCTGCTTGAGAAGAGGGTGTTCACGGTTGAGACGGTAGAAAACCTGATTGTGCCTCGCATTCTGCTCCCAGAGAAAGACCCGCTCCGCCCCCGCAGCCGGAATCAGCTTTGCCCCCCGGTACGAATAAATGCGTTTGGCCATGCTGCGCGTGCGCTCACCGATGCGGGCCAATTCACGGCGGAGTTTCTCCGGCGGCCTTGCTCGGGATTTCGTAACATCAATCTCCCACTCGTGGTCCAACGAGTTCGGCAGGTCAACACGAATCCTGGCGAGCTTATAGTGTTCCTCCTGTCGCCATCCTTTAATCCCGAGCCAGTCACCCGGCACGATAAGACGACGATTTCGATAAACGTAAAAACCCTGATGAGCATTCCACCCACGCAGACCGGCCGCTCGCCCATGGGCGTCCGGGTCCAATTTCGAGAGATGCGGAAGAACAAACGGCTCAACTTCGACAATCTGCCCTTGGAAGCGGAGTTTCTCCACAGCGAGCCGCTGTGTTGCGGGCATATCCGGCAGAAACGGATCCCAAGCTTTGATTGGGTTTCCGTTGAGCGAAAATGCCACCGCATCCCTGCCCGTCATCATCCGGTGGAATACGGTTCCAAAATGCTCGCCCACATGCTCCGCAAGCCTCAGAAATGCGTCCTCATCAGCATCGTCGTCCGTTGATGTGCCGGAGGCAATTCGATCGAGAGCCTCCCAGACAACAACTGTTCCATGCTTCGCATCGCCCAGTTTCGCGGCGAGCGTGGCTGCAATCTGCGACGGAGTTCGCAGCAGATGCCAGCGGTTGGTATCAGCCACATGGTCAAGATCCCAACAACGCACCAGAGGCTCGCCACCGTCACGCCGCGTGAACACCGTCACCCGTCGGCATTGCGAGAATGAAGCCGTTTTCAAACCAAGCCCAAAGCGACCGAAATCCGTCGGATCACGCGTTTCACGCGGATTTCGGCTTCCAACCCGCATCGCATCCGTCAGCGTCGGCTCATCCATTCCGTCTCCATCGTCGGCAATCGCGATGGCTGAATGTTCACCAGCCCAATGAAAGTGCACGGATATCGAGTGCGATTGGTGAAAGAGGCTGTTATCAGCAAGGTCCGCCAACGCCGTTGCGAGATCGTAACCAAATGCGCGAAGAGACTCGATCAGAGCCGCGGCACGTGGTTCAACAATATCCGAATCGTTATCCCCCATCTGAATTTCCATTTTCTGATGCAGACTTCACGCCAGCATCTCCTCCGTTTTCTGCCCGACATCGTCTAGCAAGCCGGGGTTACGATGAACCATGCCGGCCAGCACCGCCCGACTGCAATAAAATTCATCGTCTTTCAATTCCCCGGCTTGATAGCGCCGCCAGGCATCTTTGGCCACAGGAGCGAGCGCCACGGGCCACCCACTCCGAACGTAATGGCGGGCAAGGTGACGCAGGTCGATGCTGCCAATCGCGGGCATTTCGAGCCGGCTCGACACTTTGTCGCCGTGCTCCAGCGCACTGTCAGGATGCAGTCCCGAAAAGAGAAACGATATCGAGTACCAGCCCCGCAGAAATTCCGCGGGGGAGACTCTTTGAATGTTCTTCTCCTTCGCGGCATGAACAAGCGACTGTATCGCCTGAACCGCCTCCAACTCGTCCACGGGAAGCCACCGTCCTTTCGGCCGAACAACCTTGTTGTTTGACATGTTCTTCTCCAGATAGGATTTCACCGCCAAGCCAACAGCTTCCGCCACAAGCGGTGGAACAGCATTACCGATGACACGAAACTGGTGTGTGCGCGCTACTGGGAATTCAAACCAATCCGGGAAACTCTGCACACGTGCGGCCTCTCGGGCAGTCAGTGAACGGTTTTGGGTCGGATGAACGAACATCAGACCATCCTTGCTCAAATGGGCCACGATCGTTGAACATGGTGCGTCGCGATGCTGCCGCGTGTAACGGTCCTTGAAGGATCCCTTGTCATAAGGGAATTCGAATTTCTCGCCGCGCTTCATGGCTGTCGTGCAGTGCTCACCTTCCCGAAGCCTGGAAAAATCGCGCAGGTCGCGGTCACTATGCGGACGGGCACGATGCGCCGTCAGCTTGGAGGCATGCTGCACCTCCAAGGTTTCATAAAGGTAACGACGCCCGTATTTCTCCACGTGCAATTTACGTCGGTCCATGTCGTAATCAGTCACTTCCTCACCGCCGCCGGCCCGGATCACTGGAAGGTCGCAAATCGCGGCGCCAAGGGTAGGGGAGGACATCGCGCGTGGCACCGGTCTAAGCTCGCCCCGAAAATACTCGGGTAAATCAAGCCGGGTGCCAACAATAAGCTGGCGTTGCCGCTTCTGAGGCACACCCAGTGCATATGCCTTTTCAATTTGGGAATGCACGCGGTATCCCATTTTCCGCGCTTCTTCCTGGACCTTCGTAAAGTATTTTCCGCCGGCTGCGGAGCGAATGCCCAGCACGTTCTCCATTACGAAAACCTTCGGGCTAAAGTATTCTACGTAATCGAGAAACGTCCGATAAAGGTATCGGCGCCCATCCTCCACCAAACGCGGTCCATGGTTTGCCCCGTCGCGTTGCCGAACATTTGAAAATCCCTGGCACGGCGGTCCGCCCACAACGACATCGACTTCCCTTGTGTCGATCAGCGTCGCCAACTCCACAGGATCAAACGTGGTCAGATCCCTTTTCAACACCTGTGGCACTTCCGCAAAATTCCTCTGAAAAACCTGTATGGCCTCGGAATTGAAATCGATCGCTGCGAGAACCCGGAACCCAGCACGCTGCATGCCTAGGCTGAACCCACCGCAGCCGCAGAATAGATCGATGCAGGTGAAATCTTTCATCAAACGGAACTCTCGGTCAAAAGCCTATCAAAGACGGGAAACGCCGACGAGCAAAAAACGACCCTCCCGCATCCGGGGAATCCGACATCCTCTCGCACACAAAATCTTACAGCATTTTAACACTTCCGAGCGCGCACAACGAGTTTGCAACGCCCACATCGAATTCCTAGACTGATTTTCATGGGCTGGACGCACCACTGGCAGCGCGAGACCGAATTGCCCGCACCGGCATTTACCCAAGCGGTGGAAGACTGCTCGCGCATTCTCGGGAACGTAAACATCCCGTTGGCCGGACCAGATGGCAATGGCACGCCGATTTTCCGTCCGGATGTTCTCGCGTTCAACGGCGCGCAGCCCCGCAGCTGTGAACGATTCGAGATTCATCAGGTCGAATTTGACCGTCATGGACGCAGAATCGTTCGGTCATTCTGCAAAACCGAGCGCCTTCCGTACGATCTTTGCGTCCAACTTGCCCTTATCGTCTTCAAGCATCACTTGGGTGATGCCTTACAGGTTGGCAGTGATGGCTCCGACGAGGACTGGCAGACAGCGCGGAACAAATGCCAGGAGGTTGCCAGTTACGGCATGGATTTTCAGCTTTCCCCGAAGTAGAAACTCAGCACGAGGATTTGGCCTGATTCCCCTTGAGTCGTTCGGCGTCGTGACTATGCTTCCTGTCGAAAGCGGACATACTTTTATGAACGAAATCGAAGCAACCAAACTGGCCGAGATTTTGGGCGGTAGGACGTGGCAGTCCGGAGGTGGCATTTGGCTTGTCGTCTTCCGCCGATCCGACGGAAGGGTCGCGGTTCTCTCGGCCGAAGCGGTTACCGAATACCAGTCTGAGGAAGAACTCCAATCAGGCGGCGATCCGACAAAGTCAATTCTTCTGTGCTGATTCCCACCGCCTCACTGACAGGGCTTCCGTTGAACAACACCACTGCGTGCCGGGAAACGGGCCACATCGAGATTAGCACACACTAAACATAATAAACATTGTGCGCGAAACCAGTACCGAGCGTGGTGGTGTGATCCTTCGATCTGACCCAGCGATGTCCGCGACTGATTCGCGCAAGGCGGTTATCGCCGTTCGATCCGCTCGCGTCCGCAACTTGGGCGGCGGCGCAGAAGACCGAGGCCACAGACGCCGAGGAGGGAAAGTGCGGCGGGTTCGGGGACCACGCCGGTAAACGTCGCTTCGAAAACGGTGTCGTCATCGACCAGGGCATAACTGAATCCTGGCTCTTGCGGCATCCCGGTGAAGTCTGGATTGAGTATGATGCCGCCGCTGGCAATCAAAAGGTCAAATGTCTCGCCAACCGTAGGGTAAAAGTCGTTGATATAGTCCGTTTGAATGGTTCCGGCGAGATCGACCGTGCCATTCACGGTGAGTTGGCTGTATCCGTAGATCGGATCGGGACCGCCGAGGTCAAAGAGCGTTTCGCCGGTAGACGTCTGGGTGTAACTTCCATTAACGGTCAGGTCGCCGACAACTGCTTCGCCTTCATTCTGGAGCGCTTGCCCCGCCGGGAGGTTGATGACAACGGGACTGGCCGCTTCCCCTCCTCCGTAAAAGGTGCCGCCGGCATCATTCGTAAAACTCTGGAAGGAATAGGTTGCTCCGCCCGTTGGCGGCTGAAACACAACGGTGCCCTGATTGGTGAACGTGCTGAAACTGGGCGCCGTAATGTGAACCAGGCCGGCGTTGATGATGTTGCCGTTCACGGTGCCGCTGGCGTTGAACGTTCCGCCCGCGGCAATGTAGAGCGGGCCGCTCGTGAGATCGAGCGTGTCGCCCAGAGCAAGGCTGGCCACCGCACCGGGAAGGATTTCATAGGCAGCATAAGTGAACGTCTGCCCCGTGCCGGGAGTAGAATAGTTGCCGGCGACAGAAGCCGTCTGCGTCGAAGTCGCCGTGGCGACTGGAACGGCGTTGGGATCGAGGCCCGCTCCAAGGATGGTCACAGAGATATTTTGGAAATTGAAGGCAGCCGAGATACTTCCGTTTACCGCGTAGATGTATCCACCGCTGGTCAGATTAGCCACCTGATCCAATGATTCACCAGTAAATTGGGTCACTGGATAAGTCCCGTACAGCCCAACTTCATTGTAGTCCTGCACGTTACCCGTGTTCCAACCTGACGCCCAATTGAACCACTCGTCGTCTTGAACGGCTATGGAATCCTGTCCAGACACATTGTCCGCAATGTCCGCGTCGATGTCACCAAAAGTATAAGTTCGCGAATCGGCTCCGGTTGTTAGAGTAAAGGTTGTAGCTGTCACGGCACAATTGACATATTCTCCCGAAGGTGAGTCCAACACGCCGCCCAATGAAGTCGAAAGGGAGGCGACGGTCGTGTTATTAATCGGCAAGCCATCCACCGACGTTCCGCTATAGAGCGTGGTGAGCGTTCCAGAAGCCTCTATCGTAATCGTTTGGGCTTTCGCGGATGTTGCGTTCAACCCGACTGCGGAAATCAGACCGAGCATCGCAGCCGCGTTTTTGGGGATACCACGATTCTTGCACCAATAGTTATTAAGTCTGGGTGCGATAGCTCTCATCGCCGCCGACAACAACGAAGTCCCGATTGATCGAAACGTCCGCATGACGCACCTTCTCCTCTCGCCTAAATCGCTTTATTTCTCGACGGGCAATCCGGTCATTTCGGGGATTGAGTCCCCTTCACTTCCGCTTGCGACGGCTTATTCTCCGGCTGCGGCTTGTGCTGAGGTTTCGCCTGCCGGTCTTTTTGTGACTTTGATCCGCTTTCCTCGTGATGACCTAAACCGTTTGTCATGGTTTCATCCACTTTCTCCGCGACTTCGCCGATAAGCTGACCGCTTCTGGCGTAATACTTCGACAGGGCATCGCGGGAGCCCAAGAAAAGCACGATGCAAAGAATGGCCACGCCGAGGTCCGTGCCAAAACCTAGGAGCGGCGACGTTTGTAAGGAGCGATTGACGGGATACGCCCACAAAATGGCGACGAGCGTGTTGGCGTAGAACTGGTAGTACCGATAGTGATTGTCGGACAGGTAATCCAAAGCCGCCAGACGATTTTCCAGTTGCCGGAAATCCCACGCCGGCGACCGAACCCCCGTCCATTGAAGAAGATGATCGATTGCCAGCCAGCGGATGCAACTGACGATCATCCCAACGCCGGTTGCGGCCATGATCGCGTAGACCGTCGGCCCAATTCCGAAATCCCCTACCCCCAAGTTGGCGGGCCGCAACCATTCGCCCACGACGGGCATGAGCGGCGCAACGCCAGCCAAGCCGATGAAGCCTGGGATCAGAAAGGCCACGATTAGGCCAAACTGCCTGCTGGAAATTTCGGACATCCGCGAACAAAAGCGACCTCCCACGTCAGTGAGGGCGTGCGTGTACTATAGTACACTGACCGCTGGCCCGTCAAGAGCTATCGTCCGCAAGGGTGTTGGCACAAGAGCTACGAAAAGCCCGGATCGCGGCTGGACTGACGCAAGAAAAACTTGCGGCGAAAGCGTCTGTCTCCCGCGAGTACGTCAACTACATCGAACGCGGGAAGCGCCAGCCCACCGTCGCGATATTTATCCGCCTCTGCAAGGCGATGAAAATCCATCCTCCTGACCTGCTTGAACGCATCGTCCGTCCATAATCGCGGGCGATAGTTTACGCGGGTTTTCAAGATCGCCGATCGCAACCCGAATACAGCCGCCGCAATCAAAAGCAAAACGCGCCCGCGCGGCGCCGCGCGGAGCGATTAAAAACACCGCGAAATTTCAGGAATCCACTTGACAAGGGTTTGGCGGAAACACAGACAGCAGACTCCGACTTGCGGACAAATTCGGGGCGAGAGACAACCATCAAGTCCTCAAGTTTTTCTCTCGCCCCCTCCCCCACTCTTTTTCCTTCTCCTCACCGTCCTGCACGAATTCTTCAGGACAGAGTTCCTCGCGTTGCGTTCTCGCCGTGTTCATTTCGTTTGTCGTAATTGCCGTGGTCAATGTGGTAAATCCTTAAAGCCCCCCAGCGACTGCAAAACTGTCGCATTCGCCGCTATAAGGGTGAAATCAACCAAATTGACAACTCCGACGTTGGCAAGGTCATAAGGACTGGGGGCGGACTGATTATACGCCTTGTTAAATCCTTTCATGGTCAAATTGCTAAGGTTGTGGGGCGCCACAAAGCCATTTGTGGCATTCAGGGGTGTAACATAAAACGTTCCACTGCCGGCGGCGCTGCCGTCAGTCACAAAAGCGACCGTATACGTCCCGCTCATCGTTACCGAAAAAAGGGTGGCGCCGCTGCCGGCGCTTGCCGCCAACTGCTGCATGGTGTCAGAGGGCAGAGTTGTCCGCACATTGCTCGAAGTGCCCCCGTCATAGGCTGCCGGATTTGAACCTTGGCCGACCGGACCCTCACTCGAAAGCACGTAGAGAAGATCTGAAGTTTGGGGGGCCCGGCCTGTTCCTGTAGTGTGATTGTACGATCCTACTTGTCCGCCTGCAGCCACCCAGTCCGCGTAAGTGTGGTTGAGATTATCGGCGATTGCCTGCGCCGCCGTATCTTCCGCGGCCTGCTGACTATTCAGAAACCGCGGAACAATGTATGCTGCCAGCAAAGCCAATATGCCCAGTGCCACCAAGAGCTCTCCCAGCGAGAAACCTTGCCGGCCGAAGTTTGACTGGAACTTTATGAATATGGCGTTCTCCTCTCTTTAGGCTAAGATCAACTTAACGGCATGTAAGGCTCGTCTCTAAAGACTCATCTCCCTTCCTACCCCGTCGCCGTGTTCATTTCGCTTGTCTCCTATCCTGTCTTATGTCAGTGTCGAAGATTGAGCGCACCGCCCCAGCAGGCGGGGCGCCGTCTATGCCGTCGCCGACATCCAGAGCCGCAGCTTCACGAAGGTCCCCCACCCTTCCGCCACACCTGGTCGCCGCGCCACGGGATTATTTTCTCGGACCGGTCTTCGCCGCTGCCAAGCAGACCGGCCCCCGCGAAGTGACCATCGCCGATCGGCGCTACCTCATCGGTGGATTCCATCCCATGCGCCGCAATCTCGAACCGCCCGCGTTGGACGTGCGTCACGCCCGTGCCATCTTTTCGCTCCTGAGTTTTCGCGATCCCTTTGAGGACACCCGCCTACTGCGGTTCTCCTTCAATGAATTCTGCCGCCGATATGCGCGGACCAACGGGGGCCGTTACGCCCGTGCCATTTCCGAGATCGTCGCCGATCTTCTCGACTCCTACATCCGGGTCACGGATCTGAAATCCAACATTGCTCACGAGTACCGGCTCATCGAACACATCGACATCGAAAAGCGGCCGATCCGCAGGCGGGATTCTTCTCTGGCCAAATCCGCACAGCTCGAAATGTGGTTCAACGGCTGCACGCTCTCACCGGAGTTTTACGGACTGCTCCACCGTATCACGGAACTCCAGCACCTGAAACTTGATGTCTTTACCTCCATTCGCTCGCCCCTGGCCCAGGCGATCTACCTGTACATCCCCAGCCGGGCCCATCATCATTCGGCGGACAATCCGTTTGAGATTTCCCTGACGAAGCTCCTGGAGCAAGTCTCGTTTCCTGATCCGTTGCAAAAGAACCGCCGGCACAAACTCTTCACCCAGAATTCCCATCCGATCATGAAACAACTCGACGGCGTGGAAACATTGTCCGGCCGGTTCCATGTGGCGCTTGCGGAAACCCAGGACCGCATGGACTGGAAACTCCAGGCATGGATCGAGAAGACACCCAGGCGAACGGGCCAAGGGAATTCCAAACTCATCAGGGCGTACCTCGACAGCGGACGAAGCCGGGAACATTTGGATATCGCCCTGGCCAACATCAGCCCGTTGTCGGATTACGAACGGGAACTTCTCGCCAGCGCCAACGTCGAGGTCGCGCGCAATCAACGCTTCTTTGAACTCGCCAAGGCCATTCTCGGAACATCGCGATTTACAGGTCTTCTTGCCGAGGCGAAGGGTGATGTTCTTGAGGAGCGAAAGGCGACGAAGAATCCAACCGCCCGTCTTATTTTCCGCATCATGGAGACCGTCTCTGGGCCGGCCCAAAAAGGTCAACGGAGCGTAGCTGCAAATAGTGGGAATTGTTTGGACAACTAAGACGCCGAGTCGTGTTTCGGGGTTTGGACAACTAAGACGTTTGGCTGAATTGGGTTTGGACAACCAAGACGTTTCCCGGAAATTGTTTGGACAACTAAGACGCGGCAGGCGCCGGGCACTTATGCAACGCCTTGATCGTCAGTGAGAAGCAAAATCGCCGGTTTTCTGTCCCTTGAATGGTTCCCAAGGAATGATTGACCATTCGGAATGCGATATGAATCAGGCCTTCTTCTTGTGCTGCTTCACGTTCAATGCCTTCCATTGCAGCATCGGGTGAGCCGCAATGCGTGCCGCCAACGCCGCATCGGCCGTCAGCAGTTCAGGAACAATCTCGCCATGATCGAGCAGCCGATCCAGGAATTCACGTTCACGTTTCGTGAACGCCAAAAGCGGGGCAAGTTTTTCACGACACCCGGTCCGAAGTCGTTCCGCAAATTCATCCAGCGAGATTGAGGTATCAAGATGCCGAAGGACCGGCGGCAACTCATTTTCGAAATCCCGCCGGTCGAAGGTGAGATCCTCCAGCCGGATCGTTCGCCAGTCTTTTCGATTCATCGCCCCGTACACCAGGAAGCCGACGCGAAGTAAATTCCAATCGAGTGATTCGTTTCCGCACACCAGACCATGCGCATCAAACAGATCGCGGCTCGCCCGCCGTGAGAAAAGCGCCGCCAATTTTCCCGCGGCCAGTTCATGCACGTCGAGAATCGGAATGCCTTTCGCTTGATGCGCGGCGAGTCGTCGGGAGTTTCGTCGCACAACTGGCCACAGCGCCACGCGGTACATGAAGTTCAAATCCACCGCCAGCGTTCCGGTGTCATTCATGCTTGAATCGTAACGCAACAACCATTTGCCGCCGGCATGTTCTTCTGTCGGCGTGCGCGTCACCGTCATCCCGTCCCGACTGGCCACCGCCTGGACCGCCTGTTCGATTTTCGGACGCTCCGCGAGCATCGAGTCGCGATCCGCCGCGCCGATGTAATTCAGGTCGATGTCCACCGACAAACGCGGCACGTCGAAAAGAAACAGATTGAGGGCCGTCCCTCCCTTGAGCGCGATCCGGTCCTTCAAAAACGGATGGCCCTGAAATCCCTCCAGCAATCCGAGGAGGTGAATGACTTTTTCCAAAATCTCCGGACGGCATCCGGTCGACTTCGCGTCCTTGAGCAACTGTGATCGCGGGACTCTCATAACACGATCTCCCACGAGCGTTCGGCGACCGACAGCGGCACCACCAGGTTCCAGCCGGGGATGAATTTCACATCGGCCTTCTTTCCCCGCTCCAGGTAGTGCGGGCTTGACGGACGATGTTTCCGCAGTGCTGCCAAATGCTGCTCTTCCACCATCAGGGAGTCCCGATGCTGCTCAAGGTAGAAGCCAACCTTCGCGATCGTCGTGGCGTTCTCCAGCAGCAACGCGTATTTGATGACTTTGTCCAGATTGAAGAACTCAACCGATTCGAGCGACCGCCAGATTTCCTCCCACCCTCCCCCCAGGTCCGGACGGTCCAGCACATCGACCAGCGTCCGCTCCAGCGAGGTCACCGCAACTGACTGCCCGGAGCGTTCGAGGGTCTGCACGTCAAACGTGGTTTTCTTCTTGCGGCGTAATGTTTCCGAAAAGAGCACCGGCTGAAAACGCCATCCCCGGAAGCTGACGCCGCGACGTTCGGCGCTGGTCAAAAACTCAAACCGCTCGGAGACACTGTGCGCGCGGCCATGCACCGCCAAGGCAGTGTGATACCCAAGCACTGCATCCGGCGCCAGCTTGGTGGCGACCAAATATGGATCAACCGAAACATCGTCCGGTGTCGCACCCGGCGGCACAGCCGCATATACTCCCCGGCGGAGGCGGACGATCCGCTGCTGCTTTTGATAATGGGCGAGCAACGCCTTGCGGGTCCACTGGCTGTGTGATCCGCGTTCCTGCTGAAACCCCCGAAACTCCTCGGTGGTGAATACAGGCCGCTGGGCTAGAAAATCGCTGGTCTTCATGTTACTTGATGATATCGTCAATTAAGGCTAATAACATTAGCCCTAATTGCGGTTGTTGTCCAGTATTCTGCCCTTACACCTGAAATCTGTCAACACGATTCTCTGGCTACCCTACCCTTTCCTCCGCCCAGTCATTCTTTCGCTTGGAAAATGCTTGCCACCGCAAGAGCGACGGCGCTAAGGTCGCATCATCGCACAATGGCATATTGCCATTGTGCAACATCAGCACCATCCTTATGAGCCTTACCCTTGCACTGATTAACGGCAAAGGCGGCGTGGGCAAGACGACCGTCTCTCTGCTTTTGGCGCTGGCACTCCAGCAGGTAGGCCGTCGCGTAGTCCTGCTGGACCGCGATCCACAAAGAAGCGCCACCACCTTTGCCGAAAACATGGGGCTTCCGGTCGTTGAAGCACAGCTGGCTGACGGGCCGCTGGTCATCATCGACACGCCCCCCAACATCCACCACCCCGACACACTTCTGGCCATGCGCAACGCCGATGTCGTAGTTCTGATCACCACCCCCAGTCCCACCGACATCGGCGCCACCGCGGCCACTGCGGCCATCATTGCCCAGGAGCGCTCCGGGCGAACCCTCGTCCTTTTCAACCGAATCCAGGCTTCCAACCGCTTCGCCTATACGCTGCCGGCAATAGCCGCGAAGCTCCCCTTCCCCGCCCTACAGCGAGTGCTCTATCAGCGCACCGCCTATCAGGTTGCACAGCTTGAAGGATGGCGCGCCCTGCCCCCCGTCGCCCGCGTCGAACTGGCCCAAGTGGCCCTGGAACTCTTCACCCTCGCACCCGAACTGTCGCACATTGCCAATG